>JABTTZ010000001.1:603148-904722 GCA_015075625.1 Anaerolineales bacterium | reverse complement strand
CCTCGGTGGGCATAGTGTTGTTTCTGGAGGGCTGCACGCCCTCATCGAGATCATCGAGCTAGGATGGCGCTAGCATACGAAGCCCTTGAGCATACTTCACCCAAGAGGGCGAGCCGCACTATCTCGCCCCCATCCCCCACTTGACGACAGCCCCGCATCCGTGCGATACTTAACCCCATGAATGATACGAATGATCGTCGAATGTTCATGTGCTTAAGGCTGTGGTTGGGGGAGACACCCCAACGATGGCAGTTTGCGTGCGTATAACGCCCGACAACTGTTCCTGTAACACGGCATGAAACCGCTGGCGCTTTCCGGCGGTTTTTTGTTTCCTAGAACCGTGCAGCCCAATGAAGGAGTCTTCTGAACATGCCCGATAATACCTCTGAGTTTATTCATGTCTCGGTGGCGTGGCCCTACGCCAATGGCGATCTCCATGTGGGGCATTTGGCAGGGGCATACCTCCCCGCCGATATTTTCGCCCGCTACCACCGTCTGCGCGGAAACCGCGTCCTCATGGTCAGCGGCTCCGATGCGCACGGCACACCCATTGTTGTAGAGGCGGACAAGCGCGGCATCTCCCCGCGTAACCTGTTCACCCACTACCACCAACGCTTTTTGGAAACCCAACGGGCGCTTGGCATTAGCTACGATCTGTTCACCCACACAGACACGGCGAACCATCACCGCGTGGCGCAGGATGTCTTCCGCCGCCTTTTAGCGGGCGGCTACCTCTATCGAGAGACGCAAAAGCAGCTTTACAGCGAGAGCGAGGGGCGCTTTCTGCCGGATCGCTTTGTGGAGGGGGAGTGTCCAATCTGCCATTACCCCAACGCACGCGGCGATCAGTGCGATAACTGTCAAAACTTGCTGGACGCCCTCGACCTGATCAACCCCCGCAGCAAGACGGATGGCAGCACCCCTATCATCCGCGAGACAGAGCATTACTTCCTCAACCTAAAGGCGTTTATCCCCCAACTGAAGGCATACCTCACCACCAACAAAGATCACTGGCGTTCCCACGTGATCAGCGTCTCGCGCAACAAAGTGGATGACCTTCTTGGACGCCCAATTACCCGCGACATTGACTGGGGTATTGCCGTGCCAGTGGAAGGCTTTGAGAAAAAACGGATGTACGTCTGGTTCGAGGCGGTCATGGGCTACCTCACCGCCAGCATCGAATGGGCGGCGAATCAGGGTGAGCCAAAGGCATGGAAAGACTGGTGGTATAACCCCGCCGCCCGCATTTACAACTTCCTCGGCAAAGACAACATCGAGTTCCACACGATTATCTGGCAAGCGGAACTCTTAGGCGTCTCCGGCTTATATGCCGAGGGTGAGGCGATCAACCTTCCTTACGATGTTCCGGCGAACGAATTCATGAACATCGAAGGGCAAAAATTCAGCAAGAGCCGCAATTGGGCGGTCTGGTTGCCCGATATTCTGGAACGCTACGATCCCGATGCGATCCGCTATGCGGTGGCGCAGGCGATGCCCGAAGCCAAGGATTCCGATTGGAGTTGGGCAGATTTTGTGGCACGAAACAACAATGAATTGGTT
This sequence comes from Anaerolineales bacterium, assembly GCA_015075625.1. NCBI lineage: Bacteria > Bacillati > Chloroflexota > Anaerolineae > Anaerolineales > Anaerolineales bacterium. The sequence continues at coordinate 903,162 of JABTTZ010000001.1, read as the reverse complement.
GCCGCGTGGGGCAACCTCGTCAATCGGATGCTTGGCTTTGCCCGCAAAAACTTTGACGGCGTGATCCCCACGCCGGGGGCGCTGACAGACGACGATCAGGCGATCCTCGCCCGTGCCGAAGGCGCCTTTTCTATCGTGGGCGATCTGATCGGCGCGGTCAAGCTCCGTGCCGCCTTGAATGAGGCGATGGCGGTGGTGCGCGAGGCAAATGCTTACCTTGACAAACGCGCCCCTTGGAAGCGAGTCAAAGAGGACAAGGCAGATGCGGGAACGGCGGTCTATGTCGTGCTGCGGGTGATTGATAACCTCAAGATTCTCCTCGCCCCGTTTTTGCCGTTCACGGCGGAGCGTCTCCATACCTATTTGGGCTATACAGAGCCGCTCTTTGGGGTAGGGAAAATCGTCACCTATACTGAGGACGGCGCCGATGACCATGACGCTTTGATCTACGACCCAACAGGGGCAACGGGATATTGGGCGGTCAGTAACCTCCAGCCGGGGGTGGCGCTCCCCGAAGCGGCGGCGTTGTTCAAGAAACTAGGGACAACGGATGCAGAAGCAACCGCCATCATTGAGGCAGAGCGGGCGCGGATGGGACAGCCCTACGGCGGGTGAGGGTTCGCGGCGCTTTAAGACATCGCGCTAAGTACAAACCCATAGGTAATTTCGCGGCTTCCTCTGTCGCCTGAAAACGACAGAGGAAGCCGCTTCTCCTTCTCTGTGTGGCTGATAGTTGTAAAATGTCGAATATCGCCGTAGTACAGGCGTAGTTTATGCGCTGAATATCTAGAACTGCGTTCGCGGTTGCCAAGCATATGGAGTCGGAGCTACTACATCGGCACAATGGGGCACGTTTCCGAAAAGGCGGTCAAGGCGTATAAGGGCGGACAAAACCGCAACGACTGCCGTATGATCCTTGCCAAACGGCACGAACATATCGCCAACATCCGCAGGGATTTCTGGCACAAAATAACCGACTGGTTGGTTCATCACTACGGACTAATTGCCCTCGAACACCTTGCTTTGGCGTTCATGACGCGCAACGCTCACCTTTCCCTGTCGGCTCACGATGCTGGTCTGGGGCTGTTCAATGACTTGCTGTGCTTCAAAGCGGTAGAGGCTGGCTGCGCACTTGTCCAGGTCAATCCTCGGAATACCTCTCAGCGGTGCAGCGGTGCAGCGGGTGCGGTGCGTTGCTGCCAAAAGCCTTGTCTGTTCGGGTGCATTCTCGCCCTCATTGTCAGCTTGAACTGGATCGTGATGTCAACGCCGCGATAAATATCCTTGCCTTAGCCTTGCCAAGTCCGCCTAGATCAGGTGGTCAGGTGCTAACGTAGACCGTTGGGTCATGCGCAGCCTGAGAAGCCGCTGCTTATGGCGCGGGGCTTTGCAAGAAGCCGCCGGCTTTAGCTGGCGGAGTAGGTCACGTCCACATCTTGAAAGCCGTTCGCACCCACATTGAGAAGAACGGACTCTAAAACGCTCGCCCCTTTACCATGGCAGCTTAAATCGCTTTCGCAGCCATTTCAACAGCGGGGATTTTTCTTGTGTTTCGTGAATCGCCGCAATGACCTTCTCGGCAAATTCTGGTGGCGCTTTCAGAATGTCCGCCTTGCGGAACAATTCCTCAACCAAGCGAATCGATCCGGCAAGCAGCCCTTCATCAGGATGTTTTTCCTGCGTCTCATGCGTTTCTGTCTCTCCCTGAGGCACGGGGTTGGCATCCTCTGGTTGGGAGGCGGTGGCTCGCTGTGTGTCGTCATTGGTGGTCATGGTGTCTCCCTCTCTTGCTTGCTCATTCGCTCTTAGTCTCCGTCCTGCCAGTTGCCCACCAAACGCGCTGCGTCGGGTAGTGTCTCGATCTTTTGCGCCAACGCCTGCCGCGCCCGAAAAAGCCGACTCTTCACCGCACTTTCCGTCGTTTTCAGCATTTCGGCAATCTCTTGATACGAGTAGTCGTACCAATAATGAAGGACAACGGCGGCGCGATACTCTGGCGAGAGATCGCTGAGCAGTTTTTGAATCAATGCATTCCGTTCATTTGTTATTACGGCATCTTCGGGTTCTTCGTCGCTACTTTGGAGTGCCGGATTTGGCGGAAGAGGTTCATCAAGGGAGAGATATGTCAGGCGGCGACGGCGTAAACGGTCAATACAATAGTTTGAAGTAATCGAGAGCAGCCACGTCCGAAAGGGGCGATCCATATCATAGCGATCTAAGTTGGCATAGGCACGAAGGAATGTCTCTTGTCCAGCATCTTCCGCCTCCGTCCGATTGCCTAACATGCGGTAGGCAAGGTTATAGACGGCGTTTTGATGCAGACCAACAAGTTCGCCAAAAGCCGCCTCATCTCCCAAGCGAGCAGCGGCAAGCCAGCGGCGTTCGTTTTCGTCCGTCACGGTGTTACCCCTTCCGGCAGTTCTGAATAAACCCCTCGAAAAGCGGCAGTGTTTCCGCCAACATGCGCTCTGGGTGAAACTGAACGCCAAGCAAGCGCCCATCCTCCGATTCCAACCCTTCAATAATGCCATCTGGGGAAAAGCCCACCGCGTGCAGCCCCGTACCAAGATCGCGCACTGCTTGAATATGGTGGCTGTTCACTGCCAATTCACGCCGCCCCAAAAGCACGGCAAGGCGCGATCCCTCGGCAAAAGTTACCGTATGTCCTGGGCTGCCCCGATCTGCGCTGTGGAGGAGGGTGTTGGGGCGTTGGGCGAGGACATCGGCGTAGATTGTCCCGCCGGCTTGGGCATTGATGAACTGCATTCCATAACAAATGCCTAACACAGGACGATCCGAAAGTGCGGCGAAGATCAGTTCATCAGCGTGGATGCGTATAGGGTCTGTCTCCCCAAGATCGGGCGGGAGTGCGCCGATCAAGCCCTTCGTAATGGCGGGTCCGCCAATCATGATTAACCCATCAAGAAGGGTGGCGAATTCTTGGGCAGTGGATGCGTCCTCGACCATGGGAACAATCAGCGGAATACCGCCGCCCACCTCAACCGCCCGGATGTAATGATGATCAACCTGCTGAACGCCGTTTTTGTAGCCGGTTGTGACGCCGATTCGTGGTTTCATGATCCTTCTCCAAATAACTCCCGATGGTGAGGGATGGTCGTTAGCCAACCGCGTTCCCAACCCCGTCCGCGCAGCCAACTGCGCAAGGGGATAAAGGCATTTCGACAGGCTGTTTTCAGGAGGGACGCCCGTTCTGTATCGCCCACTTTGAGCAAGGTGGTCAATGCCCGTTGATAGGCGAGGGTGGGACGACATAACCCGCTGATTTGCCGCCGTCCTAGCCGCAAGATGAGCGGGGAAAGGCGTGCGTGTGCCGTCGCATAATGCCCCCGCGCCATATCCACCGCTCCCAAGCCCGATTCAATCTCCACACGGGTAAGGGGATGACGCACACGGGGAGTTATCTCAAGGATTCCCACAGCGGTTTCAAAGGCATTTGCTGCCTCGTCCAGATTCCCTTTTGCCAGCAAAATATTTCCCTGAAAAAAGAGGGTGAGCGTCCCCTCTACCGTTGCATTCAATTCTCGTTGTGCCAAAAGGGCACGGTTGATGTATGCCAAGCCTTCTTCCAACGCCCCGCGTGATTCGGCAATCAAGCCTAAATTCATCAGGTTTGCCGCCTTGCCCGCACGCTCGCCAATCTGGTGAAGGATTTGATAAGCATCTTGCAACATCTGGTTGGCGGCAGTCATTTGCCCTAATTCAAGCAAGAGGTAGCCAAGACGGTTCATGGTCAGCCCTTCGCGGCGGCGATCCCCAATCTGATGTAACTGTTCGCGCTGGCGTTCGGCTGCCTCATAGGTGGCGGCAAGGTCGCTTTGCCGAACGTAGAGATCGACCAAGACGGCATAGCAATCCGCCACCAAAAGGGGATTGCCTTCCTGTTCAGCTCGCATCAGGGCGATATGCGCTCCTTGAATTGCCTGTTCGGGGTCTTCGGCATACATATCATCAAACTGGGTGAGCAATAAGCCTATCGTATGGCGCGGATCGCGCAAGCGATCTGCCAAGCGCTGCATTTTTAGATCGAGGTTGGAGCGAACGACACGATCCCGTTGGTTTAAACTGAGCAGCGCCGTGCGCATTAGCATATACCCTTCCCATGCCAAGCTGTCATCGTTGAGCGACTCGGCAAGGGTGATCGTCTGCTGTGCCTCACGAAAAGCGTCGGGGAAGGCGCTGGTCTGGGCGTAATACTGACCACGCAGCAGGTGCGCAGCGGCAATCCAGCTAGGTTCGCCCGCTTCGTCAGCCAGAAACCCAAGTGTGGTCAGCCGTTCAAAGGCATCGGTCATATCGCCAACACGCAAATAGATCACAATGAGGCGTTGAAGAATTTCAAACCGTTCTTCGTCATCTTTGGAGATATCCAGTGCTTGCCCATAATATTTTAGGGCAGAGCCGTTGGCATAATCGCGGAAGGCTTTCTCCCCGGCTAAAACAAGATAGACCCATGCCTCATCGCTGTTGCGCCCGTGTGAAAAGTGGTGGGCAAGCAGTTCATGTGCCTCCGGTTGGTAGATGCGCATTGCTACGGCAACGGCTTGGTGAAGCATTGCCCGCTGTTCCCCTAGCAAGCCTTCATAGGCAACCTCTTGGGTAATGGCATGGCGAAAGCGGTAAACAGGGTCGGGGTCGGCGCTAATGAGGTAGGCGAATTCCTGTGTTTCTAGCGTATTCAGACGCTGCATGAGTTCCGTTTCGGGGATTGGCACAGGGACGCTCTCATGAAGGATACGCATGGAGAAATCGCGCCCGATCACCGCCGCCACTTTGAGGATCAAGCGATCCAAGTCGCTGAGGCGGTCAATCCGCGCTTGGACAAGCTCCCGAATCGAGAGCGGTAAGCGTGCTTGGCTGAGATCACGGATGATTACCACAGCATCGCCCTGTTGTTTGATATAGCCCGATTCGATCAGGGCATCCATAAGTTCACGGGCAAACAAGGGATTTCCCTGCGTCCGTTCATAGAGGAAGGTAGACAAATCAGGCGGGGTAAGGGAGTCTAGATGCGCTTCGACAAAGGCATGAAGGTCGCCTAAGTCAAATTCGTGAAGGGTGAGCGCTGTGTAGAAATGGGTTTCTGTCAGTGCCTGCAAAAGGTGTTGAGAAACGTCCTCATTGCTTGCCAGTGGGCGAAAGGTAAGGCATAGCAAAATGGGCGCGGCGTCTACACTTAGGCGGCGGACAAGATCAACCGCCAAAAGTGCCGAGACTTCATCAATCCACTGCATATCTTCTATCACAAGGAATAAAGGAGCAACTTTTGCCAGGGCGATAACCATCTCGGTGATGAGGGCGAAAACCGCTTCACGCCGCGTCAAGCCATCTAGTTGCGCAGTGGTTTCGGTTTCCTCAAAGGGAAGTTGTAAGACATCGCCCAAAAAGGGCAAGCGCCCCACGCCATCAGGGTACACCCGTTTAACTTGTTCAGTAATGGCGGCGGCGGCGCGTTCGGGGGGGAGATCGCTCCCCAAATCAAACAGGGCATAGAGGATAGTCCCCCACGCCATATAGGGGGTGTCTTGTCCAGTACTAAGGCATTCGCCCATCACCAAGCGAAACCCCGAAAGCATTTGGGCAGTTTCCCGAATCAAGCGACTTTTCCCTATTCCTTCTATCCCTTCTATACTGAAGGCGCGGGCATAACCGCTCATGACGGCGCTTGCCGCCCGACGCAGAGCAGCGATTTGCCCTTCCCGTCCAACAAATGCGCCGAGGATTTCGTGTGTGGGGGCGGCACGGCTGGCAATTGGCTCATAGATAGGAATCGGCTCGCCACGCCCTTTGACGCTGATTGAGGGGAGTTCGCGGAAAACGATACGCCCACCCGCCGTTTTGCGCACCGCCGAGGTCACGAGGATTTGCCCCTCTTGGGCAGCGGTCATTAGGCGGGCAGCGATATTTGTCTCATCGCCAATGGTGCTGTATTCGTGACGCATCTCCCCACCGACAATGCCAGCAAACAGTAGCCCTCGGCTGACACCGATATTTTGGGCTGCAATGTTCGGCAAACCCGCCGTCATCTCGCGGAGGGTCATCGCAAAGCGGAGCGCACGTTCGGCGTCGTCACCATAGGTGATGGGCGCACCAAAGACGACGAACAGGACACTTCCTTTATCGCTGACCTCAACGGACATCAGCCGTCCGCCAAAGACGGCAATTTTTTCTTGAACCCCGCACACATAATGATTTAGCGCGGCTTGCGGATTTAGCGCATTGGACGAGACCTCCACTTGGATAAACATAGGAATGGCGTGGCGCAGTTCGTCGCTAAAGTTCCCAATGCCGCTCTCGATTCGCTCGCGGAGGGCGGCATCAACAAAAGGGGCAATTCGCTCTAGGGCGCCGCTCAAATCATCCCCTGCATCATAGGGCATCCAGCGGTAGGCGCGGGCGCTGTCTTGAATCGCCCGAGGAACAGCGGTGATGAGGGCGTTCCCGGTATCGGTAATTTCTAGCCCAATGTGGGCAGCACGAAGGGTGGGGAGCGCATCGCGGTGAACCATAACTTGCTCTGGCTGCGCCTCTCCGCTCAGGCTGATCATGCGGGAGACCGCTTCGCCAGAGAGGACATCATTTAAGCCATAACTGGGCATCCCAACAACCCAACGATCCGCCTCCCCAACGCCGACACAGATTTTGTGGCGAAGTTCTTTGTAGATATGCATGACCTCCTGTATGCCCATTCCGGCAACCACCGCCCGCAAAACGCCGGGGAGAGGGCGTGGGCTGGTTTCAGCGGTGGGACGATGGGTATCATCAAACCATGCGGTAAAGCCATCACCAAGAAAGCGAATCACGCTGCCGCCATGATGAAAAATTTGTCCGGCGATCAATTCAAACATGGGGTTCAGACGCCGCCCGAGGCGTTCACCTGCGCTTTCACCATACTTGACGACGAGATCAACCGCCATTTGGGTGAACCCCGACATATCGACCATAAGCGCAGCGCCGTGCGTTTGCGCCGGCAGATCGACACCGCTCAAGAGCGCCCGAAAGCGATCTGTCGGAAGGTAGGGAGCAAAGAGGTGAAGACGATCTCGTTCGTTCATCATAAAAACATTAACAAATTTGGGATGCTTTAGGCAGGAAAACTATGTTACCTTAGATAGAGACAACGCGGTGAACGCATCCTAACGCCAAAGGACATCTTGTCAGCGGCGCAAGTTGATGATATACTCGTTTTCCATAGTCGGGCGCATAGCTCAGTTGGTTAGAGCGCACGGTTCACATCCGTGAGGTCCTAGGTTCGAGTCCTTGTGCGCCCACTCGAAAACGATCACGCCGCAGGTCTACACGCTGCGGCGTTTTTGTTTCCGCTGCTTAGTTTTTTGGGGTTATTTGTGGCACAACGTATTCTGGGGCAGATCACAGGGCAGATTGTGCAGGGCGCGGGACAGGCTGTTTTGACTGTGACCGACGCTGCCAACGGAGAAGCCGCCCGCGAATTACTAACTGCGGCGATTTTCGCAGCGGGTGGGGGACTGTGTATTGGGGTCGGGTTTACCCACTTTGGTCTTCCGATAGTCCTCATTGGCTTTGGGTTTTTCATCGTCAGCGCCGTTTTAGGCATACGCGGCTACCGCACCGTTCAGCGCCACAATGCACGGACACTCGCTATCGAAGCCGCCCAGCGGGATCGATCAGCCGCCATTGCTGAGATGGCGGCTGCCATTGGCGCGACGCTTGATTACCAAACAATCCTCGAAGCGGCGGTGAACGCGGGGGTTATGGCGCTGCGAGAAGGCATTGAACACAGCCGCCTTGTGGGGATGGTTTTGCGCAAGGAAACAGATGCCAAACTGCACGTTGCCTTTTCGCGGCGGTTAACCGTCCATGACCAGCGGTTCGTCGTGGCAGGAAAAGCCGGTGTCCTTTACGAGGCAATGCAGCGTGCCGAGCCAATCATTGTGAACAATGGCATTGATGACCCTGAACTCGGCTACTATGTCGCCTTTCAAGAATGCAACTCAATCCTTGTTATTCCCCTGCGGGTGAACTACCAACCCTATGGTTTATTGGTTTATGGATCGCCGGAATACAACGCCTTCTCCCGCGATCATGTGGCGTTGATTAGCGCCATTGGGACGCAGGCAAGCATCGCCCTCCAAAATGCCGAGCTTTTCCAAAACCTTCGTGAGGAAAAAGAGAAAATTATCACTGCCGATGAAGAAGCGCGGAAAAAACTTGCCCGCGATCTGCATGACGGACCGACACAGACAGTCTCCGCCATTGCCATGCGGGTGAGCTATGCCCGCCAGATGTTTGACCGCGACCCAAGCGTTGTTCGCACCGAACTCGATAAGATTGAGGAAATCGCCCGACGGATGACCGATGAAATCCGCCATATGTTGTTCACCCTTCGCCCGCTGATTCTGGAAACACAGGGGCTTGCTGCTGCACTAGAGCAACTGCGAGGCAAACTGCGGGAGACGCACGGGCTTGATCTTGCTGTTGCGGTGCAGCCGAACCTTGTTGAACTTGTCCCCGGTCATATTCAGGGGACGCTTTTCTATATTGTGGAGGAAGCGCTCAATAACGCCCGCAAACACGCCCAAGCACGTCATCACGTTGTGCGGCTGTATCGGAAAGACAATTATCTTGTCACCGAAATAGAGGACGACGGGGCGGGCTTTGATGTAGGGGCAGTCATGGGCGGCTATAGTGAGCGCAACAAAATGAGTTTGGGGATGCTGAATATGCACGAGCGTGCTGAATTGATCGATTCGACGCTCAAGATTGAGAGCGCCCTCGGGCGCGGCACACGGATCACCATTGTGACGCCCCTTCCCGAACAACGTCCCCCTAATCGCCCCAACAATAGCGGGCGTAATGCAACGGCACGGGTATCTTAGAGCGCACAACTAGGGGAGGATGAAACGAAAAAGAAACGAAAAGGAGGGAAAGAAAAAATTGCCCCTTGCGCGTGTGGAGAGGTGTGCTAGAATGTGGGACATAAGGCGCTGAGGGACTGAGAAGAAGCTGAGCGGCTTAAAACAACCAAAGGAGAGGGCGCAGGGTAAGAAGACGGCAGACAAGATGTGCAAACAATCTTGGATGGGTAGTCCCCTGTGACCGGCGCGAGCCGGTTTTTTGTCCCCTGTTTTGAACAAACAGCGTTGGTGAGCACCTTAACAATTGAAACGTGAGAAGAAAGCAACAGCATACCAAGCAAGGTAGCTTGACCAACGGTTAGTCACTGTTGGCAAGCACAGTAAAGTCAAAAACCCGTCAGAGGAAGGGAACTTTCTCTGCTGTCCGAAAGGACACCAACTTGACGGAGAGTTTGATCCTGGCTCAGGATGAACGCTGGCGGCGTGCTTAATACATGCAAGTCGAACGGACGTAGCAATACGTTAGTGGCGACCGGGTGCGTAACACGTAGTTGACCTACCCCTCAGCGGGGGACAACAACCCGAAAGGGTTGCTAATACCGCATGACCTCGAAGGCATTAGAAAACTTTGAGAAAACTTACGGGGCTGAGGGAGGGGACTGCGACCCATCAGGTAGTTGGTGAGGTAACGGCTCACCAAGCCAACGACGGGTAGGGGACCTGAGAGGGTGACCCCCCACACTGGAACTGACACACGGTCCAGACTCCTACGGGAGGCAGCAGTAAGGAATATTGGGCAATGGGCGAAAGCCTGACCCAGCAACGCCGCGTGGAGGATGACGGATTTCGGTTCGTAAACTCCTTTTGAGGGGGACGAGGAAGGACTGTACCCCTAGAAAAAGTCACGGCTAACTACGTGCCAGCAGCCGCGGTAAAACGTAGGTGGCAAGCGTTATCCGGATTTACTGGGCGTAAAGCGTGTGCAGGCGGTCTTCCAAGTGGTGTATGAAAGCGCCCGGCTTAACCGGGCGAGGTTATGCCAGACTGGGAGGCTGGAGACAGAGAGAGGGACGTGGAATTCCGGGTGTAGTGGTGAAATGCGTAGAGATCCGGAGGAACACCAGAGGCGAAAGCGGCGTCCTAGCTCTGTTCTGACGCTCAGACACGAAAGCATGGGGAGCGAACGGGATTAGAAACCCCGGTAGTCCATGCCGTAAACGATGCAGACTAGGCGTTGGGGGTCTCAACCCCCTCAGTGCCGAAGCCAACGCGCTAAGTCTGCCGCCTGGGGACTACGACCGCAAGGTTAAAACTCAAAGGAATTGACGGGGGCCCGCACAAGCAGCGGAGCGTGTGGTTTAATTCGAGGCTACACGAAGAACCTTACCTGGGCTTGACATAGACGTGGTAGGAAAGCGAAAGCTGACCGACCCTTCGGGGAGCGTTTACAGGTGCTGCATGGCTGTCGTCAGCTCGTGCCGTGAGGTGTTAGGTTAAGTCCTGTAACGAGCGCAACCCTCGGGAATAGTTACACGGTGTCTATTCCGACTGCCCGCGTTGAGCAGGGAGGAAGGTGGGGATGACGTCAAGTCAGCATGGCCTTTATGTCCAGGGCTACACACACGCTACAATGGTCGGTACAATGGGTCGCCAAGTGGTAACACGGAGCCAATCCATCGAAAGCCGATCTCAGTTCGGATTGTGGGCTGCAACCCGCCCACATGAAGTCGGAGTTGCTAGTAACCGCCGGTCAGCCATACGGCGGTGAATACGTTCCCGGGCCTTGTACACACCGCCCGTCACGTCATGGGAGCTGGTCACGCCTGAAGCCGGTGGGCTAACTGCAAAGAGGCAGCCGTTTAGGGCAGGGTCGGTGACTGGGACGAAGTCGTAACAAGGTAGCTGTAGCGGAAGCTGCGGCTGGATCACCTCCTTTCTAAGAGTCTGTGCGCGATGAGGGTGAAAGGTAACACGAGTACCCCTTCTGTAATATCATCGTCGCCAACTCGGTTGAGCTTGTTCTGGGATGCCCTTTCTCCTCACGTTTCAATGGTTAATGTGCCTTCGCACCGCCTGACCGCTCCTCATCGGGTGAGTAGCTCAGCTGGTTAGAGCATCCGGCTGATAACCGGAAGGTCAGAGGTTCGAGTCCTCTCTCACCCATACTAAATGCAAATAAAAAAATGACCCTGAAATCTTTAAGACTTCAGGGTTTTTTGTTATTGGGTTGTGTTGATTCACGTTTTATCAGGGCTTGCGGGAGGGCAATCTCCCACAAGCCCCATTGCTTACAGGGGGGTAGAGCGGGTTACTTGCCAACGCAGGGCGGGTAAATTGGATCGCCGCCGGGCTGACCGTATGTCTCCCCCACATCAATCGTGTTATTCAGATCGATCCAGCCACCTTGCACGAAAGCGTGTCCGTACCGCCCATCGGTACTGGTTTGGGTGATGAACACCGTCTTGCAGGCTTTAATTGTCAGCCCTGTTTGGCTGCCACCCGCCTCAGTGAGAACGCCGGTCTCTGCCAACACCAAAACAAGGTTGCTGCCAGCAGGCAAGCCCGGTCCGCCGAAGGCTGGTTCGACGCTGCCGCCGCTCACCATCGCCGTTGTATAATTTGTGCCGCCCGCACTGCAACTGATGCTAATCACGGCTTGGTACTTGGCTACACCAGCAGCATACCCTACCAACTGCACAGTGAACGACCATGGGGATGGTGTAGCAACGCTGTTAAAGGTGAACGAACGGTTGTTAATCAACCCTGTGCCTTGTGGGTATTGATTGCTAGAAGAACCAGATAACCCAGCCACGCCGCCAATAACCGTTGCCGTGACATCCAGCGGGGCATCCGGCCATGTGTAACTCAGTTGGATGCCAAAGGTCTCTGTAGGACCACCCATACTGCACCCGCCACCATTATTTCCTGTATCAATAGTGAAGAAATGGGTTTGGGCTTGAGCGGGCGAAACCGCAAGCAGCGACATGACCACGACAGCAATCAGAAGTAGACTGATTTTTGTCCGCATTGTAATCCTCCAATGGAATGCTATACTTCAATCCTCATATAGTATACGCCAAATTCCAAATGATGTTGGCAAATAAATGAATCAGCCATATCGATGAGCATCGACACGGGTATCCCTACATGTAAAGGTGAGGATGCCGAATAGCACTATTCATTTAGTCTCACTCATACCTTGCCCCTTTTTATGGAAACTCTCTCCAGCCTCATCTGCGCTGAAAATTTGACAAAAACGTTTGGCTGGCAGCGGGCGCTTCGTGAGGTCACCTTCACTGTTGGGCGTGGGGCGTGCCTTGCTCTCCTCGGCGCTAACGGGTCGGGAAAAACGACACTCATGCGCATCCTTGCTGGACTCTCCCGCCCTACCTCGGGAAAAGCGACGGTGGGCGGGTGGGCAATCCCGCAGGAAGCGGCGCATGTTCGCCCCAATATTGGGTTTATCGGGCATCAAACCCTTCTCTATGACGATCTCACTGCCCTTGAAAACCTTCTGTTTTATGCCACGCTATACGGTGTTCCTCGCTCGGATGCCGAACGCCGTGCGGCTGACCTCTTGGGGCGGGTGGGGTTGGGGCGACGGGCGACGGATCGTGCCGGAACATTCAGCCGAGGAATGGGGCAGCGTCTTGCCCTTGCCCGTGCGCTGATGCACGATCCCGCCGTGCTGCTCTTTGACGAACCGTATACCGGACTCGATCCCAGTGGGGCGGCATTCCTCGACACCTTGATTGCGGAATGGCGAGGGGCGGGCAAGACGATTCTTCTCACCCTGCATGATCTGACGCGGGCGGCAGCCCTTTGTGAAGGGGCGTTGATCCTAAAAAGTGGGCGTCTTGTGGCAGAAGTAGCCGCCGGGGGCATGATGACCCTTCCCGCACGCTTTGCCGAGGTAACAGGATGATTCGCGCCGCTTGGCAGATTGCCGCGAAAGACCTTCGGGCAGAGTTCCGCACTCGCAGCCTGATCACAGCCATGTCGCTGTTTGGTGTCTTGACAACGATGGTATTTTATTACACCTTTGAGGCACGCCCCGACGCCCGCCGTGCAGCAATCCCCGCCGTGTTATGGGTGACGGTGGTCTTTGCCAGCACGGTGGGGATTGGGCGCAGTTTAGCCCAAGAAGCCGATAAAGGGACGTTGGATGGGTTGCTGCTCTCGCCCATTCCCCGTCCGGCACTTTATTTTGGGAAGTTGATCACCGCCTGGCTGTTCACCGGCGTCGTCGCCGCTGTCGTTTCCTTGGCGCTCTTGTTCCTGTTCAATGCGAATCTCTTTCACCTCGGCTGGTGGGTGATGATCCTCATTGGCACACTCGGTTTTGCCGCGGTGGGGACACTGCTTGGCAGTATGGCGATTTATGCTCGCACCCGTGAGACGACACTGCCGATCATCGTCCTGCCCATCGCCCTGCCAGTAATCATCGCCGCGGTAAACGCTTCCAGCGCCATAGTTGAGGGGCTTCCCTTCAGTAGTTGGGCGTCGTGGGCGATCATGTTGGCGTCCCTTGATGGGCTTTTTTTACTGGCGGCTTATGGGCTGTTTGCTTATATTGTTGAAGAATGAGCGGCGCTTCCTTTCTCAATCCCTTCTCAGAGGGTGACTCTGCGGGTATTTTCGGCTAGAATTCCTCTACGGCAAACGCACGAAGGGGCTACGGATGAAGGTCTTCATCAGCTATGCGCGGGAGGATTTACAGTTCGTCCGCATTCTGGAGAAATATTTCGCCAGATATGAGGTCACTCTGTGGATTGATGTGAATAACATCACCACGAACAAAGGGTGGGACGATCAGGTAAAGGATGGGATGGATGCCAGCGATACGATGCTCCTCGTCCTCTCGCCGGCGGCGGTGGCATCAGAAAATGTCGCGAATGAATGGCACTATTTTGTTGAGAAAAAAAAGGACATTATCCCCCTCATTATTGCGGATTGTGACGTTCCCTTTCGTATTTCGCGCCGCCAGCGGGTGGATTTTCGTGGCGAGTTCAAATCGGCGTTCATCGAACTTGTGCGGCTGATGAAAATTACCGAAGAGATTGACTACAACATCACCGACATCATCCTTCCACCCCAGAATTACCGCCAGACGAAGCCAGTCAGCACAGCAGGGGAGGAGCTTCCCCTCCCCCGTACCGCCCCACTGCGACGCTCTCCCGCCGCGGTTGCCCCAGAAATTGCTGTTCGCTTGCTCCCTGTGATTTGGGGCGAGCATTACCACTGGTTCAATGGGATGCGTGGGTCAGGGGTTGCCGGCGAACTACTGATCAACAGCCGTGAGATCGCTCTGATTCCCCGCGCCGATCCGATGATTCTTATTCCGCTGGCAAATCTCGTCGATGTGAAAGAGTTGAAAGGGGTGGATAACCCGGTGAAAATCACCTATGTCGGTTTAGGTGGAGGCCTTGCTTCGCAGATTGTGATGAGCGCCCCACCAGAACGACGTAAAGAGATCAATGAAGAAATCGCCAGTAGCTTAAAGTATTTGAAAACACGCTGAGGACTCTCTGAATGATCATCGATCAAAAACCATTTAATGAACTCATTTTTGATGCCTTCACAAAAAAGATTACATGGCTAGAGGCATCCAGTCGTTACCCTCTGACAGATGTGATTGACACCTTTCGGAGCATCCGCGCTGCCTTTCGCCGCCTGCTGAATGGGCTGACCGATGCCCAAGTGGCATACATTGCACCCAACACGCCCACATGGTCTATCAGTGAGGCGGTGACTCATATTATTTATTCCCAGAATGGCTATTACAATCAACTGTTGGATAGCAGCGCCTCAGAACTCCCCCATATTGCAGAGGCGGCACAGGGGTTTGGCGAAGGGGCAAAGGTGGGTATCCCTGCGGAAGAACTCCGCCTAAGCCTGACCGCCGCCACAACGCGGATTGAATTTGCCTTTAGCCAGACATTGGGAAAGGCTGACCTGACCAAGACGACAACGAACACCTTGTTTGGGGAGGTCAACTATGCGGCATGGCTGCTCTTGATGTCTGCTCATGAGGTCGATCATTATCGTCAGGCGGCGGTGATGCGGCGCTTGGCGCGTGCGGCGTATCCTGCTTAGCGTGCGCAGTATCCCCTTTTCTGAGGGGATACGGGATACGATCAGGAAAATCAAATAGACGTTACGCAGTTGCCCTCCTTCCCCTACCCCCCTTCTCCCAGTGGGAGAAGGGGGAATCCATTTTTTTGAAGGGGCTTCCTCCTCAAACTTTCCCTTTCGATGAATACAGGGTAAACACGTTCAACTGCGTAAATCCTATCAAATCAAAAGGGGCGCTCTTGATAAAAAGAGCGCCCCTTTTGTTGGGGTGACTGGTGGGTTTCGAACCCACGTTCTTCTGGGCCACAACCAGACGTGATACCACTTCACCACAGCCACCATATACCGGGAAAGTATAGCACACCTTTCGGAAAAAAGGCTAGAGCGAATTTGCGAGGGGTGTGTCTAACATGGTGGGTTTGAGGGGCGTCGCCTCCCAAAAACTATCCCCCTTTTCCCAGACGTTGTGGAGGTTGGGGGAGTGTCGCCCCCTCACCCTTGTGGAGGAGAAGGAGGGAGAGGGTATATCCTCTCCACTGAACACATCCTTTGCGACCTCGCAGGGTGAAAAAAATTCGCGGGCAGTGTGTGCAATACTTGCACACTTTTCTTTTATCATAGAGGTATCCTTGATTTAGCGAGACATACATCTATGAGTCGAAGTTACACAAAAGCGCAGCGACTAAACGATATTCAACATATTCTTGTTAAACATCATCATGAAGGTACTACCAAAGAGGCAATCGCTGAACACTTTGGCGTAGATCGATCCACAATCCAACGGGACATTAGCGAATTGCAGGATAATGGCGTTCCTGTTTATGAAGTCAGGCATGGATACTTCGCGCTCGATCCGGCTTACTTACGCTACAACCTTGATTTTTCCAGCGCAGAGTCGTTGATTCTCTACCTTGCCGCTCGGCGTATGGCGCGGCAGGCATCCAATGCCATTGCCCCGATCCTCAATGCGCTGGATAAATTGGCAGACGGGCTGCGTAAACCGATGATGGAGGCGCTCCGCGAGGCGCTTGGCGAAACGGGCAAACGCCCCGCCGATCTCCAAAAAGAGACCCATTTTGAGGCGCTGACGAAAGGCTGGCTCAACAACCACTATGTGAAGATCGTCTATCGCGGGCTGCACAGCCTAAACGCGCACAGTTACCACCTTGCCCCCTATCTTTTTGAGCCATCTCCCTGGGGAGAAGGGACGTACATCGTGGGCTATGTCCGTGAGCGAGATGCCCTAATGACGCTCAAATTAGAGCGTGTGGAAAAAGCCACCACCACAAACGACCCCTTCACCATCCCAGACAGCTTCGATCAAAACACGCTCCTAAACCATGCCTGGGGGGTATGGATGGGCGAAGGTGATCCCGTCCGTGTGATCCTCCATTTCAGCCCACAAGTCATACGGCGCGTCCGCGAAAACCGCTGGCATCCAAGCGAGACGATCCGCGATCTCCCTAGCGGTGGATTGCAATGGAGCGCCGAGGTCAGCGAACCGAAAGAAATGCTCCCATGGATTCGAGGGTGGGGGGCGGATGTGGAAATCATTGAACCCCCATCCCTCCGTGAGGAACTGATGATTGATCTTAGACGGTTGAATTACATCTATGAAATTGAGTCGGATGTCGATGAATATGGGCTGCCGAGGTGAGAATCATGATGGATTTTGATCTTCTTCCTTTTCAGATTGCTGTTGGAAAAGCGATTTTGAGTGGCAAGAATGTTATTCTTCAAGCCCCTCCGGGCGCGGGAAAAACCTATGCCGCGCTCAAGCCGTTTTTCAATGCGCTGGAAAACAGCCGCCTCTTTCCGAAAAAATGCTTGTACGCCGTGCCGATGCGCGTGTTGGCAAACCAATTTGTGAGCGCATATGGTGATTTTTTAAAGAGTCCCACCATTCGCCTGACGAACCAACGAAGCAGCCGCGATCCCCTCGTGGATATTCAAACGGGCGAACAGCGGCGCGATCCGCGCTTGGAGGCGGCGCTCACCTTTGTGACGATTGATCAACTCCTCAGCAGTTTTCTCGGTGCGCCGTTCAGTTTGCCGCGCCGTTTGGCAAACCTGAACGCCGGGGCGGTGCTGTCCTCCTACCTTGTCTTGGACGAATTCCATCTTTATGACCCAGAATCGACCCTTCCAACGGCGTTGGAAATGCTGCGTATCGTGAACGGGGTTTGCCCGTTCATCCTCATGACGGCAACCTTCAGCACCCCGCTCTTGAACGATTTGGCGAAGGAATTGAACGCCACGGTGATCGGCGGGACGCCAGAAGACCATGCCGCATTCGCCGCTTTGCCCTCCCAACAAAAGACACGCCGTTATCATCCTCTCGATGAACCGCTCAGCGCAGAGCGTGTTTTAGCCACACACAAACGGCGAAGCATCGTCCTGTGTAATCAGGTGGAACGGGCGCAGGCGATGGCACACCTGATCAACCAGTCTGCCCCCGATGAGGTGCGCGTGATCCTCTTGCACAGCCGCTTTTTAGCAGAGGATCGCCGCCGGATAGAAGGCGATATTCGCCGCCATTTTGGGAAGCCCGCCGATGCCGAAACGGATTCATCGGGGAGCGTCATTTTGGTTGCCACACAGGTCATTGAGGTGGGATTGGATATCACCAGCGAGACGCTGCACACGGAACTCGCTCCGGCGAACGCGATCATCCAGCGGGCGGGGCGCTGCGCCCGCTATCAGGGCGAAGTGGGCGATGTCTATATCTACCGGTGGGCGCTTGATCCCGACGAGGGGGAAATCGATCTGAGCGAGAAGGTCAACCCGTATGCCGAACATAAAGAGGTTATTCGGCAAACGTGGGAGGCATTCGCGGCGCGAAATGGCGTCCTTGATTATGCCGGTGAGTTGGCGGTGATTAACCACGCTCACGGGAAGCAAGATGCGCAGATAAGCGGGCAGTTGAAGGCAAAGGGGTTGCCTCACCGTGAGCGGATGTTCGATGTGATGGTTGGTGGCGATTATGAAAAAGCACCGACGTTGATTCGGGAGATGTTCCAACAGAGAGTCGTTATTCATGATGATCCGAAGGCGCTTTTGGAACGTCTGCGGGCAAAGCGTCTTTCCCCTTACAGTTTGGATGGATTTGGGCTGCACATCGGCATAGCAGCGGGATATGTGAAAACGTGGCTGGCACAGAATTTGGCGGATGAGCCAGAATACCGCGTAGCAATGCTGGTGAGCCAGCCCGATCCCGACCAAGCGAACCGCACCGAATATACGGTGACGATGGTGAGCGGATCGCAGGAATTCGCTGGCGCAGCCATTTTGTTCGTTCACCCTGATCTCGCTGGCTATGACCCAGAAAGAGGATTTTTGCCCAACGAGGGACGCCCCTTTGAGCGCCCCGCTGAGCCGCCGCTTGGCGAGAACACCAATAAGCCCGATGACCCCTATGGCTACCGTCTGGAAACCTATGAGGCGCATATCGAGCGCGTTTACAGGGAATTTGAATCCCCTGTGTGGATAGAGGCAGCCTATGCCGCCGCTCAGATTGAAGCGAAATACCATCTTCCCAAAGGGCAAATCCAAACGATGGCAAAACTCGCCGTGATCCTTCACGACACAGGGAAATTAAACGTGAAATGGCAGGCGTGGGTGAAAGCGTGGCAGACCTTCATCGGGCTTACCGACGAGTACGAGCAAGGGGCGGCGTATGCCCATACGGATAATTACACCGCCGAACACCGCCGCCTTGATCGGGAATTTCGGACGGCGAAGCACGCAAGCCGCCCGCCCCATGCCGTTGAGGGGGCGGCTGCCGCGCTGTATATCCTCACGGAGGCGGTGGGGGATGACGAGACCTTGCTGGAGGTGCTTTTCACCGTGATTGCCCGCCACCACAGCCCCGATGCGGAGTCGCTTAGAGAGCCGTTCGATTTAGAGCAAGGGGCGACAAGGCGCACGGCGGGGCTGCTAGAAACCTATCTGCCCGATCTGCCGAATTTACGTAAGGCGGTGCGTTTTCCCACAAAGAAGGAACAAAAGGGCATTGAGAAGGACTTTATCACGCAGGAATGGAGGGAACTTCCCTACATGCTGACGATGCTGCTGTCGCGGGTACTGCGCCGCGCCGACCAGCGCGGGACACAAGTGGGGATAGTGAAGGAAGGGTAGGAAAAGGCAGGCTGCCGGGCAAGGAAAGCACCCTGCGAAGTAGCAGATTAATGTTCCAGTACCCTCGCATTCAGCCTGCACCGTGAGTATATCAAGAGTTGAATGAAAAGCGAAGGAGTTTGAGGGTTTCAGACTCCAGAGTTTTCCAATTGGATCTGTTGGATGGGTTGAGAAATTGACCCCCCTTGACAGATCTCAATAATTTCCCCATAATCCTCATCTCATAACTATGTGTCGAAGTAGCAGTTAATGGGTTGTAAAATTTTATGGGGAGAGAAATCACTGACTTGTTATACCGAATTCACAGACTCCGTCCTACTTTTAATGTTTCTTGGAATCTCGACCAAGTTCGCCTTGATGAATGGGAAGATTTCCTCAATGAGCAGTTGTCTCAAGGCTTCGGTGAAATCCGATCTTTTGCAGTTTGTCAGCGTACTCCATTGGAAGCAGTCATTTCATTAGAGGATGCCCAGAGAGAGTTCAAATATCTTCAAAATCATATCACTCATATGCCCGATTATGGACAGGAGGATGTAGAGCAATGAATTTTTACGTTGACAAGCAGAGCGGCGGATTCGCCAGCACCTTAGCTGCCTATGGATGGGCGGAGATTGTCGCCCGCATTGCCGCCAGACACTTCGGGGAGGAAGGGTATACGTTGCGCCTCCAAGACTGCGGCACATACCTGCTGATTGCCCTTTCGCCATCGCTGACGAAAGCCGATTTCGTCAATTTTCCCGACCCAATCCAGCCCGCACCCATACTGCGGACGAAGAAAAACCAAAGCACCTTGCCAGACCCAAGCGCCTATTGGCAGTTTGATTATGAAAAGGGCAAAACGGCAAATGAAGTCTATTTCGCCTTCCGAAAAGCGAATAAAGACGCCACCCCCGACCAAATGCCGCCGCCGCCCGATCCGTATTGGGATATCTATCGGGCGATCAATCCGGGGGGGCTGCCCGGCTACAACAACCTTCTGAAGGCGTGGCACACCGCAGCGCAAGCCGATCAGGGTGCGCTGTTAGGATTGCTTTTTGACCTGTTCAGCAGCTTTCCAAACGATCTCGATGGGGTATGGATGGTATGGAAGGCGCTCGATAAAGAACATGGTTGGAAAATCTCAGCAGGGGCAACGGCGCTCCAACTCTATAACCCCGATCAGGGGATGGGCGTGAACCGCGTCAAGATCGCCACAATCGCCCGGGGCAATGTCGATAATTTCTGGCTTTTGGAAGTCTTGAAGGCGACGGGCTTCTTTGGAGGGGCGATCACGCGGCTGGTGAAGGGTGGGAAAGACCGCAAAACCTACATCCTTGCCCCCCAGGATATTGATTACGCTGATCATCGGGCGATCATGGGGCGCTTTCGGGAGGCAATGCAGGTGAGCCGCCTCTCGATCACCTCCGATATTCTCGCCGCTGTTCTCTACAGCGAGGCGCTGATCAGCTATGCCGAACAACGGGTGAGCTTTAAGGACATGCTATTGAAAAAACGCCGCCCTCGCAATCTGGTGAGCGGCTTTCACACGGCGTTCTACAAAAGTTTGGGGAACTCCCCGGCGACGATGAACCTTGCCTTCATCGGGCTGCCAAGCTGGATCAGCGCAGCCGATAACGCATCCCTGCAAGCGGCAAAGGAGGCTTTGGATGAACTGAAACGATTGACCTATGGACTTGAGGAGAACACCGGCGATGGCTACAACCTGCTCTCCGCCCTGCGTGATTTTGTCTCCGGTGGCGAATTGAACCGCTTCTTTGACTTCACCACCGCTTACGCCAGCTATTGGATGGGGCGGCGCGAGCGCGGCAAATATGCCCACCAACTTTCCATCCAGTTTATAGAAACCGCTATTCTCGGATCACAGGAGGAATGATGACCACCCCGACATCGAATCAGGAAAAAGGGCTGCACTCGATTTTGAAGAATGAGGGCTTTAAGAACATTGCCGCCGCCATTCGGCAAAGCACCGTTAGCCCGCAATTTGCCAAAGCAAAAGAGTCGCGCCCACGCTATGACATTCGCTATGGGTTGAACCAAGGCTTGGCGCGGAAGGGGCGCTATCCCGATGAATTTGTGACCGCACTCAGTGAGTTCATCCATAAGTACAACGCCGAAAACGCCCAAGTTCTTGAGCGTTCGACAAAGGTTGGCAACCCCGAAGATAGGCGCTTTTTCCGGCGCGATGTAACGACGAGCGATCTGGAGGCGATCATCGCCTTGATTGATGAGTATGGCGCTCCGCTGATTGCCAATCTCTTGATCGCCTATGGCTATGCCCGCGTTGGTCCGGCTGGTGACGCCGATGCGCCGCCCGCCGAGAGCGACGATGTATCCGACCAAAACGACTAACCGAACCAGAAAGGAATCTTGAACCATGTCCGATAAAATATCAGTCTACAATCTGACCATCAGCGCCCGCGCCACGCTTGACCTGCACAGCCTGAACAACGAGGGCAGCGAAGGCAATCAGATTCAGACGCGGATGGTCAACATTGTTGCCCAAGATGGACGCCTCCATAACGTGAACGCCATCAGCGGGGATATGTGGAAACACATTCAGGCGGAACACCTTCACCGGCTGATCAGCGAACGGGGCGGCGTGCCGCTGTGCAAGGGCTGCCAAACCTTCAATGCCAACCGCATCAACGCCGACCCTGATTTCATTGAGTATGTAAAACGGGATAAAGTGTCTGATGTGGAAAAACTAAACCGCCTGCTCCAGATGTGTGGGATGGATGACATTGAGGGGATTCTCGTCACTGAGGGGAAAAACAGCCTCCCCCGCAAAAGCCTTGTAGAGTTTGGATGGGTGGTGGGCGTCCCCGAAGTGACGACGACGGACAGCTACTTCCATGTGAAATATGCCCGCGAGCGCGGACAGGGCAAACGCCAAGAGGACGCCGCCGCAACCGACAAGGAAGGCTCAAACCTCGGTCAGGCAATCTTCCACCGTCCGGCATCCTCAGGCGTTTATGCGGTGATTGTCGCGGTGGAGGCAGCGCGGATTGGCTTCAACGACATCAACCAGACCTATGCCATTGAGGAGGGGCAGCGCCAAACGCGCTACGAACGCCTGATGGAAAGCCTGCTCTACACCTTCCTTGAACCACGCGGGGCAATGCGCAGCACGCAAAGCCCCCATCTCCTCAATTTTGAAGGGGTGATCGCCATCAGCAGCGGGGCAACGCCCGCTCCGACAGTCAGCCCGCTGAAGGATGGCTATAAGACAGAGATTGAGGCGATTCGCCGTAACCTTGACCCCATTCGTCCCGATGTGGTTAAAACGGCGGAATTTAACTCGCTGGCGGAATTCACCGAGCAAATGTCGGGCTTGATTGGGAGTTCGTCGCCCTATACGCTGCGTTACAGCCACGCCTAAGGATACAAACATTAGGACATGCCGAGATGCCGATCATCTCGCCTCTCGGCGTGTTTATGGAGACAGAAAGGATCAACTCATGTGGATCGCTGCTGATTTTGAAGCGACGGCGCTCTTTTCCTTGAAACCCGCCACCAGCACATCGTCCGGCGGGAAAACGCTGCTGATCCCGACACCCTTTGCGGTGAAGATGGCGCTTTTGGACGTGATCTGCCGGACGGAGGGAGTTGCTGAAGGGGAACACCTGTGGCTGACCCTTGCCGGGGCAAACGTGGCAATCCGTCCGCCAGCGCGGATTGTCGTCAACAACACCTTTGCAAAGGTGTGGAAACTCCGCCGCACCGACACGTCCAAAAAAGAGAAGAAGGATGAAGAACCGATCACCGAGAGCATCGAAGACCCCTCCGAAGGGGATGAACAGGAAACGGTAGGGGGGGGGCGCAATGCGGGACCGTTGGGGGCGAGCATCGCCTACCGCGAATATGCCTATCTGGATGGGCTGTTTGGGATCGCCCTTGATCTGCCGTTTTCAGCCGCGCTGAGCGAAGAACGGGCTGCCCGCTGGCTTATTGGGATTCAATCCTTAGGCAAGCGTGGATCATTCGTCCAAGCCCAACATTATCCCACCTTTCAAGATACCCTTCCCGATGGTTACATTGTGCTGAATGGTGATTTTGGCGAGATGCTGCCGTTGAATCGGATCATTCAGCAGGTGGACGATACAAGCACGGAAACCACCTTTCAACGGGTGAACATCTATGCTGAAAACAAGGGGAAGGGAAAACTGGAATTGGGAACGCATCGTCTGCTGCGCCCCGTCTTACTGCCTTACAAGGTACGGCGGGCAAGCCGTTCCTTCACCTTTTACGAGCGCGTAGCGGACTAAGGAGGACTCATGGAGGGATTGACCATCTATCATCTCCGCTTCACAGTGGAGGCACGCGATCCGATCACCTTTGGCGAACAGCCCGGAGCGCAGTTACGCGGAGCGCTTTACGAGGCACTCTGTGCGCAAACAGGTCATGATCACAACCAGCACACACCAGAAAATGCCGATCACTGTCCGGTCTGTTGGCTCATGCTGCGCGAAGATGCCAATGCCCAACGCGGGAAGGATGTCCCTCGTGCCTTCACCCTCCGCCCGCCGCAGCAGGGCGATTTACGTCAGTACCCTTCTGGGATGCGCTTTCAGTTTGGTGTCACCTTTTTGGGGCAAGCCTTCACCTTGTTTCCCTATGTTGCCCTCGCTTTGCCAGAGATGGGAAGGAAGGGAATCGGCGCCACACGGGGGCGGTTTGATGTTCATGCCGTAGAAGGGGTAAACCTTCTCACCGATGCTTATGAAGTTCTGATGCAGCCCGGATACAACGCCGTGCGCCGCCCCCAATTGTGTGTCACAGCAGAACATATTGCCAACCATGTTGAATTCCTTGCCCCCAAACAGGTCACACTGCGCTTTCTGACGCCCACCCGCCTGATCGATGGGGGGGAGCCCGTGCGCACGCCAGCCTTTCGGGTGGTCATGGGGCGCTTGTTAGAACGGTTTGATCTCATTCAAGCGGCGTATGGCGGCAATACCATCCCCTCACCCTACGAATCGCTGCTGAGCGCTGCCGCAGAGGTGCGGCTGGTGAAGGACGATACCAAATGGCACACGATCTACAGCCATTCCACGCGAACGCACAGCAGCAGCCCGATCAGTGGGTTTACGGGCGCGTTAACCTATGAGGGGCATCTTGTCCCCTTCCTCCCCTACCTTTTTTGGGGGCAGTGCCTTCAGATTGGGAAGGATACGGTCAAAGGGAACGGGGTGATGCAGGTGGTGGTTTAAGAACATGGTGAGGCTAGGGGGTGAGGTGCAGCATGGCAATTGTGGAACATCTCGTGGTGGAAACGTATGGGGCGTTTATCAGCAAGCACAGCGAACGCCTGCGGGTGACGAAAGCCGATGAAAAGCTCTGCGAGGCGCCGCTCATGCACTTGCAATCGGTGTTGGTTGCCAGCAAGGGTGTGGGTATTTCATCGGATGTGATTGCTGAATGTGCCGAACGGGGAATCCCCATCTTTTTCTGCAACCCGTCGGGGCATACCTATGGGACGGTCTATGCGGCGGGTTTGGGCGGGACAATCCTCACCCGCCGGGAACAGCTTTACGCTTATGGTGATCAACGCGGGCGGGATGCGGCGTTGGCATTTGCCGCGGGGAAAATCGAAAACCAAGCGATCACCTTGCGCTATATGGCAAAGACGCGCAAAGAGAGCGCCCCCGATGCCTATGAGCAGCTTTGTCAGGCGGATATGGCGATTTTGGATCACCTTGCCAGTTTAGAACGCCTTGATGGAGAGACGGTGGAGGCTGTTCGGGAACGGCTTATGGCGGTGGAGGGGAGTGCCGCAAAAGCCTATTGGGGGGCGATTCGGGCGGTGATCCCCGCTGAATACAACTGGACAAGCCGCCAAACGCGAGGGGCTACCGATCCGGTAAACAGCCTTCTTAATTACGGCTATGGGATTCTCTACGGGAAGGTGGAGCAGGCGTTGGTTGTGGCAGGGCTTGATCCCTATGCCGGATTCATGCACGCAGACCGCCCTGGCAAACCTAGCCTTGTCCTCGATCTGATTGAAGAATTCCGCCAGACAGCAGTGGATCGCGTCGTTTTCGGTCTGGCGAACCGCCATTTCAAGGTAGATCAAGATGAGGGGGGGAATCTCAAACCAGAGATTTGCCGCAGCCTTGCTGAGAAGGTCTTGGCGCACTTGGATGCCGGGGTTCGCCATGAGGGAAAAAGTTACCCCCTGCGGATGGTAATTCAACAGCAAGCCCGAAAGCTGGCTGCCTTTCTGCGGCGCGAACGACCCCTTTATGAGCCATTCAAGGCGACATGGTGACACCCATGATGAACATTTTGTTGGTTTATGACATTACTGATGACAAGGCGCGGGCAAAGATTGCCGATACCTGCCTCGATTACGGGCTGGATCGGACGCAGTTCAGCGCCTTCATTGGGCGCTTGACACACACCCTTCAAGAGGAACTGTTCATGCGCTTGGAACGTGTTTTGCGCAAGAGCGGGGGCGGCGGAAAAATCCAATTGATTCCGATTTGTGCTAAGGATTGGGCGGCGCGAATGGAAATTGCTCAGGAAGGGGAACCCCGCCCAGAGGAAGCGTCTGATGGCTGAGACCGACCAAGAAGCACGGTTGTTCCGGGTAACGGATCTAAAGCAGTATCTCTATTGCCCACGTACCCATTATTACCATACCTGTCTGCCGGAGGTGCGCCCCACCACCGCAAAAATGGCGATGGGGAAAGAAGCGCACGAGGACGAGCCAAAGCGGGCAGTACGGCGTGAGTTGGAGGCAATGGACAGTGAGGGCGGGGTGCGCCACTTCAATGTCACTCTGATTGCCCCTAAGTTGGGTTTGAGTGGGAAGATTGACGAAGTGATTGAGGTAGCGACGCCAACGCGCACGCTGATCCCTGTAGATTACAAGCTGAGCCGGACGGCGGGGACGCACTTCAAGGCACAAGTGGCAGCTTATGGGATGATGTTAGAGGAAATCTTTGGTCTACCGGTGACGAAAGGATATCTCTACCTGATCACAGTGCGTCAAGCCGAATCGGTGGCAATTACAGGGGGGCTTCGCAACTCGGTGAAAAAAGCCCTCGAAACAATGCGTTGGATTGCCGATGGTGAACACATGCCCCCGCCAACGGATCAGGTGAATAAGTGCATCTCGTGCGAGTTCCGGCGGTTTTGTAATGATGTCGTTTAAGCGTTCGCAACTCCCCCCTCTTTTTGTACACGTGTTCACCCGTCCATGCCCGTTGAGGGTATGGAAAGATTGACGAAAACGGCAAAACGCATATACTCAATAACGTTTTCACCCTTTCACCTTCTAGGATTACTGAAATCACCGCAACCCAAAGGTGAAAACGAATCGACGCCTCTGGTTTCATCCGTTGATGCCCGCCGAGGGTAGTGAATGATGTTCATTGAAGAGTATTTATTGCAGTACCCTCACTGGTTGGGCTGCAACCAGCCTTCTTACAAGAAGGGCGGGCGTTGTTCGTTTACCCTTTAGATCACCACCGCCTAGCCCATCGGCAAGTATATCGTGATAAGCGGGGCTATCAACCACGAAGGGGTCAATCTCCTTGAAAAATGCTGTAAGCAAAGGGCAATCATGACGGACGCCACAAACCCCACAACCTTCAAATGTGTCAACTGCGGGGCGCCCTTCCTCATGGGCGAACTCGTGTGTGGAAACTGCGGCGCCCCCCTTGTCACCGGCGGGCGCACCCACAAAATGGAAGAAGTTGCCCCCCCAAAATCAGACCGTCTGGCGGGGGATGCCGGGGCGGGACAAAAGCCTATTTACCTTGAGATTAGTGGCGAGGTGATTCAACTTCCCCCAGGTGAGGAAGTCGTCATTGGGCGGCGGCATGGAACAGATACCCTTCAACCCACTGTTGATCTGTCCTCGTTTCGGGCTGAAGAATATGGCGTTTCGCGCCTCCATGTGCGCATCAAACGGAAGGGCGATCTGATCTACGTCATTGATTTGAACAGCACCAATGGAACATTCCTCAACGGGCGGAAATTGATCCCCAATGGGGAGCGTGTCCTGCGCGACAAAGATGACCTTAGCCTCGGAAAATTGCGAACGCGAGTGCGCTTTTAGAGCGCAGCGGTCTGTCGGTCATTCTTTGGCGGCGACGATGAGCCGCATCCCAATGGTTTGCGCTCGCGTACCGGGGTCATACCGCGCCCGATAGCCCGTGCGGGCGCTATCCGCTGAGTCGTAATAGGATCCGCCACGCGCTGCCCGTACCAATGTTCCACTCAAAATCATGCCCGCTGGATCACTGGGCGTATTTAAACACCACTCCCACACATTCCCCGCCATATCCAACGCCCCACAGGGGCTTTCGCCCATTGTCTTGTAGGTTTCAACCGCCGTCGGCTGCTTTCGCCCGCTCTCTGCTGTGTTGCATTTGGCGCGGTCAAACCCATTGCCATAGGGATAGATGAGTCCCTTCCCTCCCCCCGCCGCTAGCTGCCATTCCGCCTCGGTGGGAAGGCGAACCTCCCTCCCGCCCTCGTTCAGGTGGTGGGTCAGCCAGCGCGTATAGGCGACGGCTTCATACCACGAGAGGTTTGTGCGCGGAAGTTTTTCGCCTGCGAAGGCTGTCGGTTTTGCTTCCGGGTTGCGCTCTCGCCACAGTTTTGCCCCTGGGGAAAAATCCCACCACAGCGGATAACGGTAGCCATCGGCGGCGTTCTCAAAGCGCTGAAAATCGGCGTTCGTCACCAACAGGCGGGCAATGGCAAAGGCTTCGACGTTCAGCGTGTCGAGGGGGGTGATGCTGTAGACGGCGGATGCGCTGCTGCGCCCTTGTTCAATGGTCACTGTTCCGGTGTCAACAGACAGCCATACCGCACCGGGCAATTTTTCTGGGAAGTTCCCTATGGCGGGAATGATGGTGGGGTCGATGATGGGGAGGGCTGGCGGCGGCGCGGTGGGCGTCTGGCGGACAAGGGCAATGGCTGCCTCGGTAATTCCGGGTTGAAGTTTAGGGGCAAGCACCAAGAGCGCTTCCGTATCTGTTTTCCCAAACCAATTCTTAAACCCAAGCGCGGTCTTGACCAATTTCCAACAAGCGTACTCCCCATCAGGAAAGTCGTAACTGGCAACCTCGGTGAAGGTATTCACCACCCAATTGGCGGCATTGCCATCATAGGTAATCTGCGTCACTAAGGTATGGGCTGCGCCAAAGGCACTGGCAACAAGCATTCGGCGCGTGTCTTCGTCAGTCAATTTAGGGGCAAGGATCGTGCGCAGGGTGGTGAGGGTGGCGGGGTCAAGATCGCTCATCGGCGGAAATCCTCGATTCATGCCAGTGACGCATCGCAGTGGGGGAAAGTGTAGCACGAGTCCCAACGGATTGGGGAAGGCGGAACAGACACACCCCTAGATGAATTAGCGAAAGCCCGCCGCTGCAACGCGCACAGCCTCATCTACCTGATCCGATTCTTCAACGACGATAGCGATCACCCATGTGCGCCCATCGGGGCTTTCGCCAAACCCCAAAAACCACACTTGAGACGATGCACCGGTATAGGCAATGGCGGTGTGGGCATGATCGACGCCCGCTTGGGGTGGCATTGCCGCCCGCACCCCCCCCGCCGCCGCCGCGGTAATTACTGCCGTCTCAAGCGGGAGCGGCGTCAGGCTGTAGGGTGACGGTGCTTCGCCATAACGGGTAATATCTGCTGTCGCATCGCGTTCGGGGGGATAGACGGCTGTCACCAGATAGGGGGTTAGCGCCGCCCCATCTTGGGCAAGAATGGCAGTGGCAAGCGCCATTTGAAGCGGCGTCACCGTGAGCGCCCCTTGCCCAACAACCTCGCGCTGAAGGCGCAGAGGGTCACCGAGTTCACCCCACACGGCGGGAATACGCCCACTGGCAGTTGGCAGCCGAGAGAGGCTTGGCGTTTGGGTCAGCCCCATGTTGGTGAGCGTCGCCCAAACCTCATCGGCACGCTCCCAATCGGCGGCAAAGGCGGCGGCAAACGGGGTGGGACACCCATAGCGAAGCGCCTGATCAAGCGTTTCTAAAGGGGTGGGGGGAACACTCAGACACGCCAGACGAAGCGCCCCAATCGTCAGTGTGGCGGAGGGATCGCCCGCCTCAGTTGGAATGGGTGGCGGCGCTGGATCAGCGTTTAGAAGGGCGGCGAGGATCAACGGCTGAAGCGCCCCCCCGGGTTGGTAATCGCCTTGCAGCGCCCGATTCAGAAGGGGCGCGGCGGGGTCTTTTGCCAATGTCTCAAAGGTGTTTTCCAACACAGACGGGTCAACGCCCGGCACAGTAACCAGCGCACGTACCGCCCCACTGGGAAGTTCAATGACAACAGCAGCGCCATGCCTGCTGCCAAAGGCGGCATAAAGACGACGCTGAAGGTCAGCATCGAGCGTGAGCTGGAGGGACGCGCCGTGCGGTGGTTGGTGGAAAAATTCCCCCCAAAAGCGATCCGATTCCGCCCGCCCTAGCGTTCCGCGCAGTTCGGGGTCAAAAGCAGCTTCGATTCCCCCCACCCCATAGCGCAGACTGGCGTAGCCAATCACCGCAAAGGGCTGCGGGGTGGGGCTGTAGCTGCGGACAAAAACGGGCAGCCCAGAAGGGGAAACGCCCACTTCATCTGACCAAGCAAGGCGCTCTCCGGCGCGATCATAGATTGCCCCCCGCCCAATTGCCCGTTCTGCCTCTACCCGACGGGGGTTATCCTCACGGTTGAGCAGATCGGGGGCAAAAACACCCCAATAGGTCAAACTAAAGGCGATGATCCCAAAAGCGATGAGCAGCGCGGCAGCAATTCCCATCAGGCGATGGTTCATAGGCGGCACGGTCAGACCTCCGCGCTCAGGACGAGCAGCAGCCCAATCATCACAAAACTAATCAGAAGGGAACTTCCCCCGTAGCTTAAAAAGGGGAGAGTGACGCCCGTGAGCGGGATCACCTTCAAAATACCCCCTAAAATTAAGATGCTTTGGATACCGATCATCAGGCTGATGCCAGCGGCAAGATAGGCGCGGAAGGGTCGTCCACTGTGCAGCATGGCAAGGCGCAGCCCACGCAAGACGAGGAAGGCGATCAACATAACCACTGCCAATCCGCCGATCAACCCCCATTCTTCCGCCACCGCTGCAAAGATAAAATCGGAGTGGACAACGGGGACATAGGTGGGCGAGCCATGCCCCGCCCCCTGACCAAACAAGCCGCCAGATGCCACCGCCATAAGGCTTTGGACAATCTGAAAGGCGTCCCCTCGTGGGTCGCGCCAGGGGTTAAGCCAGATATCAATCCGCAACCGGACGAGATCAACGGCAAGGTAGGCAATCATCCCGACAATGGCAAACAACCCCAACCCACCGACGAGAAGGGTCGCCCGCCCCTGAGCCAAGTAGAGCATAGCGAGGAACACAAGGAAGAAAAGCGCCGCCGTGCCAAGATCGCGCTGCCAAATAAGAATGACGACGCTGATTCCCCACATCAGGGCGAGGGGGGCAAAAAAGCGGGCAAGCCACACCAATGAACGGGGTTCTCCGGCCGCCGCCCGCCCGCTCCCAAGCGTATAGAGGCGGTGTTCAGCAAAGTAGCTGGCAATGAACACGACAAGGATAATCTTCAACAGTTCAGAGGGTTGGAAAAATACGCCCTCCACGCCCAGCCACAAGCGCGGGCCGTGGTCGGTGGGGTTACGTCCGGCGATGATCGTCACGGCAAGGAGCGCCAACCCACCGCCCAACCAGAGGTAGCGATAGCCGCTTAACCAGCGGAGGTCGGCAGAGAGTGCAGTCACAAGGAGGAGCATCCCCACAGCAACGATCAGCCAGAGGGTCTGCCGCCCCGAAAAGACAGGGGCAACGCGCTCCAAAAGGGCAAGACTCCACCCACTAAGGAGCATGACAACAGGAAAAAGGTAGGGGTCGCGGTGGGGAAGGCGGCGGTTGAGGAAGCGCGTCCCCAACAGGGCGGCAGCCAGCCACACGGCGAATGTCCAAAGTTCGCCCGGCGGCAGACGGCGGGCGAGGGTTGTTCCCACATGGGCAACCCCTACAAAGAAGGCGGCGAGAATCAACAGCAACCGTTCCCGCCGCGTGACTAAATCGGCGTGATCGATGCTGTCGGGAAGGGGCAGCGCAAATGTCCGGGTGTGCATCAGTCGCCCTTCTTTGTGTTCGGTGCCGTTTAGCGGGAGGGGGCGATTACCCACTCACGAAGGGTTCGGAAACGATCCCCTGGCTGGCTGAGAAAGCCAAGCTGTACGCCGGAAAGAAGGGTATCTACCCCGTAATAGGTCACCGGAAAATAGATCACCAACGCCGAGGCGCGGTCACAAAAGGTTTGTTGGAAACGACGGTAGACATCGACACGCACGGCGCCCGTTGCCATGCGCCCTTCCTCCACCAGTTCAGCAATCAGCCGATCACTCAAGCCGCCAAAGTTCAACCCCCCTTCGCTAGGCATTTGCCGCCACAAGCTGTAAGGGTCGGGATCGGCGCTAGGGGCAAGGTTCAGTTCAACAAGAGCCGCATCGAAACTGCCCGCGATCAACCGTTCCCGAAAGGTGGTCGCGTCCACCACGACAAGATCAACGCGAATACTCAAGCGTTCGCGCCAGCCATCGCTCATTGCCTGTGCCAGGGCTGCCAACCCCGCATCATTCGGGACAAGCAGTTCAAAGCGGTATTCAGAGGGTGTTACGCCGGTATTTGGATCGGGCGGCGGCGTAATCTGGACAAGAGACAGGGAATCGCGGGCGGCGCTTGGGCTATCCGGGTTATAGGTAGGGCAGTTCGCCCCCGGCGCATATGCCCATGAGTTGGGCAAAATAGGGCTATCGGCAACAATTGCCCGATCTTTCAGATAATTCGTCACCAGCGTTTGGCGATCTGTTGCCAATGCCAACGCCCGACGCATCCGTTGATCGCGGAAAAACGCTACCGAATCACGAGTGTAGTTGTAAATTACCGCCCCTAGCGCGGGACGGTAGGCGGCAAGCGGCAACAGCGGCAAACTGCTGATCTGGTTGACCACGCTTGAGGGAATGTCACTGATGGTCAGAACGTCCCCGCGACTGTAGGCAGCAATGGCATCCTCCCACGTGGGGTAACAACGCAGCGTGATCGTCGTCACGCTGTAGCCTGATGCGCCTTCGGGACGCGCCGTGTGGGTCGTCGCCCGCCGCAAGCGCAATCCGGTAAGCCGTGTGCCATCGCCAATCAATCCATCGAATTGATAGGCGCCCGTCCCAATCGGGGCAAGGTTAAAGGGGTGCGTGCGCAGCGCCTCGCCGCTTGTCCCGCGCAAGGCGTGTTCGGGCAAGATTCCAATCCGCAAATAATCTAAAAATATCCCTAGCGGTTGTGCCAACGTAAAACGTACCGTGTAGGGATCGAGGACATCAAGTTCCACCGTCCGCCAAAAGGTATAGAGTTCGGCGGCGCCGGGGAAGGCAGGGTCTTGCATCAGGGCAATGGTATAAGCGACATCATCGGCACTGAACGGCTCGCCATCCTGCCAGCGGACATCTTGGCGAAGGCGGATCACATAGGTAAGCCCATCGCCGGAGATACGCGGCGTCTCCGCTGCGAGGAGGGGAATGGGCGCTCCATAGGGATCAAGGGTCATTAGCCCTTCAAAAATGAGCGCGGCGGCGTCTCTATCGGCAGCATTATAGCCAGCCAAGAGCGGATTCACCTTGAGAAAACAGGTGGGGGTGATCACTGCTTCATTGAGCGTCGTCGTGTCCACCGGACGGGGAGGGAGCGTGGGCGCCGGGGTGAAGGTTGGGGCGGCGGTGGGGGTGGGTGGAATGGCGGCGATGATCGTCACCGCACTGGTGACCCGCCGTGTAGGGGTAAGCGTCACCGATGGGGTCTCGGCGGGGCGTGTGAGAACAACCACGCCGAGAAGGATGAGCGAAAACAGCAGTGCCGCAAGGGGCAGGCGGTTGCCTTGTCGCATGTAGAGTGTGGTTAGTTCTGAAGCATCAGGCGAATAATCGCCACAATGAGGAACACCCCGGCAAGAAAAATCGTGATCTGAAAGAGCGTTTTCTCCAAACCACGCCGTGTTTTGGCAATGCCCAAACCGGTGTCCCCGCCGCCGAGCAAATTACCGATCCCGCTCCCTTTTGCCTGAAGGATGATCACCACCACCAACCCTATCGAGACAAGGACTTGAATCATGTTTAGGGCGGTAATTAAGGTCGCATTTTGAGTCATTGGTTAGGTCTCGAATGTTCGTGTTTACCAACCGAGCCATAATAGCCCAAGAGCGGAGGGGAATCAAGAGTCAGCGAGTCGGCTTTCTACAGATACTCATCCTCACAGGCATCCTACAGCATTTTTCAACGAGATTGACCCCTCAGTGATTGACTGTCCCGCTTATCACGATAGACTTACCGATGGGCAGGCGGTGGTGATCAAGGGCAAACGAACGACGCCCGTCCTTCTTGTAAGAAGGCTGGTTGCCGTCCAGCCAGTGAGGGTACGGCATGTAATAACAGATGTTGACACCTTTTGGACAATCGCCTTCCCCCTCCCCCGTGCTACAATTGGGGTTATGCCAGAATTACCTGAAGTCGAAACTGTTGTACGGGTGCTGCGCCCAATGCTGGTGGGGCGAACGATCCAAACCGCCTCTTTTCCCCGCCCTACCCGCAGCATGACGAACCTCCCCCACGAGGCAATGGCAAGCCGCATTGTCGGGCAAAGCGTTCAAGCCGTGGAACGGCGGGCAAAATATCTCCTCTTTCGGTTGGATCGGGATACGCTGATTGTCCATCTGAAGATGACTGGGCATTTGTATGTTGTGCCAGTGGGGGAGATGAATCCCTTTGATCGCTGGCTGCGCGTGCATTTCCCCTTGGATGATGGGCGGGAACTGCGCTTTTCGGACTCGCGGCGTTTTGGGCGGGTCTATCTGTGCGGCGATCCTGCCGAAGTCTTGCCCGATTTGGGTCCCGAACCGTTAGAAGATTCCTTTACGGCGGCGGCGTTCCAAGCACGGCTAAACGGGCGCAGCGGCGTTCTAAAAGCGCTCTTGCTTGATCAATCGTTCATCGCTGGAGTCGGCAACATCTATGCCGACGAAGCCTTGCACCAAGCGCGGCTGCACCCTCTGCGTAAAGCAGACAGCCTTAGTACCAAAGAAAGCACCGCACTGCACAGCGCGATCCGCGCTGTGTTGAACGCCGGCATTGCCCACAACGGGGCAACCATCGGGTGGTATCGTGACCCGCAAGGCGCGGCGGGGGAAATGCAGAATCATTTTAAGGTGTATCGGGCGCGGGGGAACGAACACCTTCCCTGCCCTGATTGTGGGACGCCAATCACCACGATCCGCGTTGGTGGGCGAGGAACGCACTTCTGCCCAACCTGCCAACCCGCGCCGAAGGACACCCACCCCAAGAAAGCGGTAAAAGCAGCAAAGGTAAAGGGAGGAGAAAACGTACCGTGAGCGGCTCAGGCGATTTCGATTTTTTGCAGCAAATTCCGCTGCCCATTTTGATTGCTCCGGTAGTCTTTGGAGTGCTTTATATTTTTGCCATGACGCTTGTCTTTCGTCGTGCCGCCGAACGCCGCCGCCGCGCCCGTGCCGAGCGAATGGGCTTGCCCTATAGCCCACCAAGCAAACCGAGCGGGCTGCGTCCGCCGCATGTCGCCCCCTCGCCCATTCCGGCGCAACCCCGCGAAACAAAGCGCGGTGGGGGCATGTTGAACGCATTACGGGCAGCACTCCCATCCCCCGGCGAGATGCTCGCGCCCCTTCCCGAACCCGATCTTGATCTCTTGTTGGGGGTGGGGACGCCAATCCCCCCCCTTCACACAGATTCAGAAGGGCATCGAGAAGAAACGTTTATCGAAGCGGAAATTCTCGCCACGCCGCCCCCACCCGCCTCTGTACCAGCCATTTCACAGGAAAGGACAATTCCTATGCCCGCTGAGCCGACGATGAGTGACCTCGGTGATTCCGTAGAGGTGATGCGCCTATGGCGCGACCTCAACGACGGAAGTTTGATCATTCAAATGGGCGGGACACACTACCGTGCCGCTGGCGAGATTCGCAACCCTGACTTGCAACGGCGGTTCAACACGATTCTGCGCGAACTTCTCGCCATGAGCGAGGGATTCCCCCCCTCGCCCTCCATTGGTGGGGGGGGACGCCCCGCCCTAGAAATGCCTGATGCAAGCAGCGGGCTGCCCGGAAGCATGAAAACGCGCACCGCAACCTATGAGGCGGCGGAGAGCAAACCCAAACGAAGTGTGTTTGGACGGCGGGGAACAACCGCCGAGCCGGAAAGTCCGGCTGGTATTGCCGAGGCGGTTGAAGAATTCCTTCAGTTTAAGCTCTTGGCGCACCCTGAGTTTGCCGTGCGCAGCATCCACATTCGCCCCTCGCACGATCAAGGCGTGATCATTGAGGTTGACGGGCATTACTACGAAAGTATTGGCGATATTGTTGACCCCGATGTACGGGAATTCCTCGCCGCGATGATGCGCGAATGGGAAGCACGGCACTAAGCGACAATGACCGATCTAACGGATCAACACATTGGCACGCCGCCGCCCCTTTTCGCCGCCAGCCTGCTCTACCTGATCGCCTTTGTGGGGACGGCAAGCCTCGTGATCGGGTTGGGACAGGGCATTGAAAGCGGATTGGTGCGGTTTGTCGCCGCCCTCATCTTTGCCGGAGGGGGGACGGTTTTGGCACTGGCATTGAGCCAAACAGCCCTCGCGACGATTCTAGGGCGCGGGCTGCACCTTTGGCAGTTTGTTTGGTGTATTGGGATCGGGGTGCTGTTATGGCTGCCGGCGACATGGATTCTCTATGTTGCCACCTATGGGTTAACGGTGGGTGTTGGCGCGTTAGCCACTCCGCAGCCGCTCACCGATGCGGCGCGTCCTGCCATTGTCGCCCTTCAATTAGGGGTGATTGTCCCACTGTGTCAGGGCATATTCATGTGGGGCTTTTTTCAGTCAGCAGCGGGGCGTTTAGGGCGTGGACGTGGGGCTATCCTAGCCGCCTTCCTCTTTGGTCTGTTTGGTCTGGTGGCAACAGAATTCGGCATGGCAGCCATCCCCGCGTGGTGGCTGGTGGGCGGGTTCGCCGCCTATACCAGCTATGCCACTCGCTCAGCGTGGGGGGGAATTGCCCTCGCTGGAGGGTGGGGAGCAGTACGCCCCTTGATCGAACGGACGCAAGCTGAATTTGATCTGTTCTACTGGTTGGGGGGAGAACGCCAAAACGATCCTGGGCAGCTTTTTGAGGGGCGCTGGCTGCTGGCAGCGGCTTTTTTGGGGTTTCTCGCCTTCGCCGCCCTTCAGGTGATTCGCGTGCTAAACAGTCCCGATATTGGCTCACAGACGACCTCGGCAAAAAATCCCCCCCAAAAATCAGTATGGTGGCTTCCCCTAGCGGCGGCGTTCGTCTTCACCATCTTCCTCGGCTATGGTGAGATCAGCCTGCGGGCGCTGAACAACTTACGACCCCAACCGATTCCAGATGGCACCACAACAATCCCACCCCTTGCCCCAACGGAGGCACCCCCTCCATAGTCTCTGACTCTAACTGCCCTCTGACTCTCCCCTTTTGCAACGGCTTTGAGATGCGTTCGAGCTTACATAAGCTATAATGAAAGGGAGTGTTCCCCAAAACATTAGGCTTAGGCAAGGATATGTAGAACGCCATGCCCCAATTAAACCCGCGAATCATCGTTGTTGACGCCAGACAGAACCTGCATCAGATCGTGCGTGCCGCGATGGAACTTATGGGGAGGCGTCCGCGTCTGATCGAAACCTATACAGGCGATGATGCCCTCTCTGAGCTCAAAATCAGTTCACCAGATATTTTGATCACCGCACAAGGCATTGCGGGGACGATGAACGGCGCGATGGTGGCAATCACCGCCAAACGAGAACTCGCCGCCTTGCCGATCATCGTGGTTGCCGATGAAGATGATCCTGAACTGGATGAGGAAGATCGCGCCGGGGCGATGTTTGCCTATTTACGGCGCCCCTTTGCCCCGGAATTATTCATCCGCGAACTACGGGTTGCCCTTGACGGACCCGAAGCGGTGACCAAAGAAACAAAGCCCGAAGAAATTATCCCCGTCCCTGGCTTGAACGATGAACCGATCAAGCCTGTGATGCTCCGCCTCATGCGCGATGTTGGGGCGATGGCTATTGTCCTTGCAGATCGCAACGGGAAGGTGCTTACCTATGCGGGGGCAGCCGGCTATTTTGATCGTGATCTACTTGCCGAAGCGCTTGCGCCGGGCTTTGGTAGCACAATGAAAATGCTCCCCATCGTTGGCGAACAGCCCCGTGTGTTGAAATTCTATGAGGGCGAGCGATCTGTGTTGTTTGGATTGGCGGTGGGGTTGCACCATTACCTCGCCCTCGTCTTTGAGGGGAATGCCCCTGCCAGCGCCTTAGGGAATGTCAAACGCTATGGGTTTACTGCGGTGAACGACATGCTAAAGGTGATTGGGCAGGTTGCCTTTGACCCGCGTCCGTCGATTCCCACCCCGCAGGCAGCCCCCGCCGAAATGCCGAAGCGCCGCCGAACCATGACTCAAGAAGTTCCCGCCGTGCGTGCTGAACCCCCTCCACCAAGCCGCGCCAGCGATTCGCGGGAGGTGCGCAAACATGTTGAGCCAGAGCGCCCCCCCCGGCGTGGGCGTGCCGCCGAGCCGCCCGCGCCCGAAATTAACATGGATATGTCCCTCTTTGACCAACTCGATCAGATCGATCTTGATCAGGCGGATGCCCTTTTTGACCCGGATCGTATTGGGGCAGAGGGGTTAGGAAACTCAGATACGATCTCTTTTGATGATGCCATGTTGCAGGGAATCATCGGTGATATTGAAGATTAGGAAGAGGCACGATGAGTCAGCTTGATTTCCTTGTCCAACAAGCAGTGGCGGCGCTGAAGGCGAGTAAACGCCAAGAAGCACGGCGTATCTTGGAACATGTGGTAGAGCAAGATGAACGCCATGAACAGGCGTGGTTGTGGTTGAGCGGCTGTGTGGAAACAATTGATGAGCAGATCATCTGCCTTCAGAACGTCCTCACCGTGAACCCGGGTAACCAAAAAGCACGCAAAGGGATTGAGACACTCCAAGCCCAAAAAGCAGCAAAGAACCCCCCGCCAAAATCCCCCTCTGCCACCCCAACCAGTATGGATTGGGGCGGTGGCGGTATTCCAGCAGCGGGCAGCGGAAAGCACGTTCAGCAGCCGACGGATGCCGAATATGACGATTGGTTGGCAAGTTTGCCGATTGGCAGTGGGTCAGGCGGCGGGAACGTTTTTGCCAGCGATTACAGCAGCACAGCCGGACCATTTTCGGCAGCGCCCGCCGCTGAACCAAACGATCCCTACGGCGGCTATCAAGACTATGGGGCGACCACATCCCCAACGACAAGCAGCACAGGCAGCTACGATCCCTATAATTACGATTCCTACGATTACAGTCAATCGCCAACCCCTAGCAGCGACTATTCTCCCTATGGCGCAGGGACGGTAGAAACCTATGACTATAGTGCCAGCACGGGGTATGATGAGAGCTATCAGTCTGGAATTGGCAGCAATGCGCCCGCCGGATCGTCAGGGTATGCCTCGCCGCCGCCCTCTGCTGCACCAAACCCCTTTGATTCGTTTTCGATGAGTGGAAATTTCGATAGTGCGGCTGCACCGCCGCCAGCCGCCCCCTACGACGCTGGCTACCTAAGCAGCTACGAAACGCCAGTCCAGAGCTATGATTCCTCTGGAGGATACGATAGCGCCGGGAGCTATGCCACCTATGAAACCGAGGGCTACGATCAACCTGCCGCTGACCCTGAACCTGCTTATGGGATAGGGAATACGAACAATTTTGATTTCTCTGGGGGGTTGACCATGTTCGACCCTGATGATTTGGGCGATATTGCCCCTAGTTATGATCCTGTTCGCGCCGGCATTGTCAGTGGTGGGGCAACGATTACCAGCGGGGGAAACCCAAGTGCAGCGGCAAGCCTCTCCGCAACAACAGATCGGCGGTTTGCCATGATCCCTGAGGAAATCACTTTTGGGGGCGGAAAAACGGACATAAAGACACTGGGCATCGTTGGCGTCCTTGCCCTTCTAAATGTCATATCCCTACTTGTATTGCTCTCGAATGTGGGAAGCTAGGGTGTCTTGACCTTTGGGGGTTCAGAACCCCTGTCCCCGTAGGCAGGGAAAGGGGGAGAGAGTCTCTCTCCTTGTTTACGGGGTGGGGATTAGGGGTTCCAAGCCTCGCAGGGGTGACTACTCCTAGCCCGCTGCTTTAGCGGCGGGCGCTCACGGCGGCGATGGGCGCAGTGCCTTGCGCCCCTACGGGAATTATACTGTCAACACAACCTAGAAATCGCTTATCGCTTTAGTGTTTTAACAGGGGGCATACCGTGTTCTCAGGGGCATCAGCGAACAAATCTGTCACAGAAGCGAAATCCCTGATCGACCAAATTCAGGCGAAAATGCGCCGTATTGCCGATGAATTTGCGGCAGGCGACATCAACCGCGAACAGTTTTACAGCATTTATGAGCATTACCAAATGCAACTGAACCTTGCCAGCGCCATGTTGGAGGAGGTTGAAGCTGGCGGGTTGCCGAATGCCTCTAGTATGGAGACCATCGCCCTCCGCAAAAAATTGACGGGGATTGCCCAAGCCGCAGCGGTGTACCTCTACAACGATCCGCAGCCGTTGGAAACACTAGGCGAATACATCCTCAACCCGGAGTCTGTCCTCCCTGCCATTCGGGTTATGTTTGCTGCCTTAGAGAAGGGCGATTCGCCCGATTTTCAGATCAGACAAATGCCGACGGCGTGGGCGCTTATTGTGCCGGGGCGGTTGAGCGTTGTCGTTATGCTTTTCAGCCATGAGCCTGTTGTCAGGCAAATTGCCTTTGTTCAACATATGCACCGCGATTTTGAGACGGCAAACGAAGCAGCCTTGCGCAGTGGCGATGTAAAAGCAG
This sequence comes from Anaerolineales bacterium, assembly GCA_015075625.1. Taxonomy (NCBI): domain Bacteria; kingdom Bacillati; phylum Chloroflexota; class Anaerolineae; order Anaerolineales; species Anaerolineales bacterium. Next base: position 863,141 of record JABTTZ010000001.1, on the reverse strand, counting down.
CAAAACTTGTCTTTCCTTTTGCCAGTTTTGTCAAAAAAAGCGTCTCCCGCCGCTAGGCAAAGGAGGGCTGAGCGGGGCGCTCTTTCCTTGACAACAAGACTGTTTATGATTACTATCGCCTCAGTTTTTGACGTGTAAAATCTGTAAAATAACATAACGCGCAGCACACGAAGGATTACCATGCAGCAAGAGACGGCTCTCCCAGCAGCGGCGGCACACGCCGAGGCACACGCCCACGCCGATCATCATGAGGTTGCACCCTTTAGCAAAGATAACAGCAAGTTAGCCATGTGGCTGTTTCTTGCCTCAGAGGTCATGTTTTTCACCGTCTTGATCGCCACCTACGTTTGGGCGCGGGGGACACATCCCGAAGAACACGCGCTGTTGAATATCCCCCTAACCAGCCTGAACAGTTTTGTCCTCTTGGCTAGCAGCTATTTTGTGGCGCGGGCGCAAGGGGCGCTTCACAATGGGAACATTGTCAAGTTTCAGCGCAGCCTTGTCCTCAATTTGCTAGCGGGCATCGCCTTTTTCCTGATCATGATGGTCGAATATTCTCATCTGACCCATGAGGGCGTGACGCTCAACAGCGGACCGTTCGGCTTTGCCTTCTTCACCCTCACCGGCTTCCACGCCACCCACGTCTTGATCGGCTTGGGGTGGCTGTTCATCGTCTTGAACAAAGGGCTGAACGGCGTTTACACGAAGGATAACAGCTTCGGCGTCGAATACTACGGGCTGTACTGGCACTTTGTCGATGTCGTCTGGATTTTCATTTTCACCATAGTTTACTTGCTCTGAGGATCAGAGGATCACGCCACATGGAACACACCACGCAGTCTGATCACGCCGATCACACCCATAACGAACGGCACGCCAGCGAAGGGACGTATTTCGTCATCTTTGGGGCGTTGGCGGCGCTTACCATTGCCGAACTGCTCGTCATTTACCTGCCCGGTCTGCGCTATCCGCTCCTTATTGGGCTGATGTTCACAAAGGCATGGTTGGTCGTTGAATACTTCATGCACTTGCGTTACGACAACAAATTGTTTCGGATTGCCTTTCTCCTTCCCATTGTGGCGGGAGCGCTGATGACCATCCTCCTCACCCCACTGAGTATCCATCCCTAGCCAATGCGTAAACGATGCACCCTCACCCTCTTGTTGATCGTTGTTGCCTTTGCCCATCTCGGCACGGCATATCCGGCGCACGCTCAAGACGCTGTTCTTCTTGTGGCGGGCGATATTGCCGCCTGTGTCTATGAATCGGACGAAGCAACAGCAAAACTCATTGATAAGTCTGAGGGGTTGATCCTCACCCTCGGTGATAATGTCCAAACACGCGGCGCGATGACGGAATATATCAACTGCTTTGAGCCAACATGGGGACGCCACAAAGATCGTATTCGCCCTGTGCCGGGGAATCATGATTGGGTGCCTGATGGGGGCGCTGCCTATTTTGAATACTTTGGCGCCGCGGCGGGGGAAGCGGAGAAGGGCTGGTACAGTTTCAATTATGGGGCGTGGCACATCGTCGCCCTGAACAGCATGGTCGATGCCAGCAGCCGCTCGGAGCAGATGGAATGGCTGCGCAACGATCTTGCCGCCAACCCTGCGGAGTGCATCCTCGCCTACTTTCACCACCCTGTTTTCAGCAGCGGGGCGGGCGGTTTAACCTCACGGATGAAAACTGCCTTTCGCATCCTCTATACGGCAGGGGTGGATGTGATCCTGAGTGGGGATGCCCACCATTACGAACGCTTTGCCCCCATGGACTCGGCAAAGAACCTTGATCCCAAGCACGGGATACGCCAATTTGTGGTGGGGACAGGCGGCGGCTATCTAACACGCCTGAACACGAAATGGCGGGCGACAGAAGCACGCAGCAACGAAAATCACGGTATTCTGCGCCTCGTCCTCTCCCCGGGCAGCTATTCGTGGGAGTTTATCCCAGTGGAAGGCGGCAGTTTTACCGATTCCGGCAGCGCCTCGTGTGTTAGCCCCTATTCTGGGTGATGGAGAAAGCCATACGGCAATGAGTGACCTAGCCGACCACGAACACCTGATTCAGGGCTTAACGCACGCGCACCAAACGATCAAAATGCTTGTCGATGCCATTGCCCCCAAAGCGTCTATCCTTTACCCAGGGAGGTCGATCAAGGAATTTCTTGCCCATCTCACCGGATGGGATGAAGCAGGGATCGCCTGTATCCGCGCTTACCTCGATAAGCGTGTGGCAGGCGTCCCCGCCTACCGGGGCTTGAATTTCTACAATGCCCAATCCGTCACCGAACGGGAGGCGCTCTCTTATGAGCAGGTCTATCGGGAATGGGAATTGGCGCGGGAGCAGTTGAAAGCCACCCTTCAGACTGTCTCGAGCGAGAACCTGCACACCGCAATCCTTTCACCATGGGGATCGCAAACGACGATAGCCGCGATGATCCAAATCCTGATCGATCATGCCGATGAACATGAGGGCGATCTGAAGAAGATGATCTCGCCAACGTCTGACACCTCTACCTCCTAACGCACCTCTTGACGCCCTTCAGTGACGGCAGGGTTGCCAATCTCCCCTGATAACGCCCCTTTCTATCAAGAGGACATGCCCTCTTTGTTGGGTTGTATCTTGTTTGAATTCGGTAGGACTTTCGTACTAGTGTTGCAGAAATCGTTTCACTTTTCATTTTTCCGGCGTACAATACAAACCAACTCATGGGACTATTCGTCAAAGTCCTTATCTCGGACTGCGCCCTGCGGTGACGCGCCTAGAAAACACCACATCGGGGGGCGATGGCGTTGAAGGAGAACTCTCTTATGGACGGTCTGCCGCTGGAAAACAATTTTGCTGTGATTAAGGTCGTTGGGGTCGGTGGGGGGGGTAGTAACGCCGTAAATCGGATGATTGAAGAAGGCTTGGGCGGCGTCGATTTTATCGCCGTGAACACCGATAGCCAAGCGCTCAACCTTGCCCAAGCCCGCACGCGCATTCGTATTGGCGAAAAACTGACACGCGGTCTTGGCGCGGGTGGCAATCCAGAGATCGGGCGAAAAGCGGCGGAAGAATCCGCTGACGAACTCTACGAGGCGCTGCGTGGGGCGGATATGGTCTTTATCACCAGCGGGATGGGTGGGGGGACAGGGACGGGCGCTGCGCCCGTTGTGGCACAGGTTGCCAAAGAACTTGGCGCATTAACCATTGGCGTGGTCACCCGTCCGTTTACCTTTGAGGGCGCACGGCGCAATCAGTCTGCCGAATCTGGCATTGAAGACCTCAAAAGTATGGTCGATACGCTCATTGTGATCCCCAATGATCGTCTCCTGCAAATTATGGACAAGAAAACTCCGCTTAACGAGGCATTCCGCATTGCCGATGATGTCTTGCGGCAAGGGATTCAGGGCATTTCCGAGGTGATCACCGTCCCGGGCTTGATCAACCTTGACTTTGCCGATGTGCGCACAATCATGAGCGAAGGCGGGGCAGCACTCATGGCGGTTGGCACAGCCTCTGGCGATGACCGCGCCCGGAAAGCCGCTGAACTTGCGGTGAGCAGCAGCCTGCTTGATGTGACCATTGACGGCGCACGGGGTATTTTGTTCAATGTGACAGGCGGACCCGATATGAGCCTCTTTGAGGTGAACGAAGCCGCCGCGATCATCCGCGAAACAGCGCACCCCGATGTTCAATTGATCTTTGGGGCGGTGATTGACCCGAACATGCGTGATCACGTCCGTATCACCGTCATTGCGACGGGCTTTGAGCGGCAATCGCCCCTCAGCAGCCGCCCCGTCCAAAAGCCCGCCGCGACGGATTGGCGCGGGAATGCCTCCCTGCCTAGCCGTCAAGATGCTGCCAATGCGCCACGCTCTGCCGTGCCGGGAATTCGCCAGACGGGAACGCAGCCGCAGCCAGTGGAATACCAATACCGCGAACCGGCACGCATCGAACCCGCCCCCCGTGAAAGCTACCGCGAGCAACCCCCCCCCCCTGTTCGGGAGGGGCGCGAGACACGCGAAACACAGCGGGAGACACGCGAAATGCGTGAAGAACCAACCCGCGAAGCCCCCAAAGCACGCGAGACCCGCCCGCCCGCCCGTGAACGTGATAAAGATAGCGGGGCAAAAGACACTTACGCCGGCGATGATCTGGACATTCCCACCTTCTTGCGTAAGGATCGCCGGGGTTAACGCCCGTGAGCGCCCGCCACATCCAGATCACCCGTGATGCCGCAGACCTTGCATGGACGGCGGCATCGGAATTTATCCGCATTGGGCGAGAAGCAATCGCTGAGCGAGGCACGTTTCATGTCGCACTCTCTGGCGGTGGGACGCCCATCCCCATGTATGCCCTGCTTGCCCTCCCCGAATGGCGCACCCGCCTCGCTTGGGACAAAGTGCATATCTATTGGGGCGACGAGCGCTGCGTGCCACCAGATGCCTCCTCAAGCAACTATGGTACAGCGAAAAATGCCCTTCTAGAGCGCCTTGATCTTCCCGCCGCCAATATTCACCGCATTCACGGCGAACTTCCCCCAGAGGAAGGGGCGGAACACTATGTGCGGGTCGTTGGCGGGGTGATTTTCGATCTGATCCTCTTGGGGATGGGCGATGATGGGCATACCGCCTCGCTTTTTCCGGGGTCGCCGCTCCTCTTTGAAGCCGCACGCTTGGTTGCCCCCGTCTATGTCGAGCATCTAAACTCGTGGCGTGTCACCCTCACCCCTCCGGCGATTAATGCCGGAAAGGTGGTAATGTTCCTTGTCAGTGGGGTGGGAAAAGCGGAACGCCTCTATGAGGTACTCTATGGTGAGGACGCGCCGGAACGCCTTCCCGCACAACTTATCAAGGCGGGGCGCGTCATCTGGTTGGTGGATCAGGAAGCGGCGGGGAAGTTGCCAATCGAAAGCCCCCCATGACGTGATACAATTAGGCGTGTGAATGGTTTTGGCATGAGAAAGGATGCTCGGCGTGGACAACTGCATTTTCTGTAAAATCGTCCGGAGCGAGATGCCGGCGACCCTTCTCTATGAAGACTCTGAAATCATTGCTTTTCGGGATATTTATCCTGCTGCACCAACACACATCCAAGTGATTCCCCGCCAACACATCCAGAGTGCCGACGACGCCGACGAAACGAACGCCGCGCTCTTTGGAAAACTGATCGTTGTGGCGGCGAAAATTGCCAAAGAACAAGGCTTTGCTGGAGATGGCTATCGTCTTATAACGAATGTGGGGACGAACGGCGGACAGCATGTTCCCCACGTCCATATCCATATCTTGGCGGGTCGCCGCTTAAGCTGGCCTCCCGGATAACGGTCATTTCAATACCACCGTTTTCTTGCCTCGTTGTCCCTCGCTTTGTTAGTGAGGCAAACAGAGACGGCAAGGTTTTCCCCTTCACATGATGTGGAGTGAGGGATGGTAGATCTAAATCGATAGAAAGTAGTTATGCACCCGAAAGACAAACTGACCGAAGATTTGAAAGTAGCGATGAAAGCGGGCGATGTACCCCGCCGCGAAGCGCTGCGGATGCTCACCAGCGCGATTAAACAGATTGAGGTGGACACCCGAAAAACGCTGACCGAGGACGAACTGTATACGCTCCTTCAGAAGGAAGCCAAAAAACGCCGCGAGAGCGTTGCCGAAGCAGAAAAACTAGGGCGCAGCGATATTGCCGAAAAAGAGCAGTATGAAGTGACGCTTATTGAATCGTACTTGCCGCAGCAGCTAACGCGGGAGGAAATTGAGATCGAAGTGCGTAAGGCGGTTGCCGAAGCCGGCGTCACTGATGCGAAAGGCATGGGCAGTGTGATGAAAATCCTCAGCCCACGTCTTAAGGGGCGGGCTGATGGGAAACTGGTGAACGAGGTGGTCAAAGCCGTCTTGAACGGTTAAGGCTGCCCCGAACAGAACGATTGTAGAAAGCGTTACCCATGTTTGCCGACCAAACCGTCAGCTTACGGCGGATCAACACCGTGATTCTTGCCGCTGCTTTTTTGCTCAGCGCGGTGCTGATTGTCGCCTCCCCCGCCTTGATTCCAACAGCGGGGGCAGGGTCAGCCGCCGGACAGGTTGCCCCTAGCGATATTACCGCCCCTATCAGTCTGACCTACGAAAGCCAAGTTCTCACCGCGCTTGCCCGCAAAAATGCCGCAGATACGGTGGCGCGGGTCTACGATCCGCCTAACCCGGGCGTCCTGCGTGAGCAAGTCCAATATACGCGCAAACTTTTGGATGAGATCAATACGACTCGTCTCAGCAGTGATATTTCCCTTGATCTCGGTGTGATTCAACTTTTGAGGAACACCCTTGTCCCTCTTACCGAGACAGATTATCGGGCGCTGCTGGCGCTTTCCGATACGGCATGGACGGTTGTTGATGCCCAAGTGATGACGATCTTAGAGCGCGTCATGCGCAATGAGATTCGGGAAGATGGCGTCACGGCTGTGGTGAACAACCTTCCCAACTTGATCAGTTTTTCCGTCCCCCAAGAGCATACAGACCTCATTGTGAAGGTGGTTGCCGCGCTCATTCGTCCCAACACGTTCTACAACGAAGAACGTATGGCTGCGGCCAAAACGAAGGCAGCCGACGCCGTAAAGCCGGTCACGCGCAGCTTTGTCGCCGGGCAAATTGTCGTCCGGGCAGGGACCATTGTCAGCGAAGCCGATATGGAGGCGCTCACCCAGTTGGGCTTGCTGCGCCCCGATGATCAACGGGTGCGTATTTTTGGGGCGGCGATCCTCTCTGTCTTTTTGCTCTACATCCTGATGTTGAAATACATCAACATTTTTCACCAAGAATTGGTGAACGACCAACCCCGCATGGCACTGATCGGGATTCTATTCTTGATCTTTCTTGCCGGAGGACGGTTGTTTAATGGCGATGCGGGTATTTTAAACCATCTTTATCCGGCGGCAGCCTTCACCCTGATTGTTGCTGCGTTTGTCGAACTCCCCATTGCGGCGGCGCTGACGGCAGCGTTGGCGGCGATGATGGGTGTGATCAGCGGCGGATCGCTAGAGTACGCGGCATTGGTGGCGGGGGGCGGTGGGGCAGGGTTGTTGGCGCTGCGCCACAAAGAACACCTCAGCGCCTATTTTGGGGCAGGGGTGACCATTGCCGTTGTCAATGTGTCGCTGACCTTGCTCTTTGGGTTGTTAGGGCGCAATGCCGATGTCTCGCGGACCTTGGCGCTTCTTCCCGCCTCGCTGCTCAGCGGGGTTCTCTCTGCGGGCTTGGGTCTGGTGGGGCTGTATCTCGTCAGCAATATGCTTAACTTACCCACCGGCGTGAAGTTGATTGAACTGTCCCAACCAAACCAACCCTTGCTCCAGCGCCTTCTGCGTGAAGCGCCGGGGACATACCAACACAGCCTCCAAGTGGCAAACCTTGCCGAACTTGCCGCCGAACGCATTGAGGCAAATGCCCCCTTAGTGCGTATCGGAGCGCTTTATCATGACATTGGAAAACTGGTTGCCCCGCCCTTCTTTGTCGAAAATCAGGCGGAAGGGGCGGTGAACCCCCATGACCGCCTAAAACCAGAGGAAAGCGCCCGAATCATCATCAACCATGTCATTGACGGGGTCAAAATGGCGCGGAAACATCACCTTCCGCAAGCCATTGTCGATTTTATCGCCCAGCATCACGGAACGACCCAAGTGATCTACTTTTACAATAAGGCACTCCAAGAGATGGGCGGTGACGAAACAAAGGTGCGGGCGGAGCGTTTTTCCTATCCGGGCCCGCGCCCACAAACCCGCGAAGCTGCGATCATGATGCTTGCCGATGCCAGTGAGACCATTGTCCGTTCGCGCCGCTGTCACGACAAAGACGAGATCGAGCGCGTCATTGCCGATCTGATTCACACGCGCCTCACCTGTGGGCAGTTGGAAGATTCCGGCTTAACGGTGAAAGACTTGCGGATTATTCAGGAAGTGTTCGTCAGCAGCCTACAAGGGATGTTCCACCCCCGCATCATGTACCCCACCGTGACGAAAAACACAACCCAAGAGATGCGGGCAGTCCCCCTTCTCTCGGCGGCAGCAACAGACGAGGCAATGCCGTGAGCGACCTCAACAACGTTGGGCAGACGGCAGAGGGCTACATCATCGACATTCAAGATGAATTCGGCGCTTCCGATCTCCCGCTGGATAGGATGCAGGCGGCGATGATTGACGTTCTTACCCGTCACAACGCGCCTAAAGGAACGATGATCACGGTGATCGTTATGGGCGATGAGGGCGTGCGTGACCTGAACCGCCAATATCGGGATGTCGATGCGCCGACGGATGTTCTTTCTTTTCCTGCCGAACCGCTCCCCCAAGAATTGCAAACGGCTATCACGGAGGCGGGTGAGGACGACGCCCTTTACTTGGGCGATCTGATCCTTGCCTATCCCTACACGGCGTCACAAGCCGCCGCCGAAGGGCATGATCGTGCCGATGAGTTCGTCCTGTTGGTGATTCATGGGACGCTGCACCTGTTGGGATACGATCACGATAGCCGCGAACGCCAAACAGCCATGTGGGATCAACAGCGCCTCGCCTTGCGTGCGGCGGGGATCGCCTTTGATGTGTCAGAGTTTCCACTTGACGATTGACTGCCTCTAAGGATAGGGCAGCGAGGGGCGTTTTCCCTATAATTTCCTATAGGAGAAACGGACCATGACCTTCCTTGAACTCTACCTACTCACCTTCCCGATCCTCCTCATCTTCCTCAGCCTGATGTGGGTGATCAGTGTCTTTCTGAAAGATGTGAGCATCATCGATCTTGTTTGGGGGATGACCTTTGTGGTGGCGGCGTGGGCGCATTACGCCCTAACGCCCGGCGGCTATGGCGGGCGAAAGCTGCTGATCACGGCGATGTTCACCCTCTGGGGTTTCCGCCTCTCGTTTTACCTCACATGGCGCAAGATCGTCCAGCACAGGGGCGAAGACTACCGCTATGCCCGGATGCGCGAGGGCGTTGGCAAGCGCTATTGGTTGGTCAGCCTGTTCAGTGTTTTTTGGTCACAAGGGGTGGTAGCGGGCATCCTCTCTGGCGTCTCCGCTGCCGCGCAGTACAGCCCCCTACCCGCCGCAATCACCCTCTTTGACCTTGCCGGAGCGCTGTTATGGGGGGTTGGCTTCTATTTTGAGTCCGTCAGCGACCTTCAGCTTGCCCGTTTCAAGAACGACCCCGCCAATAAGGGAAAGGTGCTGAACAGCGGCTTATGGGGGCTTTCCCGCCACCCGAATTATTTCGGGAATTCAGCCATGTGGTGGGGCTATTGGTTGGTTGCCGTGAGTGTCCCCTTTGGGCTGCTCACCGTTTTTGCCCCCATCCTCATGACATGGCTTCTGCTGCGCGTCTCTGGGGTTGCCATGTTGGAGCGGGACATCAAAGACCGTCGTCCCGAATACGCCGACTATATCCGCACCGTTCCAGCTTTTGCGCCACGCCTGTTTAATCCCTTTGCTTGGCGAAAAGGCTGAGTCCAAGGGGAATACAAACGCATCCCTTGAAGGTCTTTGCGGGCGTCGTTATAATCGCTTTCTTCTTGTAGCCTAGTGAGCGAGGGTGGTTAGCCCGCACTTCTTATAAGGAGGCTGATTGTCCCGCAATCAGCAAGGGTACAGAAAGAAATAGGAACACCCATGCTCAAATCACTTGACCACCTTCGCCTCACCCCTGAGAGCCTCAACAACCCCAAAAAGGTCGCCATTATTGACGTGGGATCGAACAGCTTTCGGCTGATTGTGATCACCTACCAACCGCATCATTATTTCAAAGTGACCGATGAAGTGCGGGAAAACGTCCGTTTGGTGCATGGTTTGGGGGCAACGGGGAAACTTTCCGCTCCGGCGATGGATCATGCCGTAGAGGTGATGCAGTTATACCGTTCCTTCTGCGACTCCCAAAAAATTACGGATATCGTTGCCGCCGCCACCAGCGCCGTGCGTGATGCCGCCAACCAAGCGGAATTTTTACGGCGCGTGGAGGACGAGTCGGGCATCACCGTGCGCGTTCTCAGCGAGGCAGAGGAAGCCTACTATGGCTATGTTGCCGCTGAAAACAGCACCATTCTCGAAAACGGCTTTGTCATTGACCTCGGCGGGGGAAGTTTGGAAGTAACGCGGGTGGAAAATCGGCGCAGCGTGCGGGCGGTTTCGTTCCCGCTTGGGGCGGTGCGTATGACCGAAGATTGGCTGCCCAACGCCCCGCCGGGCAAAGAAGCTTTGAACACCTTGCGCAATCATGTGCGGAAACACCTCGATACGATCAGCGCGTGGTTTAAGCACGAAAAAGGCTTTCGCCTTGTTGGGCAGGGCGGCTCGCTGCGGAATGCCGGACGGCTTGTTCAGAAAATGAAGGGCTATCCCCTTGATGAACTGCACGGGTATATCGTCCAGCGCGATGATTTCCAGCGCATGGTGAAGAAGATGGAATCGCTGACGATCTCCGAACGGCGGGGCATACCCGGAATGAAGGCAGACCGCGCCGATATTGCCCTCGGTGGGGCGTTGGTTGTTGATGAATGTCTCCGTTTTTCCGACTCCCCGCAGATGATCGTATGCAGTCAGGGCGTCCGCGAAGGGCTGTTTTATGAACGCTTTTTGGAAGGTGAATCCCCATCCCTGTTCGAGAATGTTCGCCAAGCAAGCGTCATGAATATGGCGCATTTGTATGCTTTTCAAGCCGAGCATGGCGACCATGTGGCAGCGCTGGCGCTCTCCTTGTTCGACCAAGTGGCGCGGCTAACCGAAGACCCCCTCATGACAGCGGCGGAACGGGAACTGCTATGGGCAGCCTGTATGCTGCACGATATTGGGATGAACATTGATTACAACGATCATCATCGGCATAGTTACTACCTCATTCTGAATTCGGGCTTGCCCGGCTATTCCCATCGGGAACTTGCCCTCATCGCCCTCGCCACCCTTTACCACCGCAAGGGAAAACCAAGCACGGGCGAACTGAGCGGCGTTTTGGAAACAGACGATGATCGCCGTCTGCTGAAGATCACCGCCTGCCTGCGCCTTGCCGAGCAGTTGGATCGCAGCCGTGATGGGGCAGTACGTGAAGTGAAGCTGCGAATGCGTAATGACGCTGCCCATTTGGATATTTATGCCAACCACGATGTTGCTGTCTCTGTATGGGCGGCAGAACAGCACGCCGATGTCTTTGAAGCCGCCTTTGGCAGCCACCTCGAAATACGGCGGGGAGGGTGATCATCATGGATAAGCATACCGAAACCGAGGTAAAACTGCGCGTTCCTGACCTTGCGCTCATCGCCAAACGCTTAGAGGGAATCGGCGCAACCCTGAAAACACCCCGTGTCTACGAGCGCAATATCCACTACGATGATCCAGCCCAAACGCTGACCGGAAGTGGGCGTGTGCTGCGCCTGCGGCAAGATAACGCCGCCCGGCTAACATACAAAGAACCAGCCGCTCTCGGCGCTTACGGCAGCACCACCCGCACCGAAATTGAGATCGGCGTTGATGATTTTGAGGCGGCGGATATGCTCTTGCAGCGTATTGGATTCACTCCGACGTGGGTCTATGAAAAGTACCGCACCACCTACACCCTTGATGGCTGCGAAGTTGTTCTGGATGAGCTTCCCATTGGGACGTTCGTTGAGATCGAAGGTGAGCCAGAGGCGATTAGACGGTGCTTGGTAGCGTTGGGCTTGGATCGCCTCCCCACCATCAAAGAGAGCTACTCGGCACTCTTTCATAAGCTGAAACAGGATCATAATCTGCCGATCCGTGACCTGACCTTTGATAATTTCAGAGACATAGATAGTGAAAAAGGGTTATTTCCGTTCACGCCAGATGAAAAAGAATAGCATTCATAGGATTTACGATTATGACGACGAAAACGCCCCCAACCCTTCACGATGCGCGTGCCGAATGGGAAGGGAAAACGCTCCAACCGACCCTTGCCAAATCGCCTGAACGCGCCGAAGCGTTTGTCACCTCCTCTGGCATTCCTGTAGAGCGGCTCTACCTTCCCACCGCCGCAGACGACATGATCTACAACCAAAAATTAGGCTTCCCCGGTGAGTACCCCTATACACGAGGAATCCAACCGACGATGTACCGCTCGCGCTTTTGGACAATGCGCCAATATGCGGGGTACGCCACCGCCGAAGAATCAAACGCCCGCTATCGGTTTTTGCTGGCGCAGGGGCAAAGCGGGCTGTCGGTTGCCTTTGATCTCCCCACCCAGATTGGCTACGATGCTGATGATCCGATGGCGTTGGGGGAGGTGGGCAAGGTCGGGGTGAGCATCGCCACGATTCACGATATGGCGCAGCTTTTCGACCAAATCCCTCTCGATCAGGTCAGCACTTCCATGACGATCAACGCGCCAGCGACGATTCTGCTCGCCCTCTATATCGCCGTCGGGAAGCGGCAGGGCGTCCCCGCCAACAAACTACGGGGGACGGTGCAGAACGATATTTTGAAGGAATACATTGCACGGGGGACGTATATTTTCCCGCCTGCGCCCTCGATGCGCTTGATCACCGACTTGTTCGCCTATTGCAAAGATCATGTCCCCCATTGGAATACGATCAGCATCAGCGGCTACCATATTCGGGAGGCGGGCAGTACCGCCGCGCAGGAAGTTGCCTTCACCCTAGCGAACGCCATTGCCTACGTCCAAGCGGCGCTTGAGGCGGGGATGGCGGTGGATGATTTCGCTCCGCAGCTATCCTTCTTCTTCAACGCCCACAACCAATTTTTTGAGGAAGTCGCCAAGTTTCGGGCGGCACGGCGCTTGTGGGCGGGGATTATGCGCGAACGGTTTGGGGCGAAGAATCCAAAATCGTGGCAGCTTCGCTTCCATACCCAAACGGGCGGCAGCACACTGACCGCCCAACAGCCCGTGAACAATGTCGCCCGCGTCACGATTCAGGCGCTCTCGGCTGTTCTCGGCGGGACGCAAAGCCTGCACACGAACAGCCTTGACGAGGCGCTGGCGCTCCCCACCGAATCAGCCGTACAGGTGGCGCTGCGTACCCAACAAATCATCGCCTATGAAAGCGGCGCTGCCGACACCGTAGACCCGCTTGCTGGCAGCTACTATGTGGAATCGCTGACGGATGCCCTAGAAACCCGCGCCCGTGAGTACATCGCCCAGATTGATGCGATGGGCGGGGCGCTCAGGGCGATAGAGCGCGGCTTTGTGCAGAGGGAAATCCAAGATGCCGCCTATGCCTATCAACGGGCGGTGGAACACGGTGAACAGGTGATCGTTGGCGTGAACAAGTTTGCCCTCAACGAAGAAGCGCCGATTGCCACCCTTCATGTAGACCCAGGCATAGAGGCAAACCAGCGGGCGCGTTTGGCAGACCTCCGGGCGCGGCGGGATAACGGCAAGGTGAGCGAGATTCTAAGTCAGATTGAAACGGCGGCACGGGGACGGGAAGCCCTTATGCCGCTCTTTGTAGAGGCAGTGGAGCGCGAGGCAACACTAGGGGAAATATGCCGCGTGCTGCGCGATGTTTTCGGTGAATACCGCCCAGATGTCTCGGTTTAAGGCAGCCCTCAGCGCACTCCCCGCGCCGGCAACTGTTCTAGACGTGGGCTGCGGGGCGTGCCACACGAGGGATATTCTTCACGCTTTATGGCAAGATGCCACCCTGATTGGCGTCGATGCTGACCCCACCGAACTTCCTCGCCAGCCCTTGCTGCAAACGATGATTCTCTGTGCCGATGTGTGCGCTCTCCCCTTTTGTGATCCGTTTGATATGGTGCTTTGCCGTCACCCTGATCTGGATCGTCACAGAACGGTTTGGGCAGCTTTTTTTCAGAATGTAAGACGGTGGGCGCGGCAGACCGTTCTCGTCACAACCTACACCCTCCCCGAATTTGAGGCATTGTCTAAATGGGTGGGGAAGCCCCTTGCGGGTTGGCAAGAGGTGGGGATGGCGAATCTCCCTCCGGCGGGCATTGATGGGCGCGATGCGTGGGTTGGGGCGTGGGTGGTGGCGTAGCCCAGAAAGCCGAAAGGCGCACCAGGATACGCCACCAGCGTGTTTATCCCTATTTGGGAAAGGGTTCAACCACCCGTATCGGATGGATGAGGGAGTCTTCGGCAGCTGGCAGATCATCTCCAATAGGATCATCCTCGCTATCTACCACAGAGGGTAAATCGGGGTCGCTGATGGTCGTATTGCAGTTGGGGCAGCTCCACAGAATGATGATTTCTGGTAAGCCAAATTTGGCAGCGATCTCTGGTGGCCACTTTTGTTCACCAAGAAAGGTAAAATTGCCAAGATGCTGACAGGTTGGGCATACAGCATGTTTCACCTTGTTTTTTGCAGACACCCGCGCCCTCCCCATCTTTTTGTTTTGATTTGTGTGAAAAAGTTGGAAATGCATCACGAAAATTTCACAAACTTTTCACGAATTTTACACGATAAGTCAGTTAAGAAGTTGAAAAGATTTGTCAAGGAACGAAACGAATTGACTCCCCAAAGGGCTAGGGGGTGAGGTTGTGCGGGCGCATGTCAAAGCCCACATGCCGAAAATAGGCTTTCGTCCTCCCTGTTTTCAGTGGGCGCGGGGTTAAAACGCCCGCGCTAAGGCTGATCACCCCATTGGGGCTTAAAGACAAAATCTCCAACCCCCCATGCCAAAATCGATGGATTTTGTCTTTCCCTGTTTTCAGCCCCGCCCTTTAGGGTGGGGTGAGTTACCCATAACCCATCCCCTTTAGGGGCGGGCGATTCAACGCACTCCCTCCCAATGACCCCGAAACTTGTGATAGAATCATGAGTTAGGTATCGTGAACGTCTGACATATCGGTTCGATGACGTGTGAGGGTCGTGTATGTCCCTACCAGAAGTTCGTGCCTTTTTGCCCATCGATTTGCCGCTCATTCACCGCCTGACGCTGCGTGGGGTGAGTCTTGACTCGCAAACCGCCCTAACGCGAGGCGTCCAAACGATGGAAGGGGCGCTGCGGAGTGTGTTCTCTTTTAGCGATCTAGGAACACCAACGTTCGTCCTACGCGATGGCGACAGTGGTTATATCGCCCAATTTCGCCACCGCATCGGTGAGCCAAACGCCCATATCGTCTTTATTGCGCCGGGCGTTGATCAAACAGACATGCCGCATGGCGAGGAAGCCTGGGCGCGGTTGATTCAGGCGATGATTGTTGGCGCGGGGCGGCGTGGGGCGTTCACCCTCACCGCCGAAGTCAGCGAAGATAACGATGCCTGTATGCTCCTACGGCGGGCAGGCTTTGCCTCCTATGTGCGGCAGGTGATCTGGCAGCGGCTGCCACAGCCCATCCCTGATTCGCCGCGCTTGTTATGTCCGGCAACAGAATTGGACGCGGTGAGCATCAGCAGCCTGTATTACCAAAGTGTGCCGCATATCGTCCGGCAGGTAGAAGGTATGCCCGATCCTCGGCACGGGTGGGTCTTGGAACGAGATGGACGAATCATGGCGTATGTCACTAGCCAAAAAGGAAATTTTGGCGCGTATGTAACCCTTTTGATTCATCCAGAGGTGGGGATTGAACTTGCCGAAGATGTCATTGCCGCAGCGGTGGCGCTCATCCCCCGCGCCGATAAATTGCCAGTGTACTTGTGTCTAAGGCGCTACCAGGAATGGTTGTTCACCGCCGCTGAGCAGTGTGGCTTTACGCCCTATGCCGCCCAAGCAGTTATGGGCAAACATATTGCCCGCCGGATTGAAGATTGTGTCTCCCGTCCGGTGAAGCCGCTGGAGGTAGCGGGGCTGCGCCTACCGAAGATTGCCGAATTCGTCCCTATTCAGCGCGACTGGCGTCAGCGCGGGGCGTGAGGGTATTTCGCGCCCTCCACCCTCATCCAGCCCCCTATGGAGTCGCTCTGCATGGGGCGTTAGCGTACCGTAAAACGCCCATTTTCTAACCTTACACCGTTTAGGAGATTCCCCTTCTTGGAATATCGTATTACTGACGACTTGGAAAAGCTAAAGACCGTTCTCCCCACCTACCTTGTTGATGCGCTTGAACATCATGGGCATGAAGACGACCTGATTGAGGTGATCCTTGATCTGGGGCGTGTTCCGACGGCACGTTATGTGGATGGCGAGCGCCCCTTAGACAGCCGTGAAATTGCTGCCGATGATATTCACTACATCGTCACCAAGATTGGCGCGTTTGATGGCGATAACCGTGCTGGCATGGAGCGTACCCTTCATCGCATTTCGGCAATCCGCAACCGGCGCGGGGATATTGTTGGGCTAACCTGCCGGATTGGGCGGGCAGTCTATGGCACGATTGAGATTATTCAGGACATGATTGAGAGTGAGCAAAGCGTTCTCATGCTTGGCTCGCCCGGCGTGGGCAAAACAACCATGCTCCGCGAAGCGGCGCGTGTCCTTGCCGAGGCGCGGCGGGTGATCATTGTGGATACCAGCAATGAGATTGGCGGGGATGGCGATGTGCCACACCCGGCAGTAGGACGCGCCCGACGGATGCAAGTGCCACAGCCCTCCCTTCAGCATGAGGTCATGATCGAGGCGGTGGAAAACCACAACCCCGAAGTGATCATCATCGATGAGATCGGGCGGGCGCTGGAGGCGGATGCTGCCCGGACGATTGCCGAGCGCGGTGTTCAACTCATTGGCACGGCGCACGGGCAAACCCTTGATAACCTGATGAACAACCCCACGCTCTCCGACCTCATCGGTGGGATCAAAGCCGTCACCCTTTCCGATGAGGAAGCACGCCGTCGGGGGACACAAAAGACCGTCCTCGAACGCGCTGCGCCGCCCACCTTTGATGTCCTCATCGAACTACAAAACCGAGATCGCCTCGTCATTCATGAGGATGTGGCGGCGGCGGTGGATGGCTTGCTGCGTGGGCGTCCGCTGCCAACGGAAATACGCTACCGAAATGCTGAGGGCGAGGTTATTATCGAGCAGCACGCCCCCCCTCGCTATGACGCCAACCCCCGTGATAATGGGCGGCGAAGCGGGCAGGGCGACCCGCGTGATCCCCGCGAGGTGCGGGAAATTCCCCGCCGAAACGAACGTGGGGAGCGCCCTGAGCCAAAAACGCACAGCACCGAGGGTGAACACAAGCCGGGCGAACTTCAACCCGTGCGCGTCTATGCTTATGGCGTCGCCCGCAACCGCTTGGCGCAAGCTGCCCGTCGGATGCGCGTCCCCTTGATCATCGTGGAAGACCTGACCGACATAGGGGCGATTATCACTCTGAAAAACTACTACCGCCGCCGCCCCAAGCTGATTGTCGATGCCGAACGGCGCGGGGTGGGCATTTACGTGCTGCGGGCGAATACCGTCTCCCAGATGGAAGATTTCATCAGCGATCTCTTTCATCTCAACCTTGCTGAGTCGTCCGCCGGAAATGGGGAAAATGGCGAACCCTACCTGACCGATGAGGATGATCGGCGGCGGCGCGAAAACCGTCCCCCCTCACCCAAGCGTTAAAACGGTCACCGCTTTTGGAATCTTCACGAGCAAGGAACCATCATGCCTAAACGGATTCGGGTGAGTCGATTCCTCATGCTGACCATAGGAATCAGCGGGGTTGTGGGGATCATGGTCCTCGCTTATGGGGGGGCTACCATACCAATTGTGGCACAGGGAAACCCCACCCCCACCCCACTTTCAATGATCACTGAAAACGCCGCATGGACGCCTCTCGTCCGTACGGTAGATGGTGTGCCGATGGCGCTTGTCCCCCCCGGCTGTTTTATGATGGGCAGCGAAGGCGGTGAAGCGAACGAAAAACCTGCCCATCGGGTCTGTGTTGAACAGTCTTTCTGGATCGACCAGATGGAGGTGAGCAGCGCCCAGTTTCAGGCGGCGGGCGGGAACGCCACAGACACGACGCCAGCAAAAGGGGCGGATCATCCCCGCACAGGCGTGACATGGACTGAGGCGTTCACCTTTTGTACACTGCGAGGGGGACGCCTGCCCACCGAGGCAGAATGGGAATATGCCGCACGCGGCGTCGATGGTTGGCTTTACCCCTGGGGGAATGAATTCGAGCCAGCAAACGCCGCCTTTGGTCAGGGCGGAGAGGAACAAAGCGCCCCGATGGGCAGCCATCCCGGGGGAATCAGTTGGGTGGGGACGTATGATCAGAGCGGAAACGCCGCTGAATGGGTGAATACGATCTACAACCCAACGCGCTTTCCCTACCCCTATCGATACGATGATGGGCGGGAGCAGTACGACGCCGCCCCAAAAGAGGTGAAGCGCGTCGTTCGCGGTGGTTCGTATGCCGATGCCCCCAATCACCTCCGTGCCACCTACCGTGACGGGGTAAGCGAACGAGAGACTGCCCCCACGTTGGGCTTTCGCTGCGCCCGCGATGATGCCGAGAAAGCGAATAACCCTGCCACTGCCGCTAGGTATTTCTTTGACTATGCCTTCAAGGGGGATTCTAAGGCGCTTGATTATGTCTGTACACCCTATTTAGACGAGGGGCGGGCGCTGCTGGAAAACTTTGGTGCAGTCGGACGCATGGCGGATGCGTTTGACCTGAGCAAGCTGACCTTCACCATTACCGCCCAAACAGAAACCGCCGCCGATGTCGTTCTTGGGGGGACGCTGATCGTCACGGTGGCAAAAGAATCCTTTGAGCAAGATTTTTCCAACCAGCCACCCATCCCTTTGATTAAGGAAGGCGGGGTGTGGAAGGTGTGCAGCAAAAGGGAATAACAGTAGAGAGGGGGAGCGAGTCTCTCTCTGTTATGGGGTGGGGGTAGGGTTTCCAAGCCCCGAAGGGGTGGCTGCTTTCAGCCCGCTGCTTTAGCGGCAGGCGCTCACGCACGGCGATGGGCGCAAGCATGGCGCCCCTACAGGAATGACACTCTCAACAGACCCTAGTTACCGGACACGCCTTTTAGCGCCGGGATCACTGGCGTTATACTGTCAACACACCCTAGCGAGCGTCGTCTTCTAAAATCCCATAAAGAAACAGATCAAGCACGCCATCCAGCCACGCCCGCGCCGGAATCATCCGCATCGCCGTTCGCGCCAGGGCGGGCATAGCGCGTTCGGAGACAATATAACCCATCAGCAGCGCGGCAATCGCCCGCCCAATAACCATATCCGACACCGGACGCAGCCCCCCCGCCGTTTTCATCCGCTCTAAGAAGCCCCGCGCTTTAGCAAAGACACCGTTCGTTAGGGTGGTCAGAAACGCGCCGTTGGTGATCTGTACATCAATCAGGGCAAGATCGAGAAAATCCTCGCGGCGGCTGATGGCGGCGATAAGCTGATGAAAGGCGCTGCGCAGAAGTTCCTCGGCGCTCTCGCCAGTCGCCCGATCAAGGGCAGTAAGCAGATCCGCGAGGGGGCTGTGTGCCGTTAGCACGGCGCTCAACAGATGCTCCCTATCGCGAAAATGGCGGAGCAGAATATCTTCGGAAAGGGCGGCGCGAGCGGCAACATGGGGAAAGGTTGTCTCGGCATAGCCCATCTCACGGTAGAGCGCCCGTGCCGCCGTCAAAAGGGCGGCACGTTGGGAATCGTGATCAGGCGTCGCCCCCTTTCGAGGACGAGAAACGCGGCGGGGACGTGTCACTTTTTGCTGGCGAGTTCGGTCACCTGCCGCACCAATCCTAGCGCCGTCATTCCCACCCGAAAGGCATCTCCCGTAGAGACCCGTTTGGGGGTGCCGCCCGGAGTGGCTTCATCGGCAGCGCGGGTGTAGAGATAGGCGGTGAAAACGCCGATCAGCAAGCCGATTGCCCCCCCGACGAGATACATATTCGTTTTCCACTGGGTCGTTTCGTCGTTCATCGATCAATCCGATCTTTCTTTCGTTTTCCAAGTTGCCTTACAAATTCTTCCAGATAGACTGCCCGTGCTTGAAGGCGAATCAGCGGCGCAGTGAGGCGCTTGGAGAGTGCCGTTGATGCCGTATTTGCCCGATGGGTAAGGTGGTATGCCCGCCGCGTCAGGTGCGATGTGCCGCCGTAAAGCCGCGCCATGCCATAGCTCAGGGCAACCATCACCGCCAAGACGAGCGCCATAATGACCATCATCGGGACGAGCAAGCAGAGCAGCATAAAGGCGGAGACGCTGGTTTGTTTGATACCTTCTAGGGAGAGCATCACCAGCAGGGGGACGACTATGAGCGCCGCCCCCACCACCCCAAGCGGGAGCAGGATACGCCAGCGCAGCCCACGTTTGTGGGCAGCTTTGCCGCGCTCTTGGTGACGCTGATAGGCTTCTTCGGGTGTTATTATTGCAGTACCCTCACTGGTTGGGCGGCAACCAGCCTTCTTACAAGAAGGGCGGGCGTCGTTCGTTTACCCCTTGATCAGCAGCGCCTAGCCCATTGGTAAGTATATCGTGACAAGCGAGGCTGTCAATCACTAAGGGGTCAATCTTCTTGGAAAATGCTTTAGGTTACGTTTTAACCTGAGAACTTCATATGTTCTTGTTGACCATTTTAACATGATTGTGACAACATCCCCACGCTTTTTTGATGCTGTTGAAACGCCCCTTTTACGCGCACAAAGCTGTTTTCCAAGTATAGTCAGAGGATACGTCTAGTGAGTGGGAAGTTACATTCTGATGATACAACTACGCTTTATCCGTTATGGTGTGATTCTAGGGTTAGTGCTGGCGGTTGCCCTGACCACCTTAGGGTTTGGGTCCCCATCTACAGCCAACGCTCAAGGGGAGGATGTTTGCCCCAAGATTGTCTTGGATGCCTTCAAACAGACACAGGCACAGTGTGCCCGAACGGGTCTAAACAAAACCTGCTACGGGAACGTCTCTGCCCGTGCTGACCTGATCCCAGGCGTAACAGGGCGCTTTGAGAAACCCGGCGATGTCGTTGATGTCAGCGCCATTCGCTCCCTCGCCCTTGCCCCCATGAACACCGAAACAAAGACGTGGGGCGTTGCCCTCATGCGCCTGAAGGCAGAGACAGCCGATACAGCCGACTCCGAGGCGGTGACGATGATCGTCTTTGGCAGCGTCCGTCTGGTCGATGCGCGGACGATCCCAACGGCGAACATTCCGGGCAATTTCCAGCCTATGCACGCCTTTTACATCAAAAGCAGCGGGGGGACGCCCTGTAAAGGCGCACCCAAAGAGGGCGTTCTCATCCAAACCCCCAAAGGGCGGAAAAAGGTCGAATTTTGGGTGAATGGCTCAACACTCAAACTTGGCTCAACCACGTTCATCGAAACCCTGAAAGATGGCGAACTCAGCTTCAATATTTTGGAGGGAACGGGCGAGGTGACAGCGGGCGGCTCAACGACCTATGCCCTTCCCGGCGAACGGATTTGGGTGCCGATGTCGAACGGACTGACCCCCCGCGGTCCCGCCCGCGAACCGCAGCCCTATAACCCCGCCGCCGTCAACACGAATCTCCCCCTTGATCTGCTGCCGCGTCCGATTGAGATCGTCCCGCCCTTGCCCAACGTTCCGAGCGAGGGGCGGCAGTTCGAGATTGAAGATGGCTTACTGCTGGATGGGACGCTAGAGGCGATTACTCCCGGCAATCCGACCTCGATCACCATCGCCGGTGAGACCGTCGTTGTGCGTGATCCGCAGTTGTTGGCGGGGGTTGCGGTGGGGGAGCCTATCCGTGTTCTGGCGCAAACCGAGGATGGCGCTTATGTGGCGCGGGCAATCACCTCGCTGCTGCCAGCCGACCAACGAAAGAACAACCCAATCCGCCCCCAAGCCCCGCAGGAAATCATCCCGCCCTCGCCTGATCTCACCCGCATTAATCGGCGGTGATAGTCTGTCGGGCGCAAACGAACGCCCCAGGGGGCGCCCCTACGGGTGCGGGGTAAATGACACGGGCGACCACACAGCATCGTCCCTACGAAAACAGAAGGGTTCACCTTCCCCTGCTTTCAGCCCCGCCCTAAAAGGCGGGGTGGTCAACCTTAGCCCGATGGGTTACCGTCGGGCGTCTCTACAGAGGTGTGGACGGGGAGCGATATTGGGCTGAAACTGCCGTTCTGCTTAGCCTTCCTTTGGGATTGGGTTTTTCAGCAGCCGCACCGCTGTTTCGGCTAAGACTGCCGCGCCAATCGGGAGCGCCGATTCTGCAATATCAAAGATAGGGCTGTGGTGCGGACGATTCACCGCATCGAACTTTGCCCCCAACATGAACATCGCGCCGGGGGCTTTCTGCGCCATGTAGCTGAAGTCCTCTGCGCCCATGCCCGGTTCTTCGGGGAAGAACCCTTCCGTGCTGAAAAGATCATCCGTCACCGAACGGATCATCTCGGCAACGGCGGGCGTGTTATAGAGTGAGGGGTAGCCTTTGATGATCTGAAGTTCATAATCGCCACCAAGCGCCCGCGCCACACTGAATGCCCGTTCGAGTTCTGCCCAAAGCTGTTCCCGAATCGTCGGGCTATAACTGCGGATGGTGCCGATCATTTCGACCTCGGCGGGAATGACATTTTCAGCGTGTCCGGCGTGAATTGCCCCAATGGAGATCAGCGCCGGATGAACAGGATTAATCCGCCGGGCGCGAATCCCATGAACCGCGTTAATCACCTGAGCGCTCATATAGATCGGGTCAAAGCCTGTATGAGGGTAGGCTCCATGACAGCCCTCACCCTTCACTTTAGCAAAGAAGGTATCCACAGCGGCAGCCGCATAGCCATCGACAATTCCTACCTTGTTCGCTGGCTGGTCACTGCTGACATGGAGGGCGATCACGGCATCCAGATCATCAAGTGCGCCATCTTCGATCATACGCACCGCCCCACTTCTGCCATCGGCGCCAAAATTTTCTTCCGAGGGCTGAAAAAGCAGCCGAATCTCGCCTTTCGGACGATCTGGCATTTCGACCAGTAGTTTGGCGACGGTCAGCAGGATCGCAGTGTGGGCATCATGACCGCAGGCGTGCATAACCCCCGGACTCTGCGATTTATAGGGGACATCGTTTGCCTCTTGGATGGGCAGCGCGTCCATATCACCGCGAATGGCGATCACCGGTGAGCCTTCGCCAATGCGCCCAACAACTCCCGTCACCCCAACGCCTGTCTCTGTTTCAATGCCAAGTTTGTGCAGTTCTTCGGCAACGCGCTTTGCTGTGCGAAACTCTTGGAAGCTAAGTTCGGGATTCATGTGAAATTCGCGCCGAAGTTGAATCGTCATGGGGGCAAGGTCTTGCGCCCGCGCCAATAATGTTTGAGCCGAAGTGGACATAAAAAGTTTATCCTGTGCTGAGCTTATCTTGTGCGATGCAACCCGATCTATCTTACTACACCTGTGCCGAAGTTGGCATTTCCTCTGCTGCGCTGTCCACCTTTCAGACAACCCTTCTGGCATGTTTGGGCTTGCCTTTCCCGCCACGTTGTGCCACCATCTCCCCAAACCCTACCCTAAAAATAACAAGGACAGAGCATGAGCGACAGGCGAGCCGAGACAATCTACGATTTGATTGGCGAAGATGGTTTTACGCGCCTGCTTGCGGGCTTTTATCGGCGTGTGGCAGCCGATGCACTCTTGCGCCCGCTTTACCCAGAAGACGATCTCGCTCCAGCCGAGCGCCGCTTGCGGTTGTTCCTGATCCAATACTTTGGCGGAGCGCCAACCTACAGCGCCGAACGCGGCCACCCTCGCTTACGGATGCGGCATATGCCCTATGCGATTGGGATGGCGGAGCGCGATGCGTGGGTGCGGGCAATGTTGGCAGCGCTTGATGAGGCGGCAATCCCCGAACCGGCATACAGCGAAATGAAGCACTACTTTGAGGACGGGGCAACTTTCCTGATCAATGCCCCCTCGTATGGTGAAGGGGTGGGCTAGGGCATGGCAAAAGAATCGAAGCGCGACAACCAGCGTGGGTTTGGCGGGCGCTTGGCAAAACCACGCCCCCCACGCCCACCGTTTCCCCAGTGGGTTATTCAAGGACTGACGGTGTGGATCGCCCGACGCCGACGCCCCACCCGCATCGTCCTCGCGGCGGTGTTGGCGCTGGTCATGGGTTTTGCCGGAGCGGTGCTTGTCTTTGGGATTCTGTTTTCGATTGATGCGGAGCGTTTTGCGGGAATCGATCCTTATACTCTGAATACGGTGATCGTCTTGGGGATGATTGCCTTTGGCTTTTTTTGCTATTGGATTGGGTGGCGGGTGATGGTTGGCTTCGATTTTGAAGAAACGCCCCTTCAACCAACGCGCACGGCTGCCTTGTGGGTGCTGTTTGTGGCCGGTTTTGCCTTCGTCGTTGCGCTGTTGAGTCTGATCGCCGTCGCTGTTGCCTTCAGTCCGGTGCAGTGAGCGTATCTAAAGGGTATCTCTCCCCCTTTCCCTGTGTGTGGGGAAAGGGGGCAGGGGGGATAGGGGTTCTTCTCGAAATCATAGGGGTGAGGGAGTTACGTCTGGAAAAACTGCGAGGCGTTCATCACAAAAATGGTTGCCGCGTGTTCGTTCCCTTTGCTATAGGGTTGGCACGCCTGCCGGATGAGATCGAGCGCTTTTTCAACCTCTCCCTCATCAATACCAACGACCATCGTCGTGCTGCCTCGGCGTAAAAAGCCCCCCATGCTGCTAATTTGAGTAACGGCATAACGCGCCTCAATCAGCACTCGGTTAACGGCTTCTACGGCATCGCTATGAACAATAGCTAGAATTAATTTTTTCATCATCTTTCCCCCTCAGGCGTTACACCTGTTCAAAGTGATCGACAGTGAGAACAAAGATGGTTGCCCCGCCAACCTCAACCTCCACATAATTGTAAAGGGTCATCCCGTTGGGGGTCATTCCGGTTGCCATCGGCACATAGCGGTGACGGCGGTGGCTGGCGACATTCAGAAGGTTTACCACCTCGTTGATATACTCGGTGAGGACGCCCACAAGCAGCGTCGTATTGCCTTGCCGCAGAAAGCCGCCGGTTGTGCCAATGCGGGTGAAGCGGAAGCCTTTATCGGTGAGGGCGTTTCCGGCAGCCTCGACATCTTGATCTTGGATTGTCGCCACAACGAGGGACATGCCCCGTGTAACGCTGGTCACATCAATGCTCATGGGGACTCCTTCCGATCAGCCACGTGTCGCTAAGGGGGGCGGCGTCAGCGGGGGGCTGTTGTCGGGTGTCGGTTCGGGTGTGGGCAGAATCGGTGCGGGAGGGGCGTCCCGCGAGATGAGCGGCACTTGAAGCGCGACGCGATAGGACTTATCCCCTTCCAACCATTGGAGTTGGCTGAGCGTTTGGCGATTCTTAATCCACAATTCGCGGACAGCAACATCACTAGCCCAAATTGCCGTTTTTGTTGCCGCCACCTCAGCCAAGCTGAAAGGGGCAGCGGGCGACCAATAATCAAAGGCGCGATCCACCTCACGAGGGATTTCGTAGACAGTTACCCACGCCCCATCGGGGATGAAAAGGGCGGGTTGTTGGGCAAGCGTTCGGCAGTGTTCCAAAATGGTAACGTAGGCGTTGTTTTTCCAGCTTTTGTAGCTGCGAATGGTGCGCGTCTCGCCATTGATTACCACCGAGATAATTTCCATTGCCGAATCTTTTGCCGGAGGGAGTTCTTGGGCGGCATAATCGGGAATATCGTAGAACTGAACATCACGGATCAGAAATTCCAAAAAGGTGCGAAAGGTAACTTCCTCGATATACCCTTCAAGCAGTTCTTCCCCTTGTGGCGGAATCGTGTTCACCCACACAACACGCCCATCGCCAAAGAGGGTACAGGCTGGCAGACGATTCAACCGATCCAACTCGGATTCTTCCCCAATCAGGCGATCTAAACGGACAACCACCGCATTGGGCGCACGCTCCCAGGTAATGGCGGCGGGCGCTACGCTTGCCCCTGCGGGCGTTTCCGTTGGTATGGTGCTGCCACCTGTTGTGCCGCCGCCCGTCCCCCCGCTGTTGCAGGCAGCAACGGCAACGCAAAGCATAATCAAAAGCGCAATCGAACGTCGCATAATTCCCCTCGTAAAGACATTCCCCACACACTACAATTCGCAGCGCGTGGGGCGATTGTAGCCCTAACCGCGTATTCCGACAAAACCTTTCTCTGTTTGTGAGGATTTATGAACATGCCTGAGCAACTTACTTCAAGGATTCAAAAAATTGTCGTTGTAGGGGCGGGGGCAATGGGCAACGGGATTGCCCAAGTCTGCGCCACCAGCGGGTATCAGACAACGCTCATCGATATCAACCCAGAGGCGCTGACGCGGGCGAAAGCGACCATTGCCGCCAGCGTCGAAAAACTTTTTGGAAAGGGCAAGATTGACGCGGCGGGGCGAACGAACGCCCTCGAAACGATGAGCAGTGGAACGGACATGGCGCTTGCCGCCGACGCCGATCTGGTGATTGAGGCTGCCACTGAAAACCAGCCGCTCAAACTGAAACTTTTTGCTGATCTGGATCGGATTGCCAAACCCGGCGCGATCCTCGCTACAAATACCTCTTCCATCTCCATCACGACGATTGCCGCCGCTACAAAACGCCCAGAGGTGGTGGCGGGCGTCCACTTTATGAACCCTGTCCCGCTGATGACCCTTGTTGAGATTATCCGAGGCTATGACACCAGCCGAGAGACGTTGGAAACCGTCCTCGCCTTCACCCGCAGTTTGGGCAAGACACCCGTTGAGGCGGCGGACTTTCCGGGGTTCATCAGCAACCGGATTCTTTGCCCGATGATCAACGAGGCGATATTTTGCGTCATGGAAGGGGTAGGGACGCCGGAAGCGATTGATGAGGTGATGAAGTTGGGGATGAATCACCCCATGGGTCCGCTGACGCTGGCGGATTTTGTGGGGTTGGATGTTGTCCTTGCCGTCATGGACGTTCTGTATAAAGAACTGGGCGACCCGAAATACCGCGCCTGCCCACTGCTGCGGAAGATGGTCGCGGCGGGACATTATGGGCGCAAGACGGGGCGAGGGTTTTACACCTACAGCGGGTAAGGGTAGGGCGTTGGCGGCGGCTATGCCCCTTGCAGCCGCCGCCGCACCTCGTTCAGTTTCAAGGCGATCCGTTTGTCATCTGCCCTGAGCGCCGCTGCTTTGGTAAGCGCCCTCAGCGCTTCCTCGTAGCGCCCTAACTCAATGAGGATAACCCCCATCCGATACCACCCATACCCATCTGTCGGGGTTGTTTCTGTCGCCTGTTGAAAGCAATGGAGGGCGTCGTCTCGTTTGCCCAATTCCGCCAGCGCTGCGCCTTTGGCGTTCCACGCGGCGGCGTGGTGGGGATTCACCCTTAAGACATGCTCATAGACTTCAACCGCATCTTCATAGCGGCTTAGCGCTCGCAGCACTCGCCCTTTCAGCATCCACAAGCGCACTTGATGAGGAAGGGCGTCTGTCGCCTTCTCTGCCGCGTCAAGAGCATCGCGCCAACGATCCGAGGCAAATAGGCGCTCAATCCATGCCACCCAAAGAGGGACTTCTTCTGGGAAGGCGCGGGCGGCGGCTTCGGTGGTATGAAGGGCTTCGTCGTTACGTCCTAAGGCGATGAGGACGGCGATTTTTCCCTTGAGGGCGTTCATTCCTTTAGGGTTCAGGCTGAGTGCCAGTTCAAATGCCTCCAACGCCTCGGCATGGCGTCCCAAAGCGACCAACACCTCTCCTAAACGCGCCTGAATACGGTAATCATCGGGTTTCAGTCGGGCTGCCTCCATCGCCGGGTAGAGCGCCTCGGCGGGGTTGTTCAGGCTGAGGTATGCCGAACTGAGGTACGCCCATCCGCGTACATTGCGCGGGGCAAGACGAACGGCTTGGGTGAACATCGTCACCGATTCTGCGTGTCGCCCCATTGTCACCAACACTTGCCCTTTGGTGATCCACGCTTCGGACGCTCTGGGCATGGCACGAATTGCCCGATCTGCGGCATCCAGCGCTGCCGCATGTTCGCCCAACGCCGCCAACGCCCGCGCCCGTAAGCGGTGCGCCTCAGGATACTCCTGATCGGCATCTGAAATGCCAGCGAGGACTTGAATTGCCTCCTGAGGGCGGCGGCTCTTGATCAGCAGCCCAGCGAGATTGCCGGTGAACCATGCGTCCGGGGTTCTTTTCGCCGCTTGCGCTTCGCGGTAGGCGTCAATTGCCGCCTCATAACGGCGCAGGCGTTCCAGGGCAATCCCTTTCTGATTCCACGCCCAGGCGCGGACATCGGCACGGTCTTGGGAAGGAAGGGTTGTCGCTTGGTCAAAGGCGGCAAGGGCATCCTCATAGCGCCCTAAAATGCGCAGCGTCCGCCCCTTCCGCGCCCACACATGGGGATTCGTGGGCGTCTGCGCCAAGACTTGATCGTAGGCGTTAAGCGCCGCCTCGCCATAGCCCAGTTCGGTGAGGCTGTATGCCTTGTCCATAAGCTCATGGTGCGCCATGGTCAGGTCAGAGGGTGGCACATCGTCGGGGGGTGGCTCGCCCAAAAGATCGCCCCACACAAGGCGTAGATCATCGCGCAGTGCCGCCCATGTGGGAGGGCGCTCCTCCCGAGGCTTTGCCAAGCAGCGGAAAAGAATATCTCTCAGCGCTGCGGGAAGACGGGCGCTTTCATCAGCACGGAGCGTCGGCTTGCGGCGAACGTGCGCTTCTAACCACGCCTCTTGCGTCACGGCGTCAAAAAGATGCCGTCCGGTAAGCATTTCATAGAGAATCGCCCCGAAAGCATAAATATCGGAGCGCAGATCGAGTTCCTCGGCGCGACATTGTTCGGGGGATAGGTACAGGATTGTCCCCATAATTGCCCCCGCATGGGTGAGCCGAAGGTTTGCCGTATCGTCGGCATCGTTTACCTCAGGGAGGTGGGCTGCGCCGTCCTCTAGCGCTCGGACTAAGCCAAAATCGGTCACTTTTGCCACGCCGTCATAATTGACCAAGATGTTGGCGGGTTTTAGATCGCGGTGGACAAGATGCGGAAAGTGTCTCACGGCGTGCTGCATTCCGGCGGCAATTTGAGCAGCAAAGCGCACCGCGCCAAGAGTCGTAATCCGGTGGCGGTCTATCCAACTGGATAAATCAGAGTCAAGACCTTCTGCTGGGGCGATCAGTTCCATCAGCAGGTGCGGGCGGCGGTACTGCGCCTCCTCGCCTAGCGTCTCTACCTTTTGCGCCCGGACGATGTTGGGATGTTTTTCGAGGCTGATCCAGGTAAATGCCTCGCGGCGAAACCGTTCTTGCGCGGTGGGGCGGTCTAGATAGCGGCTTTGGTACGTCTTGATGGCAAGGGAATCGCCCAACTCGTGATCAAAGCAAAAGTAGACAACCCCCATCCCCCCGCGCTTGACACCGCGCACTTCGTAACGTTCGGCAATGCGATCTCCCGCCTCATATTCGCCGAGGATACGTTGGGTGGGCGTCATGCTGATGATGCGTGGAGGGGCGGGGTGCGCCGCTGGACTGGCTTCTCCCCGTGCCATACCCGCCGATCCCTCCGTCAGGGTGGGGAGATTGTCGGAACGCAGATCGGGGGCGCTTCCCAACGCACCACTCTGGAAAGGGGATGGATCGAGCGCGTTTTTGGGGGGGGCAGCGTCCATCGTCTGATTGGGCAGCCCCTGATCAGGGAGGGCGGGCGGAACGAACGTCGCGCTGCTGGTTGCCGTCCCTGTTCCAAGCTCAGGGGACGTTCCCGATAGTCCGCATGTCAGATACCCGGTAAAAAGATGAAGAAGGCGTGCAATAAGCGCCTGCGATTCGGGCAGGCGTTCGGGAGAGAGAATCGTCACAGCGTAAAGCGCCGCGCCGAGGTTGCGCGGGAGGGGATGCTGATCCGCGACGGCGATCACCCATTCAACAAAGTTAACGCCCGCCGAGGCTGCCAACGCCGCATCTGCGGCGATATGTGCATCACGGGCGATTCCGCCGGCGCGGGCGTAGGCATCCAGAGTTTTCAGCAGGTAGGGAAGGTTGAGTACCGTCCCCATGAGGGTGAGGCGGGCGCAAAGGTCACCGAGCGCGAAATAGTCCGCCGTTTCGCGGATGTCCCGCCGCAGCGCCAAACGCCCTAAGTGGCGGACGGCAGAATCGCCATCCGTTGCAAAATTATCCGTTGCGTCGGCAGGGTGCGCCTTCCGCAAGAGGCGCTCCGTTTGGCTATCCGAAAGAAGCGCCGCTTGTCGGTTTGTTTGTGGGGGAGGTGGAATCACGAACGCGCCCATTCAAATATCAGCCCGTCTGGGTCGGCGGGATTCTGATCCGCTAGAATTACCCCCCCGACGGGAGCAGACGTGCCAACCAGCCAACGCCCTAAGGGGCGGATCACCAGTCGTGCCAGCGCCCGCCGTAAGGGGCGTGCGCCATTGACGGCATCTGTGCCTTGCGCCAAGATTAAATCGCGTCCGGTGGGTGTGAGGGCAAACGATACGCCCTGATCGCTGAGGCGGGCGCGAACTTCGGCAAGCTGAAGATCGAGGATGGTTTCCAATGCCTCCCGTCCGAGGGGGCGGAAGATGATCACCTCATCAAGGCGGTTCAGAAATTCGGGACGGAAAAACTTTTTGAGCGCGGCGCGGTAGGTATGTTCCTCTGGGGTGGTCGCATCGCTGGCTCCGAATCCCATCCCGCCTTTGCTTGCCAGTGCCGTCCCCACATTACTGGTCATGATCCAAACCGCTTGGCGGGCGTCTACCGTTGCCCCGCGTGAGTCTGTCAGCCGCCCGTCATCAAAAATTTGGAGGAAAATATCAAAGACGGCGGGGGACGCCTTCTCTACCTCGTCCAACAAGACAACGGCATAGGGGTGGCGGCGAAGCGCCTCGGTAAGCTGCCCGCCTTTTTGCGAATCTTTGTAGCCGGGTGGTGAGCCAATGAGTCGGGCAACGGTATGCTCGTCGTGAAATTCGGACATATCCAGGCGGATCAGTGCGTCATCCGCGCCAAACATAAAGGCGGCTAACGCCTTCGCCAGTTCCGTCTTTCCCACGCCGCTGGGTCCCAAAAAGAGGAATGCCCCAATCGGGCGGCGTGGATCGGATAAGCCCGCACGGTTTGACTTGATCGCATCGGCAACGGTGGCAACCGCATGATCCTGACCCACGACGCGGCTTTTCAAGACCTTTTCCATATGGTGAAAGCGCTGCCGTTCGTCGGTGGTAATTTGGGTGACGGGGATGCCCGTCCACTCTGCCAAGACCTCGGCAATCGTTTCCGCCGTCACCTGGCGGGCATTTTGGTTCGGCTGCCCAACACTGAGCGCCCCGGTCTGAATGACGATCCGTGCGCAGGCTTCGTCCATGAGGTCAAGCGCCTTATCGGGCTGGCGGCGGTTTTGCATATAGCGTGTGGAGAGACGGGCAGCAGCCTCCAGCGCGTCGGCGGTAATGATCACCTTATGGTGCGTCTCAAAGCCGTTTTTGGCATGACCGAGAATGGTGATTGTCTCATCAAGGGTTGGTTCGCCAATGTCGATCATCCGAAAGCGACGATCCAGCGCGGAGTCTTGGGCAATGGCGCGGCGGTATTCCTCGTGGGTTGTCGCCCCAATGCACATGATCTCCCCCCGCGAGAGGGCGGGCTTCAGGATGTTTGCGGCATCAAGGTTGCTGTCAATGGTATCCCCCGCCCCAACGATGGTGTGAATCTCGTCAATGAACAGGATCACATTGCCAGCATGTTTTACCTCATCCAGAATCCCGACAAGGCGTTCCTCAAACTGACCGCGCAGACTTGTGCCGGCAAGAAGAGTCCCGATCTCAATCTGGATAATGCGCCGATTCAACAGTGGTCCCGGCGCTTTTCCCTCGGCAATGGCGTGGGCAAGCCCTTCGACAACAGCCGTTTTTCCCACACCAGCATCGCCCACCAAGAGCGGATTATTTTTCTTGCTGCGGGTGAGCGTTCGGGCTAAGGCACGAATCTCTTTTTCCCGCCCAACAACGGGCGTCAGCTTGCTTTCTGTCGCTAGTTTCGTCAGATCGCGCCCATAACGATCCAACAGGGGTGTACCAAGCGCACCCGTCCCACTGGGGCGTTCGCGGGTGTCGGGGTCATTGCGTGGTGTAAAAGGAGAATTGAAGGGTGACCCAAAAGGGCGAAAGGACGATGACAAACGAAAGGGAGACTCCTTTTCGCGCCCGCTTTCTTTGGGCGGCAAGGAAAAGGGGTTGTTGCCACGTGGTGGCGGCGGGACTTCCTCCTCAAGGGTCAGGTATTCATCGGAATCATCAAGGGCATCTTCGGGTAAGAGTGCATCCTCAACGACATCTTTCCAGGCTTCTAGATCGACGCCCATTGTCGCCATTTTGCGCATAGGGACACCCTCTACCCCGGCGGTGAGCAGCGCCAGCATCAGATGCGCATCACCGACATCATCATCGCGTTCGTCGGCAAGGCGCACAGCATGGGCAAGAACGCGGTGGGAACGTGGGGTGAGGGTTTGCTCTTTAGTCAAGATTGCCTCAGTGGGATCGTTTGCCCCAGATTCGCGGCGAATCTCGTTGCGCACGGTACGGGGGTCTAGCCCAGAGGAAATCAGCAAGCGGTGAGCAATACCTCCCTCCCATTGGGTAAGGGCAATGTATAAATGCTCTGTACCTATGTAATCATGACGCAGGCGCGATGCTTCCTCGGCGGCTGCGCTCAAGAGATAACTGCACCGTTCACGTATTTCTTGATCGGAAATATCCGGCATAGCAATCCGCTCTGTGTCCCTATCACACAATCTGCTCATAATGGTAAATGAAGTGAGGGTTTTGCGCCATTCCGATAGTGATCGAATTTCTTCTGCGGCGGTTTGTGGCTTACTAAGGTGAAATCGGCTGCTCATTGGGTTACCCTTCACGGATGACCTCCTTTCCTCTAAAATAAATCCCCCTCCCGACACCAATTAGGAGAGACACCGCATGTTGGACAAAAACGACGCCCAGTGGTGGATTGCAGAGGTGGAACAGCGTCCTTTCTCTGCGCCCGCCCTAATTCGGATGCTGGCGGATCGCCTTGCTTTTTTGGATAAACAGAATGAGGACTTGCGGGCAGAAGTCATTCGCCTGCGTCGTCAAGCGATCAGCGGCACACCGTCTGACGACATCAACTCCCTTCGCCAGCGCGTTCAAGCCCTAGAACGGATGGTCAGCGGGGAGCATGGGCAGCGACTCCTTGCCTATGGACGGGATCGCATTGAGATAAACGCCTCTCTTGCCTCGCTGTTGGATGAAGAACGAGTGATTGGTCTAGACACCCATTTTCTGATTACCTCGTCTGGCGCTGCCCTTTATGGGATCACGGCGGAATCTCGCGCTTATGCCTTCCGTCTTGATGATCTCCCTATACCAGAGGCAGGCAGTGGGGCAATTCCCCTTGGGCAGCCAAACACCCTTGTCACCATCTTGGATCGCGCCCGTGTGGAGGAACGCCGCTTTTTGCTGCTGCGAACGGCAAATGGCTATCTGTATCACCTACTTACCGGGGTTGTGGCAACTCACGCGGCTAAGGGCGAAAAACTTCTGCGGGGCTTGCTTCCCGGTGATTCAGTGGTGGAGGCGATTCCAGCGGGGAACGGCGATGCCTTCGCCCTCAGCCGTCAGGGGCGCTGGTCACGCTTTCCAGAGCGAACAATCCCCGGCGCCGGGGCGTTGGCAATGACCCTTCCCAAAGGGGACTCATTGGTGGGCGTTCTCTCCCTGATGAGAACAGGTAACATCGTCGTCCTTACTGAGGATGGACGTATCGTCGCGCTCTCCCCAGAGGCGTACCCGGCACGGAAAGCGCCCGGCGCATCGGCGGGTCAACTGCGGAGTGCAGTGCCTGTCTTAGGGCTTGGGCAAGGGGCAACCCTGCGCATCCTCACGCGGCGCGGGCGGGTGATCGAGGTTGATCTGAAGGGCTACCAAGGGGCGGACGGTTCCCCAACGGCAATTCGTGAACTTCCACCCAATGAGACGATTCTTGCCTGGGCATTCAACTAGGACAGGGATGGCATATAACGACGATGGAGCGCCATGACTTCCCCATAATGGCGCTCTAATTCGCCCATAATTAGCGCCCAAGAGCGCTCCAAAGCATAGCGCCGTCCGGCGTCCGCCATGCCTCCCCGCAAGGTAGGGTTGGCTTGTAAGCGACGGGCATGGGCAGCAAAGGCGGCACTATCACCCTCGGCACAAAGATAACCCGTTATTCCATCGGTGATGATGCCAGCGGGTCCGCCAGCATTGATCGCGATGACAGGCAGCCCAGATGCCAACGCCTCTAAAATGACCTGACCAAAGGTTTCTTTGGCGCCGGGAAAGACGAACACATCCGCCGCTGCATAAGCATAAGCCAAATCATCCCCATGCAGTTCGCCCATAAAGTGCGCCCTTCGCCCATTGCTGTTCAAAAGGCGGGCAATCTCCCTTTCGTAACTCCCTCCCCCAACAAGGGTGAGCGCAATATCTTTTTCGGCGGCAAGGTCGCGCAGCACATCGAGCGATTTTTCCCGTGCCAAACGCCCGACGTAAAGGCATAGTAGTGATTCTGGCGAACGCCCCCCCAAGAGGCGCTCTCGCCACATCGGATCACGATGGGCGGGGTCGAAACGAACGCTATCCACCCCTCGCCCCCACACATGCACCCGCCGCAGCCCCCACTGGCGAACCGTTTCCGCCACCCCCAACGTTGGGGCAAGGGTACGTGTGCAGCCGTTGTGCAGCCAACGGATTGCCCCGATAAAGGTCTGGCGGAGCGCGGGGAAGCCATAGCTGGCGGTGTAGGCGGGGAGATCGGTTTGATAATTGGCGATCACGGGCAGACGAAGGATGCCACCGGCAAGCATCCCTGCCGTGCCTAAACTGAAGGGGCTAAAAAGGTGAATGATATCTGGGCGAAAGCGCCGCAGCAGCGCGACGATGGGCAAAAAAGGCAGCGCGATGCGCGTTTCGGGAAAGGTGGGGAGGGGAAGGGCGGGAAGGGTAATGACGGGTGTTGTGCCAATATGCGTTGGGGCGGGGGACGGGGCAAAAATAATGACCTCCCTCCCTGTGTTTTGGAGGTGGCGAACGGTTAACAAAGCGCTCCGTGTGACGCCATCCACTTTGGGAAGAAATGCCTCGCTGAGGATCGCCACGCGCTGCACAGAGGGCGCTACGGCGGGGGCGGTCATTCCCGCTGGGGGGATTAATGCCCGTGACTCCGCCTCAATAAAGGCGCTGAGGGCGGCGGTGTTCACCCGCTCTCTCGAATGTGTTCGGCAAGTGCTGTGGTGGTTGGATCAGGCAGCACCTTTAATTTGTGCGCTAAGCGGTCCGCCAACATTTTGTAGATGTTCATGGCTTCTGCGCTTCGCCCTAGCTGGGCGTGAATGGTCATAAGTCCACGAATGGCGTCTTCCCGCAAGGGGTGAAGATAGTTCGCCCGTTGGTAAAACCCAAGTGCTTGCAGTTTCTCGTCGTCTCGCTCACAAATTCGTGCTAAAGCAATGAGTGCATCAATATAGAGACTAGTTAGTTCCTCACGGCGTGTTTGCGCCCAGGCAGCCTGAATGGGGGCAAGGAACACGCCATGATAAAGCTCCAAAGCATTATATAACAATTCTGCTGCCTCGTTGTCAGGGGCGACTCCCGCCCTTTGGACATACTCACGGAACAATGCCGTATCATAGCGAAGATCAATCTTTGGAGAGAGTATATAAAATCCCCCCTGATAGGTGGTGAGGTCAAAGCCTAAAAGTTCTTTAATTTTTCGCTTCGTCACATGAAACACGTTTGTGGCTTCTTTGGTTGTTAGGTTTTGCCAAAATTCCCTGAAAATCTCATCACGGGTGATCATCCCGCGATCCACAAGAAATACGTGGCAGATCACCATCCCACGAGGAAATCTCACGTCCATTGACAAAAACACGTCCCCGTCCATTCGCCCGCACTTCCAGCACATGACGCCCATCGCCTTCCACCCCATAATTGATCATCAGCCGACCCTCATTGAGGGGATAAAGCGTGGTATGAGGGCGTAAGGCAGCAGAAGTGAGCAACGGTAAGGGGAGATGACGCCCTTCGAGGATAATCTGACAGCCCTCTGAGATATAGGGGATCAGGGTGTGCATCAGACTCTGGGCAGAGTCACTATCCGTCCGATCATAGGAATCAATGATAACCATATATGGTTTAAGGGCAGCTAGGCGCTCGGCAAGAATCTTTGCTGCCGCCAAATCCTCAGCGGGGCGGGGAGGAAGGGTAATATTATACCAGTCCTGAAGGGCTATCCCAATTGCCCGCCAAAGTGCCTCGGCATCAATGCCATCAGCAGTGAGCGTCACAGGAATCAGCGTATGACCATCCCGTTGAAGAAGGTGCGCGATCAGTCTACGGCTCTGCCGTTGGTGTGGATGGAGGACGACCAACGAGGCTTGACTAGGATATGTGTGATCTAGGGTGTTCATAAATTAGAACTTTTGATACATGGCTGCTGCTGTTCTGTTTGTTAGTATAAGATAAGTCTGACGATAATTCAAACCCAAGACATAAAGGCAACTTTATAGCAGAGGCTGCTATTGAGTGGGGTACACTCCCCCTGGTAAAGACATGCTGAAAAATCGCTTATGGACGCCGCTGGATTTACAAACACAATCTTTCTGCTCTTAAACAGCCTGACAATTGTCTTGGCGCTTGTCATGCTGCTTCAAATCCTTTGGCAGGATGCCCGCAGCGCGACGAATCTTGCTTTTGCCCTCTTTGCCTTTATGGGGATGCTGTGGTCAAGCGGGGCGCTTCTTAGTCGGGCGTTGGCATTTGTCGGCGGGCTGCCAGAGCTAACCACGCTTGGTATACGCCTCATGGAGGTGGGGTTTACAGGCGCGTGTGCGGGACTCTACCTTTTCACCCTCGCGTTAACGGGCGGCGCAGGGCGGCGCTTCAACTGGATTGCCCTTACGATGGTGACGGTTTTGATCACCTCCCAAGCTATCCTTGCCTTCAGCAGTACGACCCCACCCTATACAATCCGCCCCAATGGAACACTTCTTTATACCTTCACCCCCGCTACCACACTCTTTTATCTGTCTTTTGCTGCGGTGGCGATGCTTTTAGGGTGGGAGCGGCGGACAAAGATCAAGAGCCGTTGGCAAACCTATGGCATTTATGCCTACGGCATTGGGATCATGTTGGAGTTGATCAGTCCCGAACTGCGCGCGCGAGCAATCAGCCTGAACCTTTGCGCTGTCGCCCTCCTCATTATTAGTTACTCTCTGTTGCGAGCGCAGATTATTGAGCCGCTGGCAGGGCGTGCCGCTCAGCTTCAGGCGGTGCGCGATGTCGGCTTGGCGATCACCAGCCGCGTCCGCTT
Source organism: Anaerolineales bacterium (assembly GCA_015075625.1). NCBI lineage: Bacteria > Bacillati > Chloroflexota > Anaerolineae > Anaerolineales > Anaerolineales bacterium. Next base: position 825,982 of record JABTTZ010000001.1, on the reverse strand, counting down.
GGAGGAAGTTCTCAGCACGGTTGCCGGACAAGCGGCAGGCATTTTGGGGGCAAACGGCGCGGCGATCTTTTTAAATACCGAGGATGGGCTGACCCTTGCCGCCGTCCACAACATGCCCGACGGTTTTTTGGGCGGGCGGTTGGCATTGGGAGAGGGCTTGGCAGGTGAAGTTGCGCTCAACCGGCAGTCCACGCGCATTGAGGATTACCACCGCGATTGGGTAGGTGTTCCCGATATGCCCTATGCGGAGGAATCATTTGGTGGGGTGATTGCCGCGCCGCTGATCTTCGCCGGAGATGTCATGGGCGTTCTGATGGTTATTGAGGGGGTGATGGGGAAACGCTTTGATAAAGATGATGTACGGCTGCTTGATCTGCTTAGCCCACAGGCAGCAGTGGCGATCACCAACAGCCGCCTTTTTGAACGGCAGCGCGGGTTGGCAGAGGAATTGGAGACGGCGAAAAACCAATTGGAGGCAGTTCTCGTCAGCACACAAAACCCAGTCATGGCGCTTGATCACACCATGCAGATCATCTTTGCCAACCCTGCGGCGGATGCCCTTTTTGAGGACGGACGCGCCTCTGGAAAGCCGTTTTTGGCGGTTGCTCCCTTTGATCCCCTTTTACAAGTGATTCACGACAGCCGCAGCGAAACGCCCTTTGAACTCGTCGTGAATGGGAAAACCTATCTCTGCACGTTAGGAAGGCTGCGGCGGCTGATGGGTTATGTTGCTGTGTTGAACGACATTACCGACCTGAAAGAACTGGATCGGCAAAAGACACAGATGATCCAACTGACGAGCCATAATCTGAAAAACCCGCTCTTTGCTGCCATGTCTTGTTTTGAACTCCTCCAAGAAGATGGTGAAGCCCTTTTTACACCAGACATGCGTAAAGACATGAACCAGCTTGGCGAGGCGCTGACGCGGATGGATAAGATCATTCACACCATCCTCAATTTAGAGCGTTTACAGATTGGGGGAATTGGCTACGAGGAAACGCCTGTCGAAACCTTGTTGGAGGACGCAGCCGATGCGTATTTGGCGCAAGCCGAGCGGGGCGGCGTGGCGTTGACGATTGCCCTTGCCCCCGATCTCCCGCTCATCCATTGCAACCGCCATTATCTGACACAAGCGCTGACGAACCTGATCGAAAACGCGCTCAAATTCACGCGGCGGGGGGGGCGGATTACGGTTGGGGCGCAAAGCGTTGCCGAAGGGGTGGTCATCACTGTTGCCGATACAGGGGTGGGGATTCCGACAGAGGCGCTCTCGCGGGTTTTCGAGCGCTTCTATCGGGCGCGGCAAGCCGGCGCAGAAGATGTGAGCGGCTCTGGGTTAGGCTTAAGTTTGGTGAAGGCGGTCATCGACGCCCACGCCGGACGTATCTGGGTAGAAAGCGAACCCGGCATGGGGACAACCTTTTCCGTTGCGCTGCCCGTGAAACAAACCGTCGGTGTGCGGGAAGGGTAGCCCGCTCTGCAAGTACGACTCAGCGGGCAAAATAGGCTAAGACCTCCGCCCGCGTGACAACATCGCCGTACTTCGCGCCAATATCGAATAAGTTTGCCTCGTGGGGGGCAGCGTGGCGGTCTGCGACACACTCACGCGGGACAATGACCCGAAAGCCGTACTGCATCCCATCCACTGCCGTCGCCCGAATGCAGCCGCTGGTAGAGCAGCCCGTAAGGATGACGGTATCGACTTTGAGCGCCGTCAGCATCGCCGCCAACGAGGTGCCGAAAAAAGCGCTGGCGTACTGCTTCGTGACGATCACATTCTCTGGCGTGGGGGGCAGTTCAGGGACAATCTCCGCCAACGGATCACCTTCGACCATCTGCCGCAAGACAGGGACTTTCCGCACGAATAAGCCCCTCCCCTAACCCCTTTAGGCGTAAGCAGAAAGAGGCTATGTGTTTTTGAAAAAACGTCTTGTCTGTGGCAAGAGGATTAGCGCGAAACTTCTGTATGGCAAACCGCACAGGGCGCGTTACAATAGGTGACGCTTATCACAATCCAAGAAAATCATGCGCCAGTAGCCTCAAAAATCTCGGCAGCAATTCCGAGGGGGAAAGACATGCAGCAGCAAGAGTGGATTTTCATCGCCATGTTCTTCGTCATCGCCCCGATACTCCCGGCGGTACCGGTTCTCGCGCCGCAGTTGCTGCGCCTTGCACCGCGCCGCTCCAATCCATTAAAGATGGAGACATATGAGTGCGGGATCGAAACGATGGGAGATGCATGGGTTCAGTTTAAGGTGCAATATTACCTATATGCCCTGATCTTCTTGATCTTCGACATCGAGATGATCTTCCTGTTCCCTTGGGCGGTGGCCTATAACCAACTGCCGCTGTTCGCCATTGTCGTCATGATCGCCTTCATCGCCATTTTGGGCGTGGGGCTGGTCTACGCATGGCGCAAAGGGGCATTGGAATGGCAATAACAACGTTCGTGACCTTCGCAACACGATTTCGTCCGGTAAGAGGGGCGCATTATGGTACAGACATTAATTGATTTGGGCTGGAACAAGGATGCCGCCTTTTTTGTGGCGTCCTTGCTCGGCGTGATCGTCTGCGCCAGCTTCGGCTTGGTGTGGATTTTGTTCTCAATTTGGCTAGAGCGGAAGGTTGCCGGGCGCATTCAGGATCGGGTCGGTCCGAATCGGACGGGTCCTTATGGGTTGTTTCAATCCTTTGCCGACCTCGGCAAGCTGATCACAAAGGAAGACATCACGCCCGCCAACGCAGATCGCCACGTGTATAACATTGCCCCCTTGTTGGCGGTGGCATCGGTGATCATGATCTTTGCCGTCGTCCCCTTCAGCGCCAGTTGGATTGGGGCAGATTTGAACATTGGCGTGTTGTACTTTATCGCCGTCGCCTCCTTAGGAACGCTGGCAATTATGCTGGCGGGGTGGGGGAGCAACAACAAATACTCGCTGCTCGGTGCCTTTCGCGTCATTGCGGCGCTGATCAGCTATGAAGTGCCAACGATCTTGGCGCTGGTTGTCCCAGTCATGCTGGCGGGGACGATGAGTATGCAGGGCATCGTCCATGGGCAGACGATTGCCTATATCTTCGTGGCGCCAGTGAGTGCCTTCATCTTCTTCGTCTCGCAGTTGGCAGAGGCGGGACGCTCGCCCTTCGATTTGATGGAGGCGGAGTCGGAAATCATCGCTGGCTACAACATTGAGTACACCGGGATGAAGTTTGGGATGTTCATGGCGTCGGAATTCATTCACGGCTTCGTGATTTGCGTTCTGACGGTCATTTTGTTCATGGGTGGTTGGCAGTTCCTCGGCACGGGGCAGCCCGGTAGCGAGGTCTTTGGGTTTATGGTCATGATGGGGAAATCGGTGTTGGTATACTTCCTCGTCATGCTCATTCGCGCCACAATGCCGCGTTTCCGCATTGACCACATGATGGCATTCAACTGGAAGTTCCTCGTCCCGCTGGCATTGGCGAACATCATCATCATCGCCCTGTTGGGAAAACTCTTTGTGCCGGATTACGCTGCGGCACGGGCAGCCGTGGAAGCAGGCGGCTTGGCGGGGATACTTGGTGGGGTTTTGGGGGCGGGTTTCCTTGCCGAACTTCCCCGTGCGGTGGTTTGCCTGATCGGAAACATCGCCTTGTGGATAGTGGCAAGCAATGCCCTAAAGAATTACGCCACGACGGAACAAACCCATATTCGGAGTTTGATTGCCGAACGGAAATTGGATCGGAAACCCTCAACGGCGGTTGAACCGGCGGCGGGGGATTAATCATTTCCCCTCTCCGCTCTGTTGAGGGCGAGGGGGGGTGGACGACGAACAGCAAGAACGCTGTACTGTGAAGGAGAAGACACCATTATGAACTTGGTCGAGTGGGGCTTTTTCGGTATCCTCACCGTTCTGACCATCGGCGGCGCACTGGCGGTGGTGATCAACCGCAACCTGTTTCATTCTGCGCTGTGGTTGATCATTAGCTTGTTTGGGGCGGCGGGCTTGTTTGTCATGCTTTCAGCGCCATTTTTGGCGGCGGTACAAGTTCTCGTCTATATTGGGGCAATCGTGATCCTGATCATCTTTGCCATCATGCTCACCCGCCGGATGATGGGTATTCAAGAACTCCCCAACAGCCAATGGTCGCTTGGGTTGGCGGGTGCGGCGCTCACCTTTCTTGTCCTGGCGTTCACTATTGTCATGGCATCCAGCGGCACAAACCCGCTGTTCCCGCGTGAACCCGTTGGGGCAATTAGCGGAGACAGCCTGCGCGATATGGGGATTGCCTTCGTCGATTTGAATCAGTACGTGTTGCCCTTCCTGCTTGCCTCTGTCCTTCTTGAGGCAGCCATGGTTGGATCGATTGTGCTGGCGCGTGGCGAAGAATAGAACACCGCAGAAACCACAAGGGGATCACTCGTCATGGTACCGTTGACAGCTTACTTACTTGTCGCGGCGCTCTTGTTCTGCATCGGCATCTATGCGGTGCTGGCAAGGCGAAACGCGATTGCCATTCTCATGGGCATTGAACTCATGTTGACCGCCACGAATATCAACCTCGTGGCGTTTTGGCGTTTCTTGACGCCCACAACAACGGCGACGGGGAGCGGCTTACAGGCGGGCGTGGCGGGGCAGACCTTCGCCATTTTCGTCTTTGTAGTCGCCGCCGCCGAAGCCGCAGTCGGTCTGGCGCTGATTTTGAGCGTCTTCCGCAATAAGAAGACCATCATCGCAGAAAATGTGGACTCGCTCCGGCTATAAGCCAAGTGAGGGGCAGAGCGGCTTCTAAAGGAAACATCTATGAATTGGTTTGACGCAAATAATCTTCCGTGGTTGATTCCCGTGCCGCCGTTGGTCGCCTTTATGGTGATCTTGCTCTTTGCGGGGCGCAACCGCCTTCTGACGCACATCACGGCAATTGGGGCAATGGGTCTCTCGTTAGTGATGAGCTTGTCTGTCGTCCTGCGGGCGGTGCAATTTCCGACGCTGGGCAAAGAGCGTATTTTCGGCAGCGGGATTGACTGGCTGGCAAACAGCGTGGGCGGGGCAGGATCGGGGGCGCTGAGCATGGGCGTTGCCGTTGACCCGCTAACGGTGGCGCTGTTGTTTATGGTGCCAATTGCCTGTTTGATGATCTTCATCTACTCTCTCGGCTACATGGCACATGATAAGCGCAACCCGCGCTTTTTTGCCTATCTCTCCCTCTTTGCGGGCGCTATGTTGACGCTCGTCGTTGCCGATAACCTGCTGATGCTGTTTGTCGGTTGGGAAGTGATGGGCTTGTGTTCGTACCTGCTCATTGGCTTTTGGTATGACCGCGCCCCACAGGACGAAGTGGACGGGGTAGCCCCCTATCAGGCGGCGATCAAAGCCTTCATGACCACCCGCGTCGCTGACGTGATCTTCATGATTGGCATTGCCTACCTGTGGGCAACGACAGGGACGCTCAATTTCCGCACGATCTTCTTCAGCGAAGAAACAATGAGCGGCTTAGCCGCAACACCAGCCGTTGGCGGCTTCCTCGGTCTAAGCGCCGCCGGACTGATCGGAATTTGCGTCTTCATTGGCACGGTGGGGAAATCGGCGCAGTTCCCGCTTCATGTGTGGCTGCCCGACGCCATGAAGGGCCCAACGCCCGTCAGCGCGATGATTCATGCGGCGGCGATGGTTTCCGCTGGTATTTACCTGCTCTTGCGGATGTACCCCATTCTTTCGGTGGGCAGCCATGTTGAAGATGGCATCCTCTCCTCACCGATGGTTGCTATGGCAGTCATTGGGGCAATCACGGCGGTCTTTGCGGCAACCATAGCCGTTGCCCAAAACGACATCAAAAAGGTGCTGGCATACTCAACGATCAGCCAGTTAGGGTTCATGGTTGCTGCGCTTGGCGTGGGCGGTTATGCCGCCGCCGCCTTCCACCTGATCACCCATGCCTTCTTCAAGGCACTTTTGTTTATGGGGTCGGGGTCGGTCATTCATGCCATGGAACATGGTCATCATGTGGCGCATGGGGCGCACGGGCATGGCGACGATCACAGCGAGGATCACCAGGCAACAGCCCATGCCGATCACGGGCATGGCGAGGGTGAACACGCCGCACATGGGCATGGGGATTCGCACGAGGAACACGCCGCGCATGGCGAGGTATTCGACCCGCAAGACATGCGTAACATGGGCGGGCTGCTGCGCAACATGCCCGTGACGGGGATCACCTTTGTAATCGGTGGCGCGGCGTTGGCGGGTTTCCCGCTGGTTACTGCTGGCTTCTGGTCGAAGGATGAAATCCTTGCGGAGGCGTGGGCGGCGATGAGCCACACCCCAATTGGGTTATTTGTCCTCGTCTGTCTGGCGGCGGCAGCAATCTTGACGGCGTTCTACACGATGCGCCAGATTGCCATGACCTTCTTAGGATCGCCGCGCACCGAGGCGGCAATCCATGCCAAGCATTACGACCCCGCACGCGGTGACGGTCCGACGGAACGGGGGGTCAGTGTCACGATGACCTTCCCCTTGATCATCCTCGCCGGGTTTGCCTTGATCGCTGGCTTTGTGGGGGTCAACCCTAGTTTCCCCATTGTTGGGCCTGTGTTGTCGGGGTTTGGGATTGAAAAGCCGTTTATCAAGTACATCGGCTATACCTTGCCCGAAGCACCGCACTTGCCAGATTTTAACATCTTGCCCGTGCTGCTCTCGTTCACCGTCTTTGGCTTGGGCGCCTATGCGGGCTATGCCCTCTATATTCGGCGTCCCGTCGTTTTGGGTGAGCCTGATCCGGTGGAAGGCATCGTTGGCGAGGGGACGTACCGCCTGCTGAAGAACAAGTACTTCATTGACGAGTTCTATCAGGCATATTTCATCAAGCCGGTGCGCTGGTTTTCCGATAAGGTGGCAGCGACGATCTTGGATCAGGGCGTGATCGACGGCGTGATCCACTTCTTTGCCCGCCTTGCCGGGCGTATCGGGGATGTGTTCAAAGAATTCAACCGCGTGGTGATCGACGGTGTGGGAGATGGTATTCCCGAAGCAATTGCCGACGCAGCAAAGGGCTTGCGCCCGCTCCAAACGGGGCGCGTGCAGCAATACCTCTTGTTCGCCCTGATTGCAGCGCTGATCGTCGGCTTGAATTTGGCGGTTGCCTCCGTTGCGCCAAACGCGATTCCGATCTTCATCATCATTCAAGGGGCGATTGCCATTGCCATTGTGATGATTTTCGGAAACACAGGGGATAAGACACAGCCAAGCGACAGCGGGGATTAGGAGTCATCATGAATCTCGACTTACTCAGCCTGATCACGTTCCTGCCGATGCTCGGCGCGGGCGTGGTCATCGTCTTACCCCGCAGCCAAAAGAACCTTGCCCGCCTTGTGGCGTTGGGGTTCAGCCTTGCTGTGTTGGGCTTGGCGATCTTCCTGTTTTACAGCTATGCCGGGGGGAACTGCCCGCCGGGGAATGTCCCCACCGAAATGGCGGCGGCAAGTGCGGGGTCGCCTTATGGCTTCGCGTGCCAGAACGTGGCGCCATTTTTTGACCTACTTGGTTCGCATTGGCATGTGGGGGTCGATGGTCTGAGCGTTGCCATGATCCTTTTGGCGGCAATTTTGACCCCCCTTGCTATTTTGATCAGCTACGAAGTGACGGATCGCGTCCATGAGATCATGGCGCTGTTCCTCTTTATGGAAATGGGCGTCTTGGGCGTGTTTGTCTCGCTTGATCTGCTCATTTTCTTCATCTTCTGGGAAGTCGGGCTTGTGCCGATGTACTTCCTGATCAACTACTGGGGCGGGGCAAAGCGTCAATATGCCTCGTTCAAGTTTTTCTTGTACACGATGGCGGGGTCGCTTGGTCTGCTGCTTGCCATTCAGGTGATCACCGTGATCACGGGGACGATGGACATCCCAACACTGTTGGCGAATTTCCCCAAAGACCTAACGGCAACTGGGGCGGCGATCAGCTTGCCCTTCAGTGGTAATCTGAATGTGGTGAAGGGGTTCTTGTTCATCGCCTTCTTCCTCGCCTTTGCCGTGAAAGTGCCGGTCTACCCCTTCCACACATGGCTGCCCGATGCGCACACCGAAGCACCAACGGGTGGTTCGATGCTGCTGGCAGGGATTTTGCTCAAGCTCGGCGCGTATGGCTTTTTGCGCTTGGTTGTGCCGCTTTTTCCGGCGCAATCGGCAAGTTTCGCGCCGGTCATTGCTACGCTCGCTGTGTTGGGGATCATCCTCGGCGCATTGGCGGCATGGGGTCAGAACGACTTCAAACGGCTGGTCGCTTATAGTTCTGTGAACCATATGGGCTTCGTCGTCTTGGGAATCGCCGCGTTCGCAGCCGTTTACAATAATCTCTACACCGGTGCGGTGATCGAAAACCGTGAGATCGTTGTCCGCTCGGTGACCATGGCGACAAACGGCGCAGTGTTGCAGATGTTCACACACGGACTTAGTTCAGCGGGGATGTTCTTGCTGGTGGGGGCGCTCTATCATAAGGCGCACACACGACAGCTTACCGATTTTGGCGGGTTGTGGAACATCGCCCCCATGTATGGCGGGTTACTCGTCTTTGTCAGTATGGGCAGCCTCGGTTTGCCTGGGCTGGCGGGCTTTGTCAGCGAATACCAAGTGATTGCCGGAGCGTGGTGGATTTACCCCGCGTTCGTCTTTATTGCCATGTTCGGCTTGCTGATGACCGGCGCGTATATCCTGAAGGGTATTCGGGCGGTCTTGGCGGGTCCGGTGAATGAACACTGGCGAGGGCATCATCTCGAAATTGAATTCCGTGAAATGGTGGCGCTTGCGCCGCTCATGGTGCTGATGCTGGTGACGGGCATCTACCCGAACTGGATCATGCCCGTGATCAACCAGACGGTCACGCGCCTGTTCGGGGGCTAAAGGATACACGCATGTTACTGACAGCAATTCTGATCATACCGACATTGGCGGCGTTCTTCATTCTGTTTTTACTAAAAGACGAACAGAAAACGGAAACCCGCCTCATTGCAGCTTTTGCCACGGCAACCTGCCTTGTCCTCTCGGCGCTCGTCTACATCGAGATGATGCAGCCGACGAACATTGCGGCGGCGAACACCGCTGCCTTGAAGGGCTTATCCTTCTTCGTTCAAGAGGTGAACATCCCCTGGCTGCCTGCGCTTGGCATCAGCTACCACGTTGGGGCGGATGGTATCAGCGCCCCGATGGTACTGCTGACCGGGTTAGCGGCGTTCGGTGGCGTCCTCATCTCGTGGAAGATCGAACACCGTCTGCGGGAATTCATGGCGTTCTTTCTCCTCTTGGTGGTCGGCGTCTATGGGGTGTTCGTTTCGCTGGATGTGTTCCTCCTGTTTTTCTGGTACGAATTCGCCATCTTCCCGATGTACTTCCTCATCGCCGGGTGGGGTTGGAAACCAACCCGCGAATACGCGGCGATGAAACTGACCCTCTACATCCTGATTGGGTCGTTCTTCGCCTTGATTGGGCTGCTGGTGATGTATTTTTCGGCAGGGAGTTTCTTCAGCGGCAACGAGGCGGCGTTAGCCACCCTGCGCACGACGCTTGGCGACCCCAACCATCCGGCGTACAGCTTCAGCTTTCAACATTTCGAGGTCGCCTCGCGCTGGCAGCAGATTGCTGGGGCGGTGGGTCCCTTTGATGTGGCAGGATCAAGCGGGGTCAGCGTCGCCCGCTTCTGGTTTCCGATGGTCTTTATCGGCTTTGGTGTGTTGGCGGGCATGTTCCCCTTCCACAACTGGAGTCCTGATGGTCACGTTGCCGCCCCTACAGCGGTCTCGATGATCCACGCTGGCGTGCTGATGAAACTGGGTGCCTATGCTGCCCTGCGGATCGGTGTGCAGCTTCTGCCCGAAGGGGCGAAAGTCCATTTACCATGGATCATCTTGCTGACGGCGGTAAATGTCGTTTATGGGGCGTTCATTGCCTATCGCCAGCGCGACTTCAAGTATGTCATTGGCTTTTCCTCGGTCAGCCATATGGGGCTGGTTATGCTAGGGATCAGCACGATGAACTTGACCGGGCTGACCGGCGCAGGCTTGCAGATGTTCAGCCATGGGGTCATGACGGCGATGTTCTTCTCTTGCGTGGGGATGGTCTATGACCGTGCGCACACGCGGGATATTCCCTCGCTAGGGGGTTTTGGGAAGGTGATGCCCTTTGTGGCGTTCGCCTTCATCTTGGGCGGGTTGGTTTCGATGGGAATGCCTGGGTTCAGCGGCTTCATTGCCGAGTTCCCCATCTTCACAGGGTTGTGGCATGGCCCTGTCTTTGCGCAAGGGGGGGCAATCTTGAATCCCGCCTTCCAAACGACCTACTTCCCCAACTTTACCTACTACACAATCATTGCTATCGTCTGCGTAGTCGGGATCATCCTGACCGCTGGTTATGTCCTGCGTGTTGTGCAGCTTGTCTTTTTTGGGGAGTTCAACAAAGCCCGCTACCCCGATGTTGGGGATGTGACCATCATCGACAAATCGGCGTTGGTCTTGCTCGGTGTGTGGCTGGTGATTTTGGGCGTCTATCCGCAAATTATGACGGGCATGTTGCAAGCGGGCATGTCACCCATCGTTAAGGCGCTTGGAGGCTAAACCGCAATGCAAAACGTCGTTGTGAATTCCGATGGAGCAATGAACCTGCTCGCCATGCTCCCGGCGCTGTTACTCACGGTGCTAGGCATGACGGTGGGCTTGCTCGATGCTTTTTGGAAGGCAAGCCGCCGCCGCGAGATTGGGCTGATCACGGCGGTCAGTTTGTTTGGGATCGCCCTTGTGTCGTTCCTCATCCAACCCCCCGCAGCAGAGGCGCAGCTTCTTTTGGGGGGGATGTACCGTTACGATGTGCTGACCCAGTTTTTCGTCACGGCAATCTTGGTGGGGGCGGGAATCACCTGCTTGATCAGCTTGGACAGCCCCACCATTGGACGAATGGGGGAGTTCTACGCCATCCTCGTTGTGGCAACGCTCGGCGGCTGCCTGATGGCGGGGGCAGCGGATTTGATCATGGCGTTCATCGCCCTTGAGACGCTCTCGGTCAGCCTGTACATCCTCGCTGGCTTCCTCACAAACAGCGCCCGCAGCGCCGAGGCGGGGATCAAATACTTCCTCTTTGGGGCGTTCACCTCAGCGGTGATGCTCTACGGCTTCAGCTTGCTCTACGGCTTTACGGGCAGCACAAACTTTTACGCCATAGGAGGGCAGATCGCGGCGATCTTCAGCCGCGCCTCCGATCCGGCAGCCACCCTTCCGCTGATCTTGGCAATGATCATGATCCTCGTTGGGTTTGGCTTCAAGATCAGCGCCGTACCATTTCACTTCTGGACGCCCGATGTTTATGAGGGAGCGCCAACGCCCGTCACTGCCTACATCAGCGTCGCCAGTAAAGCGGCCAGCTTCGCCCTGATGGCACGCTTTTTCATCATCGTCTTTCAGGGGAATGATCCCACCCGCTTCTGGGTGCAGATCATCGCTATTCTCGCCGTTGTGACGATGACAGTGGGGAACCTGTTTGCCCTTGTCCAGAAGAACATCAAACGGCTAATCGCCTATTCCTCGATTGCCCAAGCCGGTTACGCGCTGATCGGTGTGGCGGCAGTTGCCGGACAACCGGGGAGCGCCCCGGGTGCTGGTATCGCCGCGCTTGGCTTCTATATGGCGATGTATATCCTGACCAATCTCGCCGCCTTCGGCGTGATCATCGTCGTTTCAAAAGTGAAGGACAGCGAGATGATTGCCGATTTCGCTGGACTTTCACGGCGTAATTTGGGCTTGGCGCTGGTCTTGACTATCGCCTTGCTCTCGTTGGCAGGCATTCCGCCAGCGGCGGGCTTCTTCGGAAAGTTCTTCCTATTCAAAGCCGCCGTCGATTCTAACCTGACATGGTTGGCGGTGGTGGGCATCTTGAACGCGATGATCGCCCTTTACTACTACATCATCGTGATCAAAGTTCTCTTTGTGGACGCTGGCGTGGATGAGGACAAGCCAATTACCGTCAGCCCACCTTACGTCTGGGCGTTGAGCATCGCCACCATCTTGGTGATCTTGCTTGGCACCTTCTTGGCAACGCCCATCTTTGACTTTGCACGTCGGGCGGCAGAGGGGTTATTCTCCTAGCCTTAGCCATTGGGCGCACCACCGTGTGCGCCCCTAAACAAACAAGAATCCGCTATGACTGATGAATCCTTCCCCCCTATACCTGATGCGCCGGAACTACCCGATAGGGATCGTTTCGCGCCGCTTGAAACTGCTGACACTGTAGACTCTTTCGAGGGGAGCGCCGATACGCTCACCACCGCCGATACACCGCTTGATGAAGAAAATGCCCCCGGACGCATTTATGTCATGGCTGGTGGGGAAGAAGGGCTCCGCAGCACCCCTGTGGCTGATCTTCCTCGCCCTTCCGATGCTGATGCGGTAGGTGATCTCGCCCGTGCGCCACGCGCCACCGCATACCGAGCGCAGCGCCGTACCCAGATCAGCATGATCCCAACAGCGCTCACCTTGCTGGTTGTCGGCATTTTGGGTGTCATTGATGCCTTTGAACCGGGGCGCATTGGAGGGACATTCATCGCGAGTGTGGCAGCGGGGGGAACAGGGTTAGCACTGGTGGGGCGTTTCCTTCTCAATGGGCGGCGCGAGAGCGGGCTGAGCGTCTTGGGGTTAAGTCTGCTGGCATGGGTTGCCTTTCTTGCCCTTCTTGCTAATGGGACACTCTCGGTTTCGGGGGTATTTGCCTACAGCTTGATGGCAATTGGGGGGGCAATCGGGATCACCTTCCTTTTAGGGCGCACCAACGAACGGGGATTGATCCTTCCGGCGTTAGGGTTTATCGTCGCTGGCGCTGCTGCCTTGCCCATCCTCAGCGGGTTAATCCCGACGGAACTGCTCACCGTGTTGAGTACCTATTGGTCCTTGTTTTTGTTGGGGGCGGCGCTCTTGCTGCTTCCATTGGCAATCCGCCCCCGTCCGTGAGCCGCCCGCTCTCCATTGCCATTGATGCCAGCCGGACGACCATTCGCCGCCGGACGGGAACAGAGCAGTACGCCTATCACTTGCTCCAAGCCTTGCTGCGTCTTGAAACAGAGCATCGTTTCACTCTCTATTTTCGGGACGATCCGGGCGATTTGTTCCCGCCTTTTCCTCATGTTCGCCACTGTGTGATTCCCTTTCGGCGGGCGTGGACGCACCTCCGTTTTGCCGCCGCCTTGCGAAAAGATCGCCCCGATGTCACCTTTGTCCCCGCCCACACCCTCCCCTTCGTTTTCCCCGGTCGGGCGGTGTTCACGGCTCACGATCTGGGCTATCTCTATTTTCCGCAAGCGCACCCCCGTCGAGAGCGGCTCTACCTTGACCTGACAACGCGCTACAGCGCTAACCGTGCAGCGCGGGTGATCGCTGTCAGTGGGGCAACGCGGGACGATTTGGTTCGGCATTACGAAACCCCTTCGGATAAGATCGATGTGATCCACCTCGGCGTGGAGGGCGTCAGCCGCGCTCCTGATGATGAGATTGCCGCTGTACGGCTGAAATACACCCTTCCTGAACGCTATTTTCTCTTTTTAGGGACGATCCAACCGCGCAAAAATGTCCCCCGTTTGACGCAAGCCTATTCACTCTGGCTACAGGCGAGTGGGAATTCCGAGATCGGCTTGGTGGTGGCGGGGAAAGCCGGGTGGATTTTGGATGTCCAGCGCGATGTGATTGCCCCCCTGCCTGAATCGATTCAAAAACGGGTGATCCTCCCCGGTTACGTCCCAGCGGAAGATGCTCCGGCGCTGATCAGTGGGGCGTTGGCGCTCGTGTTCCCTTCGCTGTACGAGGGATTCGGGCTGCCCGTGATTGAGGCGATGCGTTGTGGGACGCCGGTGATCACGGCGATCACCTCCTCCCTTCCCGAATTGGCGGGAACAGCGGCACTCTACGTTGACCCGCTGAGCGTGGAGGAAATTGCCGGGGCAATGGCACACATGGCGGGCAGCGCCGATGTTCGACAGGGGTTAATCGCACGGGGGATGGTACAAGCAGCAGAGTTCACCTGGAAAACGGCAGCCATCCAGACGATGAAAACATTGGAAGGGGCAGCCCAATGACCCCCGATACAAGGATTGCCCCCCCTATCCCACAGCGTCTCCTTGCCGTGAAGATCGGTGACATTGGCGATCTGATCTGTGTGACGCCGGCACTACGGGCGCTGCGCGAAACCTTCCCTACTGCCCAAATTGACATCCTGACAACACCCCACGCCGCGCCGATCTTGGCGCACACCGGGTTGGTCGATACGATCATCCCCTTCACCGTGCGCGGGTGGGAAGCAGCACGTGATTTGCTCAAACCCTCTTCACAGCGGGCGTTGTGGACGCTGGCGGGCGATCTTCGCCGCCGCCGTTACGACACAACAATCACCTTTCACCAACTCTCCACTCGTTTTGGGGCGCTAAAACACGCCTTCATTCAACGCGCCGTCGGAGCGCGAGTCCGTGTGGGGCTGGATAACGGACGCGGGTGGTTTTTCAGCCACAGGGTAACCGATGGTGGCTTTGGGGCGCGGCATCAGGTGGGTTATTGGCTTGCCCTTGCCGAGGTCTTGGGAGCGCACACGGCGAATCATCACCTGACCGTCGGCATCAGCGCCCTTGAGCGGGCGTGGGCAGAGGAAACCCTTCCAGCGGGCAAGACCTATGCCGCGATTCACCCAGGCAGCGGAGGATTGAATCCGGCGCGGCGTTGGGATGCGGCGAAATTTGCCGAGGTTGCCGATTATTTGCACCGCCAACGCGGGCATACGGTCATGGTGGTGGGCGGCAAAGGGGACGATGCCGAGTCCGTTCTTGAGGGGATGGAAACACGGGACATTGCCGTAAACCTTGTCGGCAGAACAACACTAAACCAATTGGCGGCGCTTTTGGAGCGCTGCACGCTCTTTGTGGGGGGTGATTCCGGCGTGATGCACCTTGCCGCTGCCATACCGGGCTTGCAAGTGATTAGTCCCTTTGGGGCGACAAACGCCGAGGCATGGCGGGCATGGTCGGAATCGGCGGTGATCTTGCGCAGCCCTTCGCTGTGCAGTCCGTGTGGGTATGTTCACCACACGGCGGGTTTGCGGACGGGCTGCGCGGCACGGACATGCATGAAGGCGATTCCCACAGCAGCGGTGATCGCGGCAATGGAGGGGAACGCTCCCCCACGCCAGACTGCCCCGCCAGAAGTGGGGGCGGCGAATCGCTTCCGTGTCTTGGGGATTCCGCTCGATCCGATCACCTTTGAGGAACTGTTCAGCCGCATTGGGACATGGATTGGCGATGGACTTCCGCGCCCCCGAATGATCGCCACTGCCAACCCCGAACTGGTGATGATTGCCCAACGGGACAGTTTATTTTTCGATATTTTGAATCGCGCCGATCTGGTGACGGCGGATGGGGTCGGGCTGCTTTGGGCGGGGCGGCGGTTGGGAACGGCGCTGCCGGAGCGTGTCACTGGCTCGGATGGGCTGCCGTTGATCAGCGAACGGGCGGCGCGAGAGGGCTGGCGGCTCTACCTGTTGGGGGCGGCGCCGGGGGTTGCCGAGAAGGTAGCGACGGTTTTTCAGGATCGCTATCCGGGTCTACAGATTGTGGGGACGCACAGCGGGACGCCAAGCGCTGAGGATGAAGATACCCTTGTGGCGGGCATCAACGCGGCGGGGGCAGACATCCTCTTTCTTGCCTATGGGTCACCCGCACAAGAAAAATGGATCGCACGGAATTTGCCTCGTTTGGAGGTGCGCGTTGTGATTGGCGTCGGCGGGGCGTTTGACTTTGCCGCGGGCGTGGCAAAACGCGCCCCTCGTTGGGCGCAGCGGGCGGGTATGGAGTGGCTGCACCGCTTGGTGATGCAGCCCTGGCGTTGGCGGCGGATGCTGCGTTTGCCGCGTTTTGCGTTGGCGGTGCTGCGTCGGGGATCACGCCCGCCCTTTGGTTTCCACGACTAACAACTAAAGGACGAGTTCCGCCATCGTCCGCACGGCTGCCATATCCGCCATGCTCAGGTTCAGCGTCGTGATCGGGCTTTCCCGCCATGCCGTTAGACGATCCCGAATCCGCTCCCGCGTCCCGACGAGGGCGATCTCATCAACAAGGGCGTCGGGTACGGCAAGCGCTGCCTCGAACTTTTTCCCTTCCATAAAGAGGGTTTGGACGGTCACCGCTTCGCCTTCGTAGCCATAGCGACAAGCAAGATCAAAATAGAAATTTTTGTCTTTCGCCCCCATCCCGCCGATGTAAAGGGCGAGAAAGGGCTTCACCGCGAGGCGACAGGCTTCTAAATCTGTTCCCATAACAACAGGAACACTCGGCGCAATGTCGAACTGGGCAATCGTCTTTCCCGCCGCCGCCAAACCAGCGTCAATCTGCGCTTGAAAGGATTCGGCATAGCGCTCTGGGGAAAAGAAAATCGGTAGCCAGCCATCGGCAATCGCCGCCGCCTGCTGGACATTTTTCGGTCCGACAGCGGCAAGGTAAATGGGAAGATCGGGGCGACCATGCAAAATCGACTTGAGGGGTTTTCCCAGTCCGGTTGCGCCTTCCCCCGTGTAGGGAATCTGATATTCCTCACCCTCATAAACAAGCGGTTTTTCGCGTCGCAGAATAGCGCGGATAATGCTGATGTATTCGCGTGTCCGCACGAGAGGTTTCCCGTAGCGCTGCCCGTGCCACCCCTCAACAACTTGCGGACCGGACAAGCCCAGCCCTAATAAAAACCGCCCCCCGGAAAGCTGGTCAAGTGTGATGGCGGTCATGGCGGTATTCGCCGGAGTGCGGGCGGGCATTTGCATGATTGCCGTGCCGAGGTGGATTGTTTTTGTCAACGCGCCAAGCCACGCCAGTGGCGTCACCGCATCTGATCCATAAGCCTCCGCCGTCCACAGGGCGTAATAACCGAGGCGATCCGCCTCTTGAGCCAGATCGATGGGAAGATCAATCGTTGACCCAGAATAACCGAGCATAAGTCCTAAACGCATAAAACACCTATTGAATCTCTTTTGAGCCTAACTTTCCCTGATGATGATACCCCGATACCCGCGTTCATGATTCACTCATCGTCTTTCGCAGACCTGCACACCGTCTTCATATCTTCTTCATGCCGAAGGCATAGACTGAAAGTACGTTCAGAACATATCAGGAAGGAAAACACACCATGAAAACGATGAAGTACCGTAAGTTGGTTGCCTCTGCTTTTGCTGCCGTTGTGATCGGTGGGGGGGCGGTTGGCTTGGCAAGTCCGGCGGCTGCGCAAGGCGGCGGGGCAGGCTTTATCATGAATTACGCGGCGTGCAGCACGATAGATACTACCGAGGTTGCCGCCAAAGTCCTGACGATGACTGCTGCCGAACTCCGCGCCGCGTTGGTGGGCGGAAAAACGCTCTCCGATGTGGCGAAGGCAAAGGGCGTCACCGTTGAGGCACTCCAAGCGGCGTTGACCGAAGCCCGTAACGCCGAGATTGATCAGGCGGTTGCCGATGGGTTGCTGACCCAAGAGCAAGCCGACGCCCTGAAGAACAACACCCCAATTGGGCGGATGGGACGCACCATCGGGCAGCCTCCAGCAAACAGCGAAGCGACTCCCGCCGCGCCAGAGACGGGCAGCCAACCCGTGCAGCCCGGTGAAGTGGGGCGTGTGGAAATCATGGTTGTGAGTATGGGGGGCGGGCATATGGGTGGGCAAATCAGCCCCCGGAACACGGTGAAGCCCGCAGTAGTAGCCGCCGCCGCACTGGGCGTCTCCTGTGCCGATCTGGTCAAGGCGCTCGATAACAACACCTCCATTGCCACCTACGCGCAGTCAAAGGGTGTGGCGCTCCAGACGGTGATTGATGCGCTGGTGAAGGCGTACACAGAGGCGATTGATAAGGATGTTGCCGAGGGGTTGATCGCCCCTGCCTCTGTAGAGGGTGAGAAAAGCCGCATCTTGGATCGCGTGTTGAATTTGCTTGCTCGTTCAGGCGGTGGGTTTGAAGGCGACCACGACCGGCGCGAGATTCGTATGGAAGGCATGGGCGGCGGGGGGATGCCCGGTATGCCGGGGATGCCCGGACGTGATGGGCAGGGTGGGCAGCCCGGTCAGCCCGGACGCAAGAACAACTAAGTCCCTCGCCACCGTAATTTCTAAACGAACCCCTACCCCCTCCCCCTTTCCCCATAAACAGGGAAAGGGGGAGACATGCTGCGGGCGAGGGGGTGAGGGGGAAGTCCCCTCAAAGACGTGATTCCCCCTTCTCCCATACGGAGAGCGGGTACATGGTGAAGGCGGGTTGCAGGGGGATGAGGGTGGTCTCATTCTATGCTTACCCTCTTGATGGACTCCTAGGGTCTGTTGACAGCTTTGCGCCCATCACCGCCCGTCAGCCTCCGCCGCTAAAGCAGCGGACTGAAAGCAGCCACCCCTTCGGGACTTGAAAACCCTAATCTCCACCCCGTAAACACAGAGAGAATCCCTCCCCCTTTCCCTGTGTACGGAGAAAGGGGGTAGGGGGGGATAGGGGTTCTTTAGAAATTATTGTGGTAAGGTACTTAATTCTTCGGGGCGCCAGGTTCCAGGCGTTCCCAAATCAGTTCAACAACATCCTTCACTTCTGGTCCATCGGTGATTTCACCCTTCGCATCGCTGAACATACGCATACAGAAGGGGCATCCCACAGCCACTATCGCTGCTCCTGTCTCTTTCGCCTCTGTATAGCGCGTCAGGTTCACGCGGGCATCACCGTGTTCTTCTTCTTTCCAAAACTGCGCCCCTCCCGCCCCACAGCAGAACGATTTCTTGCCATGTCGGGGCATCTCGGTGAGTGCCACGCCTAAGCCTTTTTCTAGAACGCTGCGCGGCGCATCGACAATATCATTTTGCCGTCCCAAGTAGCATGGATCATGGAAGGTCACGTTGGATTGGCGGTTGGGATGGGCGCTGGCGGGAAGTCTCCCTTTCGTGATCAATTCCTCAATCAATTCGGTGCTGTGGATTACCGTGTAGTTTCCGCCGAATTGATGGTATTCCTTGCCGATGTTATGGAGACAATGTGGACACATCGTGACGATGCGTTTTTCCGCCATCCCAATGCCATTGAGCGTCTCCACATTCGTTTCCGCCATCGCCTGATAAAGGTCTTCCCGTCCGGCGCGGCGGGCGGTATCCCCCGTACAGGCTTCCTGATCGCCCAACACGGCGAAATTCACCCCCGCCAAACGCATCAATTGGACGAACGAGCGGGCGGTTTGTTGGGCGCGGGGTTCAAAGGCGGCGGCACACCCCACCCAGTAGAGAATCTCAAAATTGGGGTTGTCGTCGGTTGTTGGTACATCCAAGCCCTCTGCCCACTTCAGGCGGCTTTCGTTCAACTGCCAGGGGTTGCCCTGACGCTCCATCCCATTAAAAGCGTTCTTGAGATCCCCTGGGAAGGATGCCTGCACCATTGCCAAATCACGCCGAATGTCCAGGATATCGAGCATGGGTTCGTTGCCCACCGGGCAAATATCGACGCACGCCCCGCACGAGGTACACGCCCAGACTGCCGATTCGCTAATGGCAAAGCCGACCAGTGGGTCTTTTGATTCCGCCCCACCGGCAAACGCCGCCATTTGCTCTTTGATCATGAAGCGCTTGTTGATCTCCAACGCCGAAGGGGAGAGTTCTTTGCCGGTGGTGTAGGCGGGGCAGACATCTTGACAGCGGTTGCACATGATGCAGGCAAAGGCATCGACCAGCCCCGTTTGGGAAAGGTGTTCCAAGCGTGCCGCGCCAAACTGCTCTTTTGTCTCGTCGTCAAGGTCTTCCTTCTCCATCTCCCCAAGCGAAGTGCGCTGTGGGCGGGTGAGGAAGTTGAGCGGCGCCATGAACAGATGCGCATGTTTCGTATAGGGGAAATAGGGCAGAAAGGCAACAATCAAGCCGAGCGCCGACCACCAAAAGAAGTGATCAAAGAATTTCAGCACATCGGGATTTGTCCCCCATATCCCGCTGAGCGCTGTGGCAAAAGGCTGCGGTCCGACCCCAATCCCATGAGCCATTTGCACCGATTGCCCCAAGAAGCGCGACCCTACATGAAGCAGGATAAACCCGCCAACAATGAGCGAATCCCGCCGGATACCGCCCGCTTTCACATTTGGATGGAGCAACACATTTTCCCGAAAGGTGAGTTGTTTTTCCTTAAAGACAAAGCGGCGCAACAAAAAGTAAATAACGCCAAGCAAGACAACAACGCTCAATAAATCGCCAATCAGACGATACCCTCCGGCAAGCAGCCCGCCTGTGCCGAGGAATTTGAAATCGGGCAAAAAGCCTTCCAGCGCATCGCCAACATTGACGAGGAAGTAGAAGGTGAAGCCCCACACAACACCGAGATGGATCAAGCTGACGAGGGGGCGGGCGCGGAGTGTCGTCCGTTGGGAAAGGTAGACGTTTAGCGCCTCAAGCGTCCGTGACGGCAGCTTGGCAAGGTTCAGCGTGCCTTCCCCCCGCCTAACAACTTTGTACATCTGCCAAAAGCCCCGCGCCGACAACCCGAGCGCGGCAATGACCAGCGCCACAAATAAGAGTTTTTCAAGGACAGAAAGCATGTTTATAAACCCCTGTTCTTTGGGCATGGTTGCCCGCGTGAATGCCCAATGTAACGCACGTTTCAGAAATTATCAAATGATCATTTGAATTCAATCTAAGCTCACCCGCTGCCTCCCAACCAACGGCGGATTAGTGTGCGAATTGCCCGCCCATAACGGATCGAACGCTCTTTGCTCTGGCTATCCAGCATGAGCACTGCCCCACTGGTGATCAAAATGTTCGTCACAAAGAAAAATAAAAATTCCTCTAATGGGAGTTTCCGAAAAAGGTGAACGCCCACCGTCTTTTCCGGGCTGATTGTCCAATTCCCGTTGGCGATTGCCAAGCGATCTGCGAGGGCAAGGTAGAGTGTCGCAGGGAGGATCGCCCCGGTGACCAACCCCCGCCGCCGCCAGAGAATATCACCGCCAAACGCCCATTGGAGTAAGAGGGGGGGCAGCGCCCATGAGAGCAAAAGAGTGAGGTAGGTTGTCCGTTTGACACCGCTGATCATCAGCAGGGTGGAGAGCAGCCAGGCGATGCCGCCAACCAGCAAGCCGTGCCGGCGGATTGCCATGCCCTGTTCGCCTCCACTTGGAGGGATGGTGGAGGGAAGGTAGCGCCCCACCGTCCCTAACCAAGCGCCGGTCAAAAGCGGTTGGAGGATGAAAAAGGTGTATTCTTCAAGCGGCACATAGCCGATCACTTTGCCCGTGACCCGTGCCTTGTCGTACCACCAGACCTTTGTTGCCACAAGGTAATTGTCCCAGGGGGTGGTGTACAGCAGCGCAATTGCGGCATGGAGTCCGAGGACATCCCACAGCGGGAAGCCGCGCAGCCCATTGGGCAAAGCACGCCCGCCCCTTTTATCGAGCAGCTCCCAAAGGCGCAGCAGAAGGGTTGGGGCAACAATATAGCGAGCCAGAAAGCCGAAATAGGTCACAACGAGTTCCCAATTGCTAGATTCAGTTGACATTTTGGTTCAGAAGGGTTCAGCCCCCACCACCGCTGCTCATGGGAGGTGCGGGGCTTGAAGCCGCCGCATCCGCCACCAAATAGCGGGGATGCGCCGCATTTTTTCCGACAAACTAAGCCGCGCCCGTTCGGTGAATACATTGCAGCCGTTTCGTTCGATCACATCCAATATGCCCCTATAGAGATGAGCCGCTGCGCCAATGGCAAAGCGCCCCTCACGGTTCAAAAAGGCGATTCCCGCCTGTGCCTCAGCGTAAAGCTGGCGGGTGCGGGCAATCTGATAGGTCATGAACGAACGCCAAGCTAGAGTGACCCGCCCGGTTTGGCTGCTGAGGGCAATCTCCCCTTCGCTAATCCCAAAACGGGCGAGATCGTCCTTCGGCAGGTATAACCGTCCACGTCCCCAATCTTCGCCAACATCGCGCAAGATATTCGTCAGTTGGAGGGCGACGCCCAATTTCACCGCATAGGGGATCGTCGCTTCACCAGCAAAGCCAATGATATGCATTGCCATGAGTCCAACCGTAGAGGCAACGCCATAGGCATAATCGGCAAGGTCAGCAAAGGTTGTGTAGCGCGTCTGGGTTAAGTCGCGGGCGACCCCTTCAATCAGTTGGAGGGCATAGCCTGTTGGGATGTGAAAGTGCGCTTGTGTATCTCCCCACGCCAACGCCACAAGCCCCTGCGGTTCATCGCCCGTTGGGTGCGGCGCGGTAAGGACACCCCGCCACGACTCAAGGGCGGCGCGGGCGGTCAGCCCCTCTGATTCATCGACCAGATTATCCGTAACACGGCAGAAGGCATACAAAGCGCGGACAGCGCGGCGCTTTCTGGGCGGCAGAAACCCAGAGGCGAGGTAAAACGTCCGGCTGTAGGCGGCTGTCATTCGTTCACAATGATGGTATGCCCGCTGCAAAAGCGCGTCATCGGCGTGGGATACCGGACGGGGCAAACTGGCAGCCGCATCCCACGCCCGCCGCAGAAGGGATTGTTCCCATGCTTGGGTCGTCACGCCCGCACCTCACTGCCAATCAAATTCGCTGCGATGATCGCTGAGGATAACACACCGGGCAGCCCTGCGCCGGGGTGTGTCCCCGCCCCAACAAAATAGAGGTTTTCTACGTCCTCTGAGCGGTTGTGGGGGCGAAACCACGCCGATTGCAGCAAAATAGGCTGGATGGAAAATGCCGCGCCGAGGTAACTGTTCAAGGTGGTTTCAAAATGGCGCGGATCGATCCAGTGTTCAGCAGCGAGATTCTCGGTCAGATTGGGTAGATAGTGTTTTTCTAAAAAGCCCATGATCGCATCCCGATAAGGCTTCGCGGCGTGCGCCCAATCGATCCCCGACCCTAAATGGGGGACGGGGGCAAGGACGTAAAATGCCTCGTGTCCGGGTGGGGCAATGCTTGGATCGGTCAGGGTGGGCATGTGCAGATAGAGCGAGAAATCATCCGCCAACACTTTTTCCTTAAAAATATCGCTCAACAGTCCCTTGTAGCGTTTCCCCAAAAGGATGTTATGGTGGGCTAACCCGTGATCGCGGTAAAGGCGTTTTGTCCCAAAGTAAATGACGAACAAGGACATGCTGTACTTGTAGTTTTTCACGCGGCGATCGGTGTATTTGCGGCGGTGTTCGGGGGCGATCAGGGTGAGGTAGGTAGAGGCAACATCGGCATTGGAGACGACAACATCCGCCGCCATCTCTCGCCCATCCGCCAAGCGGACGCCCACCGCCCGCCCGTTTTTGATCGTGATCTGCTGAACGGGCGCGTTCAGGTGAACTGTCCCGCCCAGTTCGGCAAACAAGCGCCCCATCGCGGCGACCAATGCGCCCGTCCCTCCTAGCGCGTAATGAATCCCCCATTCGCGCTCCAAGTAATGGATCATCGCGTAGATGGAGGGTGCATCAAAGGGGTTGCCGCCAATCAAGAGGGGGTGGAAGGAAAAGACACGGCGCAGAAAGTCATTCTTCACATACTGCGAGACATAACCGTAAACGCTTTTGTAACTTTGCATTCGGATCAGGTCGGGGGCAACCCTCACCATATCGGTGAATTTCAAGAAAGGTTTATCCGCTAGTTCGAGAAACCCCTTTTGGAAAATTGCCTTTGTTGTCCCCATGAAGCGTTGATAGCCGTCTCGATCTGCGGGATTCCACTTGGCAATTTGGTCGAGGATGAAGAACTCATCTCCATTGTAATCAAAGCTGCGCCGGTGGTGATCAAAAATCCGGTAGTAGGGATCGCAAGGGACGAACTGGACGTAATCTTCGCGCCGCCGCCCCGCCGCCGCCCACAGATCATCAAACATGAAGGGGGCGGTGATCACGGTGGGACCACCGTCAAATTGGAAACCATTCATGCTGTAGACATAGGCACGCCCGCCGAGCTTGTCGCGCCCTTCGAGGATGGTCACCTCATGCCCCTGCGCGGCAAGGCGGATCGCCGCCGCAAGCCCTCCAAAACCGCTCCCAATGACGAGGATTCGCCCCATGTGTGGTTGTTTTCCGTCTGGCTGATGATCGATGTCCTTCTTAGTTTTACGCGGATTGGGCGGGAATAGCAATTACATAGAGCCTGATCCCGCCGCTAAAGCAGCGGGCTGAAAGTAGCCACCCCTTCGGGGCTTAGAAGGCAAAAGACGGCGTTCGCTTTTCCCCTTCTCTCGCAAGGAAAAAAGGGTTAGAGGGATGAGGGCTGGCGGGCACCCCAGGGGACGTCCCTATGGGGTGATGGACTAGGGCAGATTGACTGCACCGTTGAGTCGTCTTTCGGCTTTCGCTATAATGATCATGAATGAATGGCTGTTCCCTTTCAGCAAGGATTTTCCCTTCTTCATGACCCACCCCTGCTTGATCATTGCCGAAATTGGTTCTGTTCATGATGGCAGCCTCGGCAACGCGAAAAAACTGATTGAAGCCGCCGCCCAAAGCGGGGCAGGTGTCGTCAAATTTCAGACACATATTGCAGAGGCAGAAACCCTCCGTGATGCGCCGATGCCCCCTTATTTCAAGGGCGAGCCGCGCTATGAGTATTTCCAACGGACGGGCTTTAGCCGCGAAAAATGGCTAGAGCTGAAGGCACACTGCGAAGCACATGGCGTTGAATTTATGTCCTCGCCGTTCTCCATTGCCGCTGTTGAACTGCTAGACTCCATCGGGATGAAGCGCTACAAAATCCCCTCTGGCGAGGTGACGAATATCCCCATGTTGGAGGTGATCGCCCAGACGGGAAAACCGGTTATCCTCTCCTCTGGGATGAGCAGTTGGGCAGAGTTGGATGAGGCTGTGGCGACGATCACCCGTCACCACACCGATCTGGCAATCCTCCAATGCACCTCTGAGTACCCCTGCCCCTATGAGGAGGTGGGGCTGAACATCATGGCAGAGATGAAAACGCGCTACGGTGTTCCTGTCGGCTTATCCGACCATACCCTGACGCCCTACGCGCCGCTGGCGGCGGTGTGTGTGGGGGCGACAATCATCGAAAAACACTTTACCTTCAGCCGTCTGATGTATGGCAGCGATGCGAAAAACTCGCTAGAGCCAGCCGAATTCGCGGACATGGTGCGCGGTATTCGGGCGGTAGAAATCATGCTGAACACCCGCCTTGACAAAGACCTTGTGGCGGCGGGCAAAGGCGAGATGAAAGCGATTTTTGAGAAAAGCATTGTCAGCCTCATCACCATCCCCGCCGGGGCGACGATTACTGCCGAGATGGTGGCAGTCAAAAAGCCCGGTACGGGAATTCCTGCCCGCCGCCTCCCAGAAATCATCGGCAAACGCGCCCGCATCGCTATCCCATCCGACACCTTGATCAAAGAAGACGATCTTATCCCATGACAGCCAGCACTAGGACACCCACGAAACGGACGATTTGCGTCGTCGTCGGCTCACGCGCTAACTACAGCAGCATCAAATCAGCAATGCGGGCAGTTCAAGCGCACCCTGACCTCATCCTTCGGGTCGTTGTGGGGGCGTCGGCGCTTTTGGATCGCTATGGGGCAGTGGTCAAACTGATCGAAGCCGATGGTTTTCCCATTGATGCCCGCGTTCACATGCTGGTGGAAGGCGAGACACCCGGCACAATGGCGAAATCGACGGGATTGGGGCTGCTGGAACTCCCCACCATTTTTGAGTCCTTGCAGCCGGATATTGTCCTGACCGTCGGGGATCGCTTTGAGACGATGGCGACGACCCTTGCCGCAGCATACATGAATATTCCACTGGCGCATACCATGGGCGGGGAAGTTTCCGGCACGATTGATGAAAGCATTCGCCACGCCGTGACGAAATTTGCCCACATTCACTTTCCCGCCTGCACCGATGCGCGGGATCGGATCATCAAGCTAGGCGAACGCCCCGACGATGTGTACCTTGTAGGCTGCCCTCGGATTGACCTTGTAGCAGAGGTTTTGACGAACGATGCCAACGGGCTGGGTCCTGATCTGTTCGCGCAAGGGGTGGGCGGCGTCTTTGACCTGAATCAGCCCTTTTTGCTGCTCTCACAGCACCCTGTGACGACGGAATATGGCGAGGGTGAACGGCAGATCACCGAATCGCTCATGGCAATTCACAAGTTGGGTATACCGACCATCGCCTTGTGGCCCAACGCCGATGCTGGCTCAGAGGATGTGGCGCGTGGGATTCGCAAATTCCGCGAACATTACGACGATTCCAAGATTCATTTCTTCAAGAATCTCCCCACCGATGCCTACATTGCCCTTATGCGGCGGACGGCGTGCCTGATCGGGAATTCCAGCAGCGCGATTCGGGAAGGGGCGTTCATCGGCACGCCGGCGGTCAACATTGGATCGCGCCAGACGATGCGCCAACGCGGGAAAAACATCATCGACGTGGACGCCAACCGCACGGCTCTGATCGAGGCGATTCAAGCGCAAGTGTCACATGGGCGCTACCCTAGCGAGCCAATCTATGGCGATGGACACGCCGGAGAACGGATTGCCGATGTGCTTGCCACCTGTACATGGCAGATTCAGAAGTTGATCACATATTAAAATGGTTCAGCGCATGGCTGCCCTTAGCTCCCTTCCAAGAGGATGCGGGCAAGGGCAAGCGCCTCCTCTGCCGTGTGGATCGTCCCCACCGCTTGTTCTTCCAACAGAAGGGTCAAGAGTCGTCCAATCTGAGGGCTTGGCGTTAGCCCTAGTGTGTTCATGAGATCTGTTCCGCTCACTAGGGGAGGTGGGGCAATACGCTGATCGTAGTGGTTGACATAGGCATCCAAAAGGGCTTCAATCACTTGCAAGCGCCCTAGCCAGGTGTGTACATTCAGGGCTGCCCCCACCTTTCCCAGATAGTCCGCTTGGGCAAGCAGACAAATATCCACTCCCCCAAGATCGCCCGTCGCCCGCCAATAGCGGTGAATCAGGCGCGGCGTTAGCGCATCACCCTCCTGTGCAGCAGCTTCCACCAGATCGCTTATAAGATTGTGGCGGGCAACCACCCCCACAAGGCGCTCGCTTTCCTCGTTGCTGAGACGCAGGGCTTCGGCGTGGGCGCGGGCGATCTCGGCACTTGCCGCCTCGTGACCGAAAAAACGCGGATCGCCGTCCGCATCCACACTGCGCACGGAGGGCTTGCCGGAATCATGCAGCAGCGCCGCCAAGATGAGCAGCGCCCGCACACTTCGTCCATTGGGGAAAAGATGGGCAAGGTGGGTTTGGAGGGCGCGGCGATAGCGGTCTAGGCTGTAGACAATCATCCCCAACGCAGAGTCGGCGGCGGTATCGTCCGTGCGTTCGGGGCTGATCACCGTCAACACACCGTCCAAGCGCTCCACCACAGCGTAGGTGTGCGCCAAGAGATCATAGATGTGCGCCTTCCGCTGCGCCAGTCCGCGCATTGCGTCCACCTCGGGGATGATCAAGGATAGCAACCCAAGCATATCCAGCGTCCGCAGCGCTACATGGGGGCGTACCCCCCCAAGTATCGCCATAAACTCATCGCGCACCCGCTCTGGAGAAGTTTGGCGAAACAACGCTCCTTCGCGTTTAATAGCGGCGAGGGTATCTGGGGTCATCAGCAATTTGAAGGCGACGCTCTGACGGACTGCCCGCAGCGCCCGAATCGGGTCATCAGAAATGGCGCTTGGGGCGCACAGGCGCAGACGGCGGGCGGTGAGATCAGCGATCCCGCCGAGGGGGTCGAGGAAAGGCTGCGGTTCGGCGTCAATCTCGCTGAGGGCAATGCCAATCGCGTTTAGGGTGAAATCGCGGCGGCTCAGATCATCAGCAAGGGAGTCCCCGCGCTGGCTGGCGACATCAACATTATAGCGTTCGCCTTCATACTCGATGATTGCCCGCCCCACACCTCGTGTTGGGTCAAGGCGGTAGAACGATCCCTGAAAGGCATTGGCAATCCGCCGCGCCCAGGGCTGACCATCCCCCGCTACGGCGAAATCAAGGTCTTTTGCCGGACGGCGCAGCAGGGCATCGCGTACCGCGCCACCGACAAGGAAAAGCCGCTTGGCATCCGTCCCTAGCGCCTCCTGAAGGGCGTTGAGGACGGGCGAAAAGGGGACATGGTAAGGAAGGATGGTTGGGGTGATCATGATCTCTAGTTTAACACCTCCAACACACATCACCCTTGCGGGGATATGGTATAGTTTTTCTGGGCAAGGGACATCCGTTCCAAAATTGGAAAGCGCGAGGGCATTGTGTACAGCTACCGTAACCCGAAAGAGCCGAATCGTCGTCAGACGCTGGATTACCGTTTTCAATTGGTGCGTGATGTGTTGACGAACCTCCATCGCGGCGAGTGTGTTGGCGTTGTGGGCGTAGGAAGCTGCGGAAAGTCTCGCCTGCTGCTGCACATGACCCGCCCAGAGACGATGGAATACCACCTCGGACGGGAGGCTTACGATCACTTCATCGCCCTTGTCGAATGCAATTCATGGCTTGACCAAACCTCATGGGGCGCTTATGAGGGGATCGCCCGTGCGCTGGATGATCTGGTGCGCAATGCCAACCACCCTCGCCTTTCCGCCTTCCAGAACGACCTTGCTCCCATGTATGACCTTGTGACGAAAGAGCGCGATCTCGCCTTCCGTCACCTCATGACGGGGATCACCTACCTTCTTGAGGCGTACCCCTTCAAATTGACCTTATGTTTTGATGAATTCGACTTTGTGTTTCAAAATTACGATGCGCAATTGTTCCGTAACCTGCGGGCGCTGCGTAACAAGAGCAAATACCAACTGACCTATCTGGTCGCCACGCGCCGCCAAATGCCCTACCAACGTCACATAGATCGCCAAGAGGAAGTGGAAGAATTCTACGAACTCTTTACCTCAAACACCTATGCCATCGGTCCCTATGACGCCAAAGACGCCCAAGAGATGGTCTTGGATTTGGAGCAGCGCTACGACTACAAGTTGAAGAAAATCACCCGTGATATGCTGATTGATGTGACGGGCGGGCATTCGGGGATGATCGGCGCGGCGTTCAAAGTCCTTGTTGATTCCCCACAACCGCCCACAACCCCTGAGCAAATGGGGCAGTTAGTCGTTCGCAATGCGTCGCTGTGGAAAGAATGTGAAAAGATTTGGGATTCCCTGCGGGAAGGTGAACACGACGCGCTGAAACGGCTGGTGAGCGGGCAGCGCCCCACCCGTGAGGATGTTGTCCCCTTACAAGAACTGAAGGCAAAGGGCTTGGTCAAGACGATTGGGGAGCGGGGGACGATGCTTGCCTTCAGCCCGATTATGCAGGAATTTGCCCGCAATAAAGCCTAAGTACAAAAAAATCTTTTGGCGTGAGGAAAGTAGAAATCTCTGGGCAGCGACGCCTTTTAAGCCCCAAAGGGTCGGCTGCTTTCAACCCCCACTTTAGCGGCGGGAGCAGTGGGATTACACTATCAACACAATCTACAGCATATTTCAAGGAGATTGACCCCTTAGTGGTTGACAGCCCCCCTTATCACGACATACTTACCGATGGGCTAGGCGATGATGATCTAAGGCGTAAACGAACGACGCTTGCCCTTCTTGTAAGAAGGCTGGTTGCAGCCCAACCAGTGAGGGTACGGCAATAATAACCAGTAGTGCGGATTCCCCGTTTTCGTGGGAGTCCTCATCCCCCTAGCCCCCTTCTCCCATTGGGAGGAGGGGGGTTTCGCTTTTTGAGGGGGCTTCCCCCTCAGACTGTCCCTTTGGATACGTACAAAGCAACCAGGGTCAAGGGCGTAACCCCTATACCTTTCCTATCCATCAGGGCTGCCGTTTGTAGCCCATTTTCTCGGCGTAGGCTTTCACCGCCGCATAGACTGGGCGCGGCGTAAAATCGGGGTCTACCATGCGGAAGTAATACCAACTCTGGTTTTTCTCGCTTTCGTCGGGGCGTTTGAAATACCAATAACAAATCACCCCCGTCCATTTCCATTCCTCGCGAACGCGCTGATAGGCATCAACCACATACTGCGCCCCTTGCTCGTCGGTCACCTGCCCATAGACATAGCGCCCGACCATATCCGGCGCAGTTTCGGCATCGGGGACGGGATTCCACGCCATTTCCCCGATCCAGATGGGCTTCTCACCATCGCCATTGGCAATCATCACATCGCGCAGCCACATCGGATAGTTAAAGTTGATTGTGGTGATGCGCACGCGCCTATCGGTGGGTCCGCTGAACAAGCCGTAGCCTTGCCCGCCAAGAATATCAAAGCAGGGCTTTGCTCCGGCGTCATACATTCGCTGAAGGAAGATGTTCGGGTTCAGGTTGTAGCCGCTAATATCCACCGTTGGCGCTAACGCTCCGGTGATCACGACGATCTCTGGATCAATCGCTTTAAGTGCCTGATACGTTCGGCACAGCATCTCCGTATAGCGCTCTGGGCTAACCGGCTGCCCACCCCATTCGATCTCCAAATTTGGCTCATTCCAAACTTGCACATGGCGAATACGCCCTTTGTAGCGGGTGATCACTGCTGCCGCGTAATTGACGTAATCTTGAAGGTCTTCCGGCGGGGCAAATGTCCCCTTCACGCCCTCTGGCTGACTCCATGCCGGAGGCGTCCCCAAGCGAGCGATGATCTTCACCCCGTATTCGTTGGCAAGGTCAACAATTGTGTCGTATTTTAGCCATGCGTCTACTGGATCGGGCGTCCCGTCGCCGTTCATGTCGTTGCGACGATCCATAAAGTCGCCGCGCCCGTGAATTTCAATGTCTTGCCAGGTGAACTTTTGGCGCATCCAGCCGATTCCCGCCTCAGCAATCATGATCATCTGCCGTTCGCGCTTTGCCAGTTCCGGCTCAAGCTCAAGAAAGGTGTTCACGCCCAACGGGTTTTCGACGGGGTAGTTGGTGGCGATCTCATCGGCGGTGTTCGGCAGGCGGCGGGTGACGTTGCCGAGATAGGCAAGGTAAGCGTAAAGTTGTGGAAAGGGGTCTACTTCGCCGGTGAGGCTGTACAGGTAGCGCCACAAGGCGCCCCGCCCGCGCAAATCGAAAACGGCAAAGACACCGCCAAGAAAGAGGACAGCGGCGAGGATAGCGAACAGGCGGCGGCGGGGACGTAGAAGCAAGGTGGTCAAATGAGGTGGTATCCTTAGAAATAGTCCGGCTCAACACGGGCGATAAAGTCTATCCAATCTACCGCAATCGCCAGTTTTCGCCCATCATCCCCGCCATGCACCTCGGCAGGAACAGCCCATTCATCGTAGCGTAGGGGCGACCCCGTGTGGTCGCCCGCACCATCCCCCCCGTAGGGACGTCCCCTGGGTCGCCCACGCCCGCCCGACGGTAATCCATCGGGCTATGGGTAAACCACCCCACCCTAAAGGGCTTGTCCGGTAAGGAAAAGAAGGCAGCGTCTATGGACAATCCAAGCCAACAACAAAAGCATTGAACAATGGATATGACTACCTTCTTCACCGAATTATAGGTGTAGACGTTACGCACAGACCTTCACCCCCTAACCCCCTCTCCCGCTAAGCGGGAGAGGGGGAATGCACTTTTTTGTTTTTTGAGGGGGAAACCCCCTCAAACTGCCCCTTTCGATGAATACGGGGTGAACAAACCCAACTGCGTAAGGGGAAGAAGTACGACGGCTATCAGCTATCATGTTCCCCTCTCCATTTGGAGAGGGGGCTTGGGACATACTCCCCCTCTAAGGCATTTTGGGCGGCACGACGGGTAGGGCAAACCCCGTCGGCATGGTGAATTCCTCATACATATCAATCTTCAGCGTTGCCCCATCATGCAGTTCGATCAGACGTATCCAATCGTTGCCCGCCCAACCATTCGTTGTCGGCTGTATGACGATCTTCAAGGCATACTGCGCCACCCCTGATTCCCAGACCGCCAGTGTGAATTGCCCCGCCCCCTGAACGCCGATGAACAGGTAATACCAGCGGTTGGGGTTCAGGGTCACGCTGCTGCCTGGGTTTTGGGTGAATTCCTTCCCCGCGCTATCCCATCCCCACAGATAGGGAAACCATGTATTTTCGCTCCAATTTGCGGTAAAATTCAGACGGCGGTAGCCGGGTTTCGCCCATTCGCCGCTGCTGAGATAAAAGGACTTCGCGCCGCTGCCGTCGGGCGATTGAAAGCGCATTAAAAGCCCCTTCCCACTCGTCAGGGGTGGTTCTGAGCGGTAAATCGATTCGTAATCGGCTGCTACCCTGTTTTTGAGTGTTGCCACGCCCTGCTCAAAATCGATCTTCAACCCTGTGACGGACCACCTTCCGGCGAGGATTTCGCTGAAGCTGTTGAATTCCTGACGAGTCGTAATCTTTACGCCCAAAGAATGGAACGGCGAAAGGGGTGTGGCTGTCGCCGTCAGACGCGGCGTTCGTGTTGGGGCGGGGGTGGGTGTTTTCGTTGCCGCTTGGCTCACCCTTGCTCCCGGTGGCAGGCTGGGCATGGCGAAGCCAGCGGGAAGAGCATAGGATTCGTAGGTATCCAGTAAGATCGTGTTTGTGTTCCCCCCCGTCATGTAGACAGTGGGCTGCCATAGTTTTCCTGACCAACCTGACCCTCTTGGGTAGGCACCCGTATTCAACAAAAACGCGGAGGGGTTTTCTTTTTCCCACACATAGATAAAGACACGTCCCGTCGTCCCCAAGCGGAAGAACAGGTAATACCACGTGTTCGGTTTTAAGGTCACCGAAGCGAATTCATTCGTGCAGTCGGTGGTTTCCCCTAGACCGATGCAGTAGGTTGCCGCCCATCGATTTGAGTTGTCGCTGATGAAGTTCCAGCCATGATAGCTTGTTGTCGGATACTGTCCCATCTCAATATACAGGTTGCGCAGCCCAATGGGTGTGCTGTAGGAGAATAAAAACAGCGCTCCTTGCCCGTCCTTTATTCCCGTTCCAGCCCCGTGTATTGCCGCCGCGCCAAGAGGATCACGCAGGCTCATCGCCATGACGCCATCCTTGAAGGCAAGTTTGTAATCGCCACCGATATTCCAAGCGTTTACAACCGCGCTCAGATTATCAAAGCCGTGATCGGTCAGGCGCAGCGCCCCTGTTTCCGCCAAAATCGGAACCGCCGCCGCAACCCGCTGTGGCGTCCGTGTTGGGGTGGATGTGGGCGGCTTGGTATTGGTGGGTGGTCGGTTGGTGGGAGAGGGAGTATTCGTCGGACGCAGCGTGTTTGTCTTGGTGGGCGGTGGGGTAACGGTGTTCGTAGGACGTGCCGTGTTTGTATTTGTTGGGCGCGAGGTGACCGTGTTTGTTGGGAGGGCTGTATTTGTCGCCTTCTCTGTCGCCGTTGGAGGTAAGGTCTCTGTCGCCCCTGCCGCTGCAAGAAGGCTAGGCGTAAGGAAGGGATTCTGTGTCGCCTGAAGGACAGCCCGTGTCGGCGGTTCGGTGGGGGGGAGTGTGGCGGTTTCCACGACGGGCGCTCCGCCCCGCCCGCTGAGGGCGACGACGCCCACCACCGCCACAATGAGAACAGCGATTCCAGCCAAAAATGCCACCGGAGAGCGCCGTTGGGGAGGATCGTCACCGGGAAGGGCGGTGGTGGGTGCGGGCATCCCGATTGAACTTCCGCTATAGCCTTCCCCCGCTGTGATCGGCAGCGGGTTCGTCAGATCGCCGCTGATTCCTACCGCCGTTGCCTCCGCTGCATGGGGTGCGGATCGGGCTGCTCCTCCAACCGATCTTCCATTAAACGCCGCCGAGAGCGCTTCCGCCATCTCCCCTGCTGTGTTGAAGCGCCCATCACGCTCTTTGGCAAGTGCCATTTGCAGCACGGGATCAACGTCTTTGGGTACGTCTGGGCGCAGCAAGCGTGGGCTAGGCGGCGGGTTAAACACGTGCATATGCATCATCGCGTAGGGGGTATCCGCCGTGAAGGGAACGCTGCCCGTGATCATCTCGTAGAGGACAATGCCTAGTGCGTACACATCGGAGCGAGCATCGAGTGTTTCGCCACGCCACTGTTCGGGAGACATGTACGCCGGTGTTCCCATCGCTGTCCCTGTCTGGGTCAGCGACATCATCTCGGCGCTCACTTTGGCTATGCCAAAATCGGTCAGAATGGCGTTTCCCCGCTCATCGATGAGGATGTTTTGGGGCTTCAAATCGCGGTGAACAATACCCCGTTCGTGGGCATAATCGAGCGCATCGGCAATCTGGCTGAACAGACGGTTGATCAGGGGAAAATCGAGGCGTGTTTGGGCTTTGATCAGGGCGGCGAGGCTGCCTCCCTTTTGCCACTCCATGACGAGGTAAATGACCCCCTGCACCTCGCCATAATCGAACACTTTTAAAATATTGGGGTGGGTCAGCGCTCCGACGGTGTTCACCTCGCGCTCAAAGCGCTGGAGCATGATCGCCGCATCGCCAACGCCGCTTTTGACGACCTTCACGGCGACATCGCGGCGGATGTTCTTTTGGCGGGCGCTGTAGACCGTTGCCATGCCGCCCGCCCCAATCACACCGGTGATCTCATAATTCCCTATGGTCGCCCCAATCAAATCGCTCATGAAAGAATTGCCTTTGTGTAGGTTGCTGCCCCTTTGAGGATATGATTGTAGATCAAAAGAGAATGAATGGGGTCAATCAGCCCCCTCGTGGACAAGAGCGATCACCGCCGCTTGGAGATCGTCAAAGAAAACGGTTTCAGCCGTTTCGCCGCCGCTGTTCGTCCACATGGCAAGGATCACCCCTGACTTAGGGTACTGCATCTGCACCGCCAAGTAACCGGGGAGTGACCCATCGTGTTCATAGCGCAGCCCGTGATCGGTCTGGCTGATGAAGATATGGTAGCCAACCTGTTCGCCATCCTCCCCTTCGGTAACGGGAGTCGTCATGAGCGTGGCAAGTCCGGCATCCAGCAGCGTGCCATCAACGAACAACGCCTTCATAAAGAGCGCCATATCCTCGGCGGTGGTGACAATGCCGCCATCGGGCA
This sequence comes from Anaerolineales bacterium, assembly GCA_015075625.1. NCBI lineage: Bacteria > Bacillati > Chloroflexota > Anaerolineae > Anaerolineales > Anaerolineales bacterium. The sequence goes on along the minus strand of JABTTZ010000001.1, from coordinate 791,083 downwards.
AGCCGCCGCCCTGATAGCTATCGCCAATTTCGATCAGCCCGTCGCCTTCATCCTCATACCCCCGCGCAATGCGCACAGGGACTGGCTCAAAGACCTCAATATAGGTGTGTTTTAAACCTAAGGGGGTGAAGATACGCGAACGAAGAACTTGGGCATAGGGCTGCCCGGTCACTTTTTCAAGGATCACGCCGAGCAAGACGGTATTCGTGTTGCTGTAGGCATAGGCTGTACCGGCGGGGAATTCGGCGGGTTTGTCCCATGCATAGCGCAGCGCCTCGGCAAGGGTGAAGTCCATTTTATTGGGGTCATCCATGCCGAAATCATCGCTGTTGAAGTAATCGAAAATGCCACTGGTGTGGGAGAGAAGCTGCCCTACAGTGGCGGTCTTGGCGTTCGCAATGTGGTCCCGATCATCGGCGCCTAAAAATGGGGCAATCGGATCATCGAGCGCCAAGGTCCCCTCGCCAATAAGCTGCATGACCGCCGCACCGACCCACACCTTAGAGCAACTGGCAATTCGCCCCACATCACTCGTCGTTAGGGCTGTCCGCGTCGTTTTATCCGAAACGCCAGCGGCGGCGAGGACAATCCCCGCTTCCGGTGTGTAGATGGCTATCGAGACACCAACCAATCCTTCCCGAACGGCATCATCGGCAAGCCGTTGTAGTGCCGCTTGAAGGTCTGCGGCGCGGGTTGGCACGGCGAGAGGCAAGGTGGCGAGGATAACCGCCAAAACCAGACCGCTTATGAGTGTTAAACGGGTGCGCATGGTCGATTTCCTTTAATGTCTTGCCAACCCTCGAATGCTATCGATAACAGCCATTGTTTAGGGGCATTGATGTTGGCAGGTGGGAAACGGAATGTGTGTCGGCGGAACTGCCGTCGGCGGGATCGCTGTCGCCGTTGGCGGAACTGCCGTCGGCGGGATCGCTGTCGCCGTTGGCGGAACAGCCGTCGGCGGAACTGCCGTCGGCGGAACTGCTGTGGGCGGAACTGCTGTGGGCGAATTATTGGCTGACGTCGACGGGTTATTGGCTGCCGTTGGGGGAATCGGTGTTGCCCCGCTGGAAGGATTGTTGTTGGGCGTTGCCGTAAACGTGCGGACACGGGTTGCGGTACGCATGGCGGTGGGCGGCACAACAACAGTCACCACGACATCAAAGGTTTCAAGCGCCATCATTTGGGCGACATTTTCCGTCCACAGGGCGCTTTCGTGAATCCAGCCCTTCTCTGTAGCATTTGCGACATTTGAGGCGTTGGGTACTTCAATTAAGAACCAGAAATCATTCGTCTCTTTGCTGCGTATTTTGGCAAAGGCACGCAGTTGAACAGACATATCGACCATGAGCAAGACACGGTAGCTTGTGCTGGGACCAATGCGGATGTTAGCCCGTGAGCGCGTTAGGACGGAGACCCAAGCGGGGGTCGGTGTTACTGTACTGGTGCTTGTAGATGTATAGGTGGCGGTTGGGATAGGGGTGTTTGTTGCCATCAGCGCCAGTGTGATCGCGTTTCCTGTTGCTGTCCGCTCTACAATCCATTGGGCGGTGGCAAGCAAATCAGGCGTCTCTGAGGGGGTGATTGTCATGGTCGCGGTATAGGCGGCTATAGTGGAGGCAATATCAAGCGTTTGCTTGGCGTTGAGCGTCGCCATGACCAACCCGACGAGCGTTTCCTGATTGGGCGCTTCGGTGGGCGTCAGGGATGGTGTGAAGGTATGCGTTGGAGTGAAGGTATATGTCGCAGTTTCCGTGTGCGTTGCCGTTGGGGTTTCGGTGAAGGTCGCCGTCGCTGTTGGGATGTCCGTTAGCAGCGCGGCAACTTCGGTAGGCTGTTCTGCGGAGGCGGCGCTTGGCGTTGAACGCCCGCTCATGGTCAGAAACAGTCCAATCATGATAAGGGCGAGAATGCTGACGACCCCCAGAACGGCAATGCCTCCCCGCTGAGGGGTAACCATTGTCTGTGCGACTGTCTGTGTGACTGTCTGTGCAGCAGCTGATGGTACGTATAATGGCTGTTGTACTGTTGATTGCTCTGGCACAAAAAGGGATGTAGGCATGGCAATTGCCACTGGCTGCGTTCCGGTGGGCATTTTCTCATATGTCCCCGTTGGCGGGGGGACGACAATTCCGGCGGGGAGGCGTCCGCTGTGGATTGCCGCTTGGAAAACCGTTGCCATGTGGTCGGCGGAACGGAAGCGTTGGTTGGGATTCTTCGCCAGTGCCACCGCCAAAAAGTCATCGATCACCGGAGGGAGCATAGGGTTGATGCTGGTTGCCTGCAGCGCATCTTCATAAATGTGCATGTGCATCATGCGGTAGGGCGTCTCCCCATTGTGCGGGGTACGTCCGGTGACCATCTCATAGACAATCACCCCTAGCGCGTAGAGATCGGTACGGTTATCAGCATAACTGCCGTTCCAGAGTTCCGGCGCAATGTAGGCGGGCGTGCCGACCACCGTCCCTGTGCTGGTCATTTTGCGTTCGGTCAGCAGCTTTGCCACGCCGAAATCGGTGAGAAAGGCGTTGCGGAAACTATCCAGCAAAATATTATCCGGCTTCAAGTCGCGGTGAATGATTCCCTGTTGATGGGCAACATCCAGCGCCCGCGCCACCTGCTGGAGCATCTCGCTCGCCTTCTCCAGCGGCATATCCCCCTCAGCGCGGAGCAAGCGGGCAAGGCTGCCCCCCTCCAAGAGTTCCATGGCAAGGTAGGCAAGGTCGCCCTCGCTGCCATAATCAAAGACCTTCACAATATGCGGGTGGCTCAATTTGGCAATCGTGTTCGCCTCGCGCCGGAAACGCTCCACAAACATGGGATCGTTCATCATGTCGGAGCGGATGATCTTGATCGCCACATCGCGTTCCACCGATGCCTGCCGTGCGCGGTAGACAGTTGCCATCCCGCCCACACCCAAGCGCGAGATGATCTCATACTGCCCTAAACGCTTCCCTATCAATGAGTCCATAATTCCCATCCTATAACCCTATGAGCTATGAAAAAAAATTTACTCACCTTACGCACAGCCCCTCACCCCCCAGCCCTCTCTCCCCCTATGCTGGCTGAGGGGGAGTGCATTTTTTTGAGGGGGCTTCTACTCTAAAACGTATGTCAAAAACCCCTATCTCTCTACCCCCTTTCCCTGCAAGCGGGGAAAGGGGGTAAACAACCCCTCTCCTTTATGGAGGGTCAAGGAGCGGGGTTTTGAAATGACTTGTACAAAAAACATCCTCATCATGTACATGGGTTTGGACCACAACTGGTTGGGATAGGCGTTCGGGTTGGCGTGAACGCGGGCAGGGTGGTTGGGGGAATGGGCGTTGCTGTTCGGGCAGGGACTGTTTCTACTGCCCCACTTGTTGCCATTATCGTTGGAAGCGGGTTCGCCCCATCGGGGGTGCTGGTCAAGGTTGCCTGACTCGGTGTGGCTGTGCGCGTGTTCAGCGGCGGCGGCGGGATGGTGATGGCAGTAGCGAGATTCACGGCGTAGATCGGATCGCTGACCTCCACAACATCTTCGGAAATCCAGCCCTGTTTTTGCAGGTTTGGCACATCAATCAAATACCAAATTGCCCCGTCTTTGCCCTTCACTTTGGCAAAGGCGTAGAAGTCGCTTGTTGTTTCAACCACTGCCAAAACCAGATAATTCGTGCCGGGACCCATCCGAATCCGTGTGCGGGGCTGCGCCATGATGCGCAGCATTGACTCTGTGGGGGTGGGTGTTGGAGTGTAGGTGTTTGTGGCGGTGGCGGTTAGGGTCGGGGTCTTTGTTGCCATCAGCGCCAGTCTGAGGGCGTTTCCCGTTGCTGTTTGTTCCACAATCCACTGTGCTGTGGCAAGAATATCGGGCGTCTCCGTCGGGGTGATCGTCATTGTCTCCGTGTGTGATACCATCACGGAAATAGCTTCCAGTGTTTGCTTGGCGCTGAGGGTTGCCATGACCACGCCAACGAGCGTTTCCTGATTGGGCGCTTCGGTCGGTGTCAGAGACGGCGTGAAGGTATATGTCGCTGTTTCGGTATAGGTTGCCGTCGCTGTCATTGTTGGCATGTCTGTCACCAGCACGGCAACTTCGCTAGGGGGGATCGTGGGATTGGCGCTCGGCGTTGAACGCCCGCTCATGCTCAACAGCAGACCGATCACGGCAAGGGTGAGAACGCCTACCACCCCGAAAACAACCGCGCCCCCCCGCCCAATCGATGAGGCAGCCTGAGACCTTGAGCGGGCGGTGCGGTTGGGCATTTGTTGAGACCCCGTTGGCGTGGGGACGACGATTCCCGGGGGGAGGCGTCCGCTGTGGATTGCCGCTTGGAAAACCGTTGCCATGTGGTCGGCGGAACGGAAGCGCTGGTCAGGGTCTTTCGCCAATGCCACCGCTAAAAAGTCATCAATGACGGGAGGGAGCGTCGGGTTGATGCTGGTTGCTGGCGGCGCATCTTCGTAGATGTGCATGTGCATCATGCGGTAGGGTGTATCCCCATTGTGGGGGACTCGCCCGGTGAGCATTTCGTAAACGATCACCCCTAGCGCGTAGAGATCGCTGCGGTTATCGGCATAACTGCCGTTCCAGAGTTCGGGGGCAATGTAGGCGGGCGTCCCAATCACCGCTCCGGTGCTGGTCATTTTCTGTTCGGTCAGCAGCTTTGCCACGCCGAAATCGGTGAGAAAGGCGTTGCGAAAACTATCCAGCAAAATATTATCTGGCTTCAAATCGCGATGAATGATTCCCTGTTGATGGGCAACATCCAGCGCTCGCGCTACCTGCTGGAGCATCTCGCTCGCCTTCTCCAGCGGCATATCCCCTTCGGCACGGAGCAGGCGGGCAAGACTGCCCCCCTCCAAGAGTTCCATCACAAGGTAGGCAAGGTCGCCCTCGCTGCCATAATCAAAGACCTTCACAATGTGCGGGTGGCTCAGTTTGGCAATCGTGTTTGCCTCGCGCCGGAAACGCTCGGCAAATACAGGATCATTCATCATGTCGGAACGGATGATTTTGATCGCCACATCGCGTTCCACCGATGCTTGTCGTGCGCGGTAGACAGTCGCCATTCCCCCCGCCCCTAAACGGGAGATAATCTCGTATTGCCCTAGCCGTTTTCCAATCAATGAGTCCATCAGGATTCCTGAAGAGTGTAAAGGGAGACCAAGCGTCAAACATTGTATCGCGCTTGTCCGCTTTATGGTTTAATGTAGATTAAAAAAAACAAATATTTACAAACAAAACAAATCCAAAGGGGTTGTATCCTACGTAAAGCAACACTCGTCAGGGGAGACTATTGCAAGGGGGCATGTTCCTTTGTACTATTATTCACGATTTTCCCAAGAGGAATGCGTGCTGTGACCACCGACGATCTCGCCCGTTACCGTCAAACCGATGCCAGTGGCATGAGTGACCATCTCGCCCGTTTCCCCGACGATCTGGCGGCGGCGTGGGCGCTTGGGGCGGGGCTGCCCCTTGCTGAATCGTTCCCGCGTATTGCACGAATCGTCATCGTTGGGTTGGCGGAGGCGAAACTTGCCGGAGAGATGCTCGCCGCCTATGCCGCCGATCTGTGCAATGTCCCAATCTGTGTTTGGGGTGGGCGCGATCTGCCCGCCTTTGCCGATGGGCAAAGCACACTGGTGATCCTGATCGACCACAGCGGCAGCTCAGCCGATCTGTGCGCGGCACGCGATCTAGCCGACGCACGGGGGGCAAAGATGCTTGTGATCAGCATGGGCGGGGCGCTGGCAGCGGCGGCGGAACGGGCTGGCTCTACACTCTGGCGCTATAAAACGGCTGCCTCTGAACGGGCGGCATTAGGGTGGCAGTTTGGCTTACTGCTGGCGTTTTTTGCCCGCCTAGGCTGGCTGCGCGATCTCGATTCTGACATGGGGGAGGCGATTCGTGTTCTGCGCGAGGAGCAGCCCATCATCGGGTTTTCTGTGCCGCCTACGGAAAATCCAGCAAAACGCCTCGCTGCTCAAATGATAGGACGCCTCCCCCTGATTTACGCTGGCGGCGTCCTGATTCCGGCGGCACGCCGCTGGAAGGCACAAATCGCCCTGAATGGGAAAGCCCCCGCCCTCGCGGATTCGCTCCCTGACCTCACCCTCATCACGCTTTCAGGGCTGGCGATGATTCCATCGGGTATCCGTATCGGGGCATTTTGTCTGGCAGCGCCGAACGAGCCGCCGCACCTTCGGGCAGCGGCGGAAGCGGCGCGGCAAGTGTTCATGATGGAGGGGATTGTTCCTGATACGGTCACGGCAAAGGGCGCCTCGTCATTGGCGCACCTGCTCTATGCCGTCCATTTCGGGGATTATGTCAGCCTTTACCTCGCCCTGCTGACAGACACCGACCCAACACCCACCCCTGCCCGTGACGAGGCTATGGCAATTCTGACTCGCGTGGAAACGACGAACAACTAAAAAGGAAGACCTCATGTCCGATGTGAAAAAGCCTGACCATGTGCGCCTGTTTATTCCCGGTCCCATCGAAGTTCGGAAAGAAATTCTGGACGAACAAGCCCGCTGGATGATTGGGCATCGCGGCGCGGAATTCGAGGCGCTGTTCAGCAGTGTTCAAACGAAACTTCGCCAAGCGTTCTTCACCCAATCGCGGGTGTATGTGTCCACCTCGTCGGGAACGGGCTTGTGGGAGGCGGCATCACGCAACTGTATTCGGGATAGCGTCCGCGTGCTGCACCTTGTGAACGGGGCGTTCAGCGAACGGTGGGCGGATGTTAGCGAGCGCAATGGGAAAAAGGTCGATGTGATCAACGCCGAATGGGGCAAGGCGATCAAGCCGGAAGACGTGGCAGAGCGCCTGAAGGCACAGCCCTACGACGCAGTGGCGATTGTCCTGAACGAAACCAGCACGGGGGTGAAAAACCCGCTAGAAGACATGGTGAAGGTGATTCAGCAGTACCCAGACACCCTGATCCTTGTGGACGCGGTAAGCATCTTTGGCGGCTATAAGATCGATTTTGACGGTCTGGGCTTGGATGTTCTGCTGACCAGCACGCAAAAGGCAATGGCGCTGCCGCCGGGCTTGGCGTTTGCCGCTGTTTCAGATCGGGCGTTGGCGCGGGCGAAGGAAATTCCCTATCGCGGCTACTATTTTGACTTCCTTGAACTGGAAAGTTTCCTCGTCAAAAACAATACCCCCTCTACCCCAAACGTCTCGCTGCTGTATGCTACCGAAAAGCAGATGGACTACATTGTCAATGTAGAAGGGTTGGAAAACCGCTTTGCCCGTCACCAGAAGCTGGCGGAAATGACCCGCGATTGGGTGGTCGAATCGGGGTTTGCTATGTTCAGCGAGGAAGGCTACCACTCGCCAACGGTTAGCACGGTGGCAAACACCCGCAATGTAGAAGTGAAGGCGCTGAACAAATTCCTAAAGGGGCGCGGGATGACGCTCTCTGATGGTTATGGGCAGTTGAAGGATAAAACCTTTCGCATCGCCCACATGGCAGATTTGACGGCGGACGATCTGCGTGAACTCTTTGCCGCAGTGAGTGATTTTCTGAATGGGGCGAAAGCCTAAAAACCCCTAACGCTATCTATGCGGTTTCGCCGGGCGCGTTCTGACGCGCCCTCACACGATGCCTTCCCTTTAGGCTTGTTTCCCGCCACTCATCGTAGCGACAATCTGCCCCACAATTCCGCTGATCTCCATAGGCAGGACAAACTTTGTAGAAGGCGACGAGCCGATCTTTTGCAGCGCCTCTAAGTATTGGAGCGCCATCGTCTTTTCATCAACCCCCTTCGCCTCGGCTTGAATCACGCTGAGCGCGGCAGCAAACCCTTGCGCCCGCAGCGCTTGTGCCTGTCGTTCGCCTTCTGCCGTCAGGATGGCGGATTGCTTCTCACCTTCAGCACGGAGGATAGCAGCCTGCTTTTCGCCCTCGGCAACCATAATCGAGGCTTCGCGCTCCCCGCTGGCGGCGGTGACAGTGGCGCGGCGAGTACGTTCTGCCGTCATTTGGCGGTTCATCGCCTCTTGAATATCACGCGGCGGCTCAATCTCGCGGATTTCAACGTTGGTGACCTTCAGCCCCCACCGTTCGGTGATCTCATCGAGTTTCACCCGCAGCGATTCGTTGATCGTCTCGCGCTTTGCCAGCACGTCGTCCAGCGGAATATCCCCGATCACGGCACGGAGGGTTGTGGTGGCAATGTTCAGCGAGGCTTGGACGACATCATCAATCTGCAAGATCGCCAACTTCGGATCGACCACGCGGTAGTACACGAGGAAGTCAATGGCGATACTGGCATTGTCTTTCGTAATCGAAATCTGACGGGGGATTTCAAGGAAACGTTCCCGTAAGTCCACCTTGATCGCGTTTTCCCAGGGCAAGACAATGGTCACGCCCGGTCCCCGCGTGCCGGCGTAGCGCCCTAGCGAGAGGATCACCAGACGATTGTATTCAGCGACGATCTTGATGGACCGCATCAGCAGCCACAAGAGCATGATGACCAAAAAGACGATAATGAGAATTGTGACTTGGTTTGGCATTTAGTTCTCCAGTTCTCCATCTGCACCCGTGCGGCGGGCGTCCCGTTTATCCTTCTGGCGGGCAACCACTAACCGCAGCCCATCCCGACGCATCACGACGACACTTTCGCCAATGGGAATGGTGTCGTCACTATAGGCAGACCACTGCTCACTGCGCACATGAACCGTCCCCCCTGCCGGGGTGACTTGTGCCACAACACGCCCCACCGACCCGGGCAGCAGTTCTTCATCACCGAGGATGGGATCGCTCAGGCGTTTGTTCAAGAGCGGCAGCAACGCCCATTGGTAAAGGGCGAAGGAAACCGTCGCCGTAAAGACGATCAAGACGGGCGACACAGGCGACCCGCTGAAGATAAACAAGCCGCCTGCCATTTGTACCGCTAACCCAACAAGCGCCAACTGCGCCAACCCTTTACGGTAGAGCGGTAAGAGAAGATAGGCAAGTGTTCCGGCGGTGACCATCCCCACGGCGATCCAATTCGTCATTGGGTTGGTGGCAAAAGCATAAATTCCCACGCCCAAAAGGGCGAAGGAAATCGTTTCACCTGCGCCCGTCCCGGGTGTGTAGATGCTGAACACCGCCGTCCACAGACCAACGATGAGCAGCATGTAAATCAAATTTGCATCTTGGAGAATCATTCCTAACCTCTCCTTCCCCTTCATTATAGCCGGGGTTGGCGAATATGAAGGCAACACCCCTGAAGATTGGGGGATGGCACTCATCTGCCGAGCGTCTTTTCCCCTTTTACGACAAGGGTGAGTAAGACGCGCTGAAAGGCAAAAAAGCGGACAAGCGTACTGCGTACCCACATCCGTTCAGGGACGCTGCGCAGCAGTGTCCCCCGCACGAGATCAAGGGCAATCCGCTTCCACCAATGCCGCCGCGACCAAGCCTCTTTCAGCATTAGGCGGAGGACACCCAAGCGTCCCGGGTAATGATAGAGCGTGGCAAGCTGTGCTTGCTGCCGCCCCAAGCCACGACTTCGCCTCAGGAGGAATGAGCGGTTTTCCCGCTGCTCACCGAGGATATGCCAAACGAGCGCACCCGGCTGATAATAAATGGCGAGATGATCTTTGCGCATCCGCAGTAAAATATCAACATCTTCCCCCAACGTTTGCTGCCGACCTACCAACCCCAACCGCGTGTCATACGCATAGCGGCGAACAACCGCTGTGGGAAAGGCAATATTCCCTCCATTTACCATCCGAACGGACTGCACATCCTCACCATAATCAAGGTAGCCAAAATACCCCCGTAACTCGTCGGACATCCAACGGGGCGGTGCGTTTGTCCAGCGCAGCCAGATTCGCCCCCCCACAGCGCCGGGCGGCGGCACAATTCCCCGAAACGGTTCGATGAGCGCCGCCAACCACTGGGGTGAAGGCTGACAATCATCATCCAAAAAGGCGACATAAGGCGTTTGGGCGTAATCCAAAGCGACATTACGGGCGTGTGAGAGTCCAACAATAGGATCAAGGATATAGCGTATCTCAACGGCTGCCCGTTGGGCGATAGCTTCCACAAGTTGAGGGGTGCGATCTTTTGAGGCGTTATCAACCACCAAGATGACAAAGGCGAAATCCACCCCTTCCTGTGCCATCACCGCGTTGAGTGTTTCAGCCAACACCGCACAGCGGTTGTGGGTGCAGATAATCACCGTGACGAGCGGATCATCGGCGGAAGCAGTGATCGGATCAAAATTTGGGGACAACCGTGCGCCCTGTTGAAATAATAGGGATGATGTCGTCGGGGGATGATCCCTCCGGTGAGAGGGATTGTGGTGGCGGGCGTAAGGCACGGTACCCTTCCCGAAGGCGCAGGCTAAAGCGGCGCAGACGTTCGGCATGGGCATAACCAAACCAGCGGATCAACTGTCGGTAGCGTTTCCCTTCGGGTTGAAAGGTTGGTTGCAGCGCCAGAGTCTTCTTGATCAACGCTCGAAACAGGCGCTTGTCTTCAGGAAAAATCCGGCGGGCAATGCCAAAGTAACGCCCAGCAAGCACCTCTATGCGGAAAGGAGTCCATGCCTTATCGCGCTCCAAACGGGATTGCATCCGCTGCATAATCTCAAGTTCCCGTTCCGTGCGTACAGCGTTTGAGGCAGCAAGGCTTATCCGTTGCTGGCGAGGAAGAAGCGCCCGATACGACCCCAAGGAGAGCGGCGCGGTGGGATGATAGCCAAACAAGACGCCGTTCAACGCCGCCTCTACCACAAACCGCATATCGGTGAGAACGCGAAAACTGGTATCCCAGACCAGTCCACGCACCGCATCAGCGCGAAACAAGTAGACAAAGAGCGGACACCACCAATCCATGATCAGGTAGCCGACAGGATCATCGATCTGGCTCATGGTGTAAAACCAGCGCTTGATTTTCCCCTCTTTCGTTCGCGCCACGAACATCCAATCCGAATAGCCAACGCCGATCTCTGGATGCTGCTCCATATACGCCACTTGGCTAGAAACTGCCTCTGGGTCAAGCACATCATCATCGTCGGTAAATTTTAAATAGCGCCCTTGTGCCAGCCCCGTCCCCAGATTGCGTGCCGCCTGTACCCCGCCATGCTCCGCCAAAACAACGCGGCATGGCGCTCCCAGCGCTGCCAGATACGCCCGTGTATCGTCGGTGCTGCCGTCATCGACAATGATGATCTCGTAGGTGCAGGTGAGTTTCCCCAGCACCGATTCAACCACCTCTTGGAGCAGTTGGCGGCGGTTATAGGTGGTGATGATGATCGACAGATCAAGGGGATCGTTAGGTGTCATAAGGGATGAGTATACCCCGCCAAGGGCGACGCTTGGGCAAGACGTGTTTCCGGCTCGTAGGCGGTAATGACTGCCGGCGTGATCGTATTCGTCAGGACGGATTTTCCCACCCATCGCGCCCGAAGGAAGGTTTCCGTATAGCCTGTGTTCAAATAGCCCTCGGCGCTTGCGCCGCTCACCGCTTCCCAAAGGATAGTCACCGGCTGCCCGATGAATTGGCGGGCATAGGCAGTTTCTTCGCGGTGGGCAAGCGCCTGAAGGGTTTCGCTGCGGGCTTTTTTCACCGCGTCCGAGATATGGTTGGGAAGTTTTATTGCTGCTGTGCCGGGGCGCGGACTATAACGAAAAATATGCATGGCGGCGAAATGCATGTCCTCAATAAAGGTGTGGCTTGTGGCAAACTCTGCATCGGTTTCGCCCGGGTAGCCCACAATGACGTCCGTCGCCAGCGCCACATTGGGAATCGCCTCCCGTGCTGCTTCAACAATCGTGCGGAATTCCCGCTGGCTGGTGCGGCGGATCATTCGTTTGAGCGTCGCATCGCTGCCGCTTTGCAGCGGAAGGTGAAGGTGGCGGCACAGGCGCGGATTTTCCCACAGACGGAAAAAGCCATCGGGGATTCCCCATGGCTCTAAGGACGATAAGCGAATTCGTGGCGCGTCGGTGTCGCTTAGCAGCGCCGCAAGGAGTTCCCAGAGGGCGAATCCCGCGCCCTGATCCTCGCCATAGCTGCCCAAATGGACACCGGTCAGGACAAGTTCGCGGTAGCCCGCTGCAACCAACCCCTGCGCCTCGGCAACAATGGCGGCAACCGCTTTGCTGCGTCCCGCCCCCCGCGCCAAGCGAGTCACACAGAAGGCGCAGTGGCGATCACAGCCATCTTGAACTTTCAGAAATGCCCGCGTTCGCCCACCCGCCCCGATGATTGCCTCCCGTTGAAGAGGTTCATGATCATAGACTTCTGGCGCGCTGAGCGGCTCTCCGGTGACGATAGAGACAAGCGACTCTTTGGCAAGGTTATCGATCACATGGCTGACGCCGGGCAAACCCTGAATGTCTTGGGGCGCAATATGGGCATAACAACCGGTGACCACGATGTGGGCGTCGGCGTTGGCGCGGTGCATTTGGTGGATTGTTTGGCGGCTGCTGCGGACGGCATCTCCGGTGACCGCACAGGTGTTGATCACAATAACGCCGGCGGTTTCGGGTTCAGCCGTGACGGTATGCCCGTTCCCGCTGAACTGCCGCGCCATCTGATCGATCTCGCCCTGATTCAGCCGACAGCCGAGGTTGCGAAGGTGAATCGTTCGTTTTTCGGACATGGCAGCGTGCTGCTCTCCTCACTCCTATGTCGTCGTCTTCACGCCCTTCGCCGCAGGAAACATGGCATTGATAAGGCTACTTATTGTATCATGATAGGCAATGGCGTATACTACCCTCATCAGCCGTTGGCATGACCCGCTGAGGAATGCAAATCTCGATGACCGACCAATCCAATACAAAACCGGCGAATTTTACCGAGACCTTTAACCACTTGACCCAAAATCTGGATCGGTTAGAGACGGCACTCGAACAAAGCCTTCAGGCATTACGGAAACGTGGGATTCAACTCTCTGTAGATCTCACGGGGATGGTGCGCACGGTGCGCCAAGACCTTGAATCGGTCAGTAGTGGTGTTTCCCAAAATGCTGGACGGCTGCATCAACTTCAAGAACTCGTGCGCGTTTCAGCCCTGCTCAATTCGTCTTTGGAGCTAGACCGCGTTCTGGAAGAGGTCATGGACACCGTGATCCAACTGACCGGGGCAGAACGGGGCTACCTCATGCTCCAAGATAAAAACACCGGGGAATTGGAGATTCGCACAGCACGGAATTGGGATCGGGAGTCGCTCCTTGAGGGGGAAGCGATTTTCAGCCGAGGGATCATCAACACAGCGATTGAACAACGGCAGCCCATCCTAACCACGAATGCCCAAGACGATGCCCGCTTTCAGGGGATGCAGAGCGTGATGAGTCACGCCCTACGCTCGATCATTTGCGTGCCGCTGCAAGTACGAGGGCAGATTGTGGGCGTGCTGTATGCCGATAATCACATTGGGCAGGGGGTCTTTAACCCCGATAGTTTGTCCATCCTCAGCGCCTTTGCCAACCAAGCCTCTATCGCCATTCAGAACGCCCGCTTGTTCTCGCAAGTGAAGGCAGATTTGGTCGTGGCGCAGAAGGAAGTTCAAGAACTGCGGATCATGATTGACGAGGGCAAGAAGGACAAACAAGTCAAAGAAATCACCAATTCCGAATACTTCCGAGAATTAGAAGCGATGGCACGCACCCTGCGCCGCCGGAAGGATGAGGGGAACGAAGAAGGAAAATAAGCCCCTCTCACCTGCCAACGGGTGGGGGGCTAGACCTCTCCCTAGATGTTAAGCGCTGATACGGGCGCCGGGGGTATCAAATTTCCGATGGAAAAACACGGAAATATCCCGTATCTGGCGCAGCGCATCGAGATAGCTGCGATACTGTTTGGGATAGGCTTTCAAAATCTCGACAAGGGCTGGTTCGTAGGACAAGACATTTGCCGGGATGCGTCCGCGAGGCATTTCTTCGGGGAGCATTCCCGCCAATTGAAGCGGCAAGGGCAAGGCGTGAAAGCCAACGAGTTCCCCTCGGCAGTGGGCATCCCCACACAAACAATTCATCACCCAGGGCGCCCCTTGCGCCGAGCCATCATGGGGAACAGTAATTAAAGAATAGTCACAGTGTATTTGCTCACCGGGCTGAATCGGGCGGTGGGCAACAAAGGGAATCTTTCCTTCCTCTACCCATCCCCAATTGACAAACCCGCTGTTTGGTTCACAATGATGATTTACATACCAAAAAGGGTGTTCAGGTTCGACACAGAGGGAAAAATCGGGGATGATGGTGACCGACCTGTCGTTATATTTGTGGAAAGCATCCGCCCAAAGGCGAACGCTTAGTCGGGACTCATCTTGGAGTTCAAGCTGAAAAACAGGTTCACCGGGGGCAAAGGTCGTCTCGGCAAATAGCCCCCAACCGATAGACCCGATAGGTTTAGCGACAACGCCTTTCTCGATAAAGCGTTGTTCGGACGAACTGGTAGCTGTCGTGTAACTCATACAAGGCTCTGCAAATCCCTTTCTGATGCATATTCATCCCGTGAGCGGGTCGTGATCTAGAGTGCATTGTATGCCCATTTTGGGAAATTTGAGAAGGGGTCAATTTGGCGGTTTGAATAACCCCCCAAAAGAGGGGGAAAAGAGCGCTGGCGTGGTGGATTGATCGCGCCCCCCCTCGCAAGCGGAGAGGGAGAATTCATTTGCCCCTTTTGCCTGTGTACGGGCAAAGGGCGCGGCGGTACAGCCTCAGGGGGGCTTCCAACCATCCCTGTGGCGAACGGCTCGTCGTTCATTCCTGCTTGAACGCCGGCAGCCTTTTCCCCACACACTGCCTAAACCCACCCCTTGACATATTAGAACTTTTGTGCTACAATCGCTCCCACACACTGCGCACTGTGGTTTCGCGTCTAAAGCATACCGAACGGTATCACCTTCCCAAAGGTCGCCCACCGTACCTTATCAAGCAGTCTAGTCCGCTTAAGTAGCCACCAACCCGGATACCTGCCTTCTTCCAAGAAAGGCGGTAGGCGGCGCGGTAGGCGGAACGACGGCAAGACCGTGTTCGTCCAGCGGTGATGGCTGCCCGACAAAGGCGCGGCACAACCGAAACAACCATCCAGCCTACCCTCCCACAAAGGGTGGGCTGTTTGGGCTGCCCCTAGTTACCCCAAACAGCCCATCCCCCAAAAACTGGTTAGGTATCTTGCTTGGGCAGGGTGGATTTGCGCCGCCGTTTAGGTTTGGGGGTGGGGGGCGGGGCAACAGACGCTAATACTTCGATGATCTCTGCCCCATAGCGCTCCCGTTTCCACGCGCCCATCGTGGTGATCATCGCCAGCCCTTCACGGGTGTCGGGGGCAAGGCGGGCAATGGTCAGCAGAATGTCTTTCGGGATGATCACGTCGCTCTCAACCCCGCGTGCATCGGCAAGTTTTCGACGCCATTCGCGGAGGGCGTTGTAGCGCGTTTGGGTGAGGGCATCATCTTGGGCGGCGGGCGGTGGGCGGCGGGTTGGAGGGCTATTCAACCCCCGCGTGATCGCGGCAATCGTATCCTCGGCATAACGCCCGCTGATCCAGCGCGTAACACCGCGCACCTTCGAGAGGTCTCGCGGGTGTTGGGGGGCGCTTTCGGCAAGGATAACCATCGTCTCATCAAGCATCACCTTGAAGGGAGGAACGTCTTTCGTCTGCGCAATTTCCTCACGGAGGATAGCGATCTCGCGCAGCGCCCCCATCTGGCGGCGGTTTAGACGGCGAGCAGCAGGCATGTTCCAGACTTCATCAGGGTTAAAGTGGCGGGTGCTGGCAGCCGGCGGGGTAAGTGCGGCAAAGGTGGCAAACACATCAAGCGCCTCCTCAAGCAGACCACGCCCGACCAATTCCTCATAGAGTTTATCTCGCAAGGCGGGAAGGTAATGGGTGTCTTTCTGGGCATAGCGGAGCATGTCTTTGGGCAGGGGGCGCTCCGACCAATTCGCTTTTTGAAAGCGCTTATCCATGTGTAAGTCGAAATAATCTTCCAAAAGGCTGCC
Organism: Anaerolineales bacterium; assembly: GCA_015075625.1. Lineage (NCBI taxonomy): Bacteria > Bacillati > Chloroflexota > Anaerolineae > Anaerolineales > Anaerolineales bacterium. The sequence continues at coordinate 775,147 of JABTTZ010000001.1, read as the reverse complement.
CAACCCAATGGCTTTGCGTCCTAAAATCCGCGCAGTGACCATCGTATCAAAGAGGTTTAGAAAGATGAATTCGTAATCCCGCTTCAAGCACATCAAATCATATTCAGCGGCATGAAAGACTTTTTCGATATGGGGGTCAGCAAAGATCGTGCCGAGGGGCGATAAATCATCAAGGGCAAGGGGATCGATCACCCAATCGCCCGTCTGCGTGCTGATTTGGATGAGGCAAACGCGCTCATAGTAGGCGTAGAGGCTGTTCGATTCGGTATCTACGGCGATCAGCGCTTCATTGGCAAGGCGCTCAACGAGACGCAGAAGGCTTTGATCGGAGTCGATCATTTGAATCGGTGGCAAGGATGTAGTCATGATGGCACGTTTAGAATTAGGCTAAATGAGATCGTATGAATGAGTGTCATTATGCCGAATTTTGGGCAGTGAGGCAAGGTTTGGAAATCATGACCGGATATGACCGGAGGGGGGGAAATCAAAAACCGCCCTCCCCGACGAACGAGAAAGGCGGTTTCATTCAGCGCGGCACGGAGAACAGGCGCTGAAGGGTTTTGGGTTTAGCGATAATCATCCCCATAATCGTCGGAGAAATCGCCCTTGCCTTTCTTGCCGCCGCGCTTTCCACCACCACCACTACTGCCCCCGCCGCCTTTTTTGCGGTCACGGCGGCGTTCGCCTTCTTTCAACTGCTGCGCCTCAAAGTCGGCAATATCGGCGCCGGGGTTGGCTTCCCTCGCCGGACTCATCGCCCGTTTGATGTCGGCTTCTATATAGGCAGTGCTGTTCGCCCGTTTTAAGCTCAGCCCCAGGCGACGCTCATCGGAGTCGATCTTCACGACGCGGAGGGTCAACACATCCCCTTCATTGACGACCTCTTTGGGGTGCGTCACCCGCTGAGTGGAAAGTTCGCTGATATGGATCAACCCTTCAATTTCGGGGTTATCCACCAAGCGGGCAAAAGCGCCAAACTTGGTCAGCTTGGTGATCGTCCCTTGAACGAGTTCACCCTCTTGATATTTGCGGGTGATCACCTTCCAGGGGTCTTCTTCGCGGCGTTTGATGCTCAAGCCGATGCGTTTTCGTTCGCGGTCAACGTTGATCACCTCAACCTCAACCTCTTGCCCTACCTTCAACACGTCTTTGGGATGGTTGATGTGCTTCCACGAGATTTCGGTGAGGTGGACAAGCCCATCTGCCCCGCCAACATCGACAAAGGCGCCAAAATCGGCAACGCTCTTGACGCGCCCCACCTTCACATCGCCCACTTGCAATTCGTCCAGCAGTTTTTCTTTCTTCTGCTCCCGAAGTTGGGGGGTGGCGTCGCGCTCGGAAAGAATCAGGCGGTTACGCTGCCGATCCACTTCCAAGACCTTCACCGAAATATCTTCGCCGCGCATCGATCCCCACTTTTCCTGGGGGTCTGTGCCGGCTGCACGCATCCGGCGGTCACGGCTGGCTTGGCTTTCGGGGACAAAGCCGCGCAAACGCCCAAAGCGGACGATCAAGCCGCCTTTGTTGTAGCCGTCAATTTTGCCTTCATAGACATTCGTATTTTGACGGTGTTCTTCCGCCATCCGCCAATCGCGTTCCTCGGCAGCGCGGGCGATAGAGACAACAACATACCCATCGCGGTTTTCGGGGTTGAGGACAAACACATCAACCTCTTCGCCAACCTTAAGGGCATCAATCGTCTCTTTATCCATGCGCTCGATCTCTTTGCTCGGCACAATGGCAGGGGCTTTCAGCCCCAAATCAATCATAATCTCGGTGGGCGTGGTCTGGGCGATAACTCCCTTAAGGATAGCGCCTTTTTTGACCTGAGGATCGGAAGGATCCGCAGGGGCTGCCCCCTCTACGGCGTTAGCCGAATCCGTCGTCGCCGCATCATCTATATCAGCAGCAGCAGCGGGGGCGTGGTCTTCAGGGACACTCGCCATTGGGAGCGAGGTCTCGGCATGTGCCACAGGGGCGGCGTCTATGACGCCGTTTGCCAGCGAATCAGCAGGCGTGGGGGACATTTCCCCTGCCGGCTCCTGCTCGCCTGCGGCGTGAATGTTGGACTCCATCAGTTTTCGTTCTCCGTGCAACAGGGGTACAAACGGCATTATATCATGGGGCATGGTAGATGGTCAAAGGTTTTTTCATCCATCCATCCAGTACCCCTCGCTGATTGGATTACAACCAGCATTCTTACAAGAAGGACGGGCGGAGTTGTTTTATCCCTTGATGACTACAGCCTACCCCAATCCACAAGTATAGCGTGATGAGTCAACAAGTCAATCAAGAGGGGCAATGTCCTTGAAAATGGCGCTCGAAAGCAATGGCGCAGAGGAGTCGCCTAGGGGCATGGTGAACGAACTGAAGCCGCCTTGCCCCTGTGCAAAAGGCGTGTCTGGGAACGAGGTTATGTTGACATTGTAATCCCAGTGATCCCGCCGCTAAAGCAGCGGGCTGAAAGAAACCACCCCTTCCGAGCTTGGAAACCCTAATCTCCACCCCGTACACCGAGAGAGAGGCTCTCCCCTTTCCCTGTCTACGGGGAAGGGGCAGGGGATAGGGAGGGTTCTAAACCAAACACATGAACTACAGCGCTAGTCCTATCCGTCTTGCTCACGCTTGTTCAAAACGCCACAGCGCAAGCATGACGGAACACTAGACACACGCTACAATCGGCACATTGAAAGACCGCTCTTTTTTGGAAAGGTTTTTACCCTTATGACAACGGCATCAGCCTCCCCCTCACCGAGGGTAAGGATGCCCCGCTTCGACACGATTAATGCACGACAAACGCGCCTTGCGCTGCTTTTGCTCTTGCCTACCTTCATTGTGTTGATTTTGGTCGCCTTTTACCCCCTTGCACGGACATTTACCGCCAGCCTCACCGATGAACGTTTTGCCGCTGAGGAAGGAACTGTCGTCAAAAATGTCAATTTTCAGAACTATCAACGGCTGTTAGGAATTCAATTTGTCCAAATCCCACCAGATGAAACACGCCTGCCTACAAGCCTTCTCCCCCGTGTTGAGGCAACGGATACCTACCCACGTTACACCTATTCGCGGGTAGGGGTGCTTCAAATTTTTAGTGGACGGACGACGATCACCGCTGGGGATGGCGATTTTGTTGGGGCGATCCTCAATACCGTATTCTTCACCATTGTTTCGGTGTTTCTTGAACTCAGTTTTGGCTTGGGTATTGCCCTCGTGGTGAACACGAAGTTTCGTGGGCGCGGTGTCATGCGGGCGGTGATGCTCATCCCATGGGCAATCCCAACCGCAGTCTCCACCCGTTTGTGGAAAGAGATGTTGGGGGATAACAGTTCGCGGTTTCTCAATGCCCTTCTGCTCCAGACGGGGTTGATTCAGAGATCGCAGGCGTGGTTAGTCGATTTTCCGTTCTTGTCGATCATCCTTGTCGATGTATGGAAAACCGCCCCCTATATGGCGCTGCTGATCCTCGCCGGATTGCAGACGATCTCGGCTGATCTCTATGAAGCGGCGGCAGTGGACGGGACGACGGTGGTTCAGCGCTTTTTCCGCATCACCTTCCCGCTGCTGATGCCAACGATTCTGATCGCCCTGATCTTCCGCACGCTGGATGCCCTCCGCGCCTTCGATGTGTTTTACGTCCTCTTTAACCGTAAGCTGTTATCGATGGCGTCCTACAATTACGAGAAATTGGCGCAAGACTTCCAATATGGCTATGCCAGTGCCATTGGCGTGGTGATCTTCATCATCATCTTCGCCTTCACCATCCTGTATATGAGTACCTTCCAAGTTCAGGAAGATTAGGAAAGCGTCCTTATGGTCACCGGAAAGAAGAATAACGAACTTTGGGGGCGCATTATCTTTTGGGCGCTCGTCATTTTCATTTTTATCTACACCATTTTCCCCTTCTATTGGGCGCTGGTCTCTGCGCTTAAAACGGAAAATGAAGTGATCCGCACGCCGGCTACATTTATCCCGCAAGCATTAACCTTGCGAAGTTTCCAAGCAGTTTTTCTGAAAGATACCTTCTGGCGTGGGCTGCTGAACAGCACCGTCGTCGCTCTGACGGTGGTCGTTTTAGCGCTCGTTTTTGGCTCGTTTGCTGCCTATGCACTAGGGCGATTGAAATTCAAGGGAAAACGCTTCATTTTGTACCTCATTCTCTCTATGACGCTCTTTCCGCAGATTTCGATCTTGCCGGGCTTGTTTGTGGTCATGCGGGAGATCGGCGCGTATGGAAACATCACCTCACTGATCATTTCCTACCTCATTTTCACCTTACCCTTCACGGTCTGGGTACTGACGGCGTTCTTCCGCGCCCTACCGGGGGAATTGGAGCAAGCCGCCCTTGTCGATGGCTGTACGCCCTTCCAGACGTTCTATCGCATCTTGCTCCCGCTGGTTGCCCCGGCAATGGTCACAACGGGACTGCTGGCGTTCATCGCCGCGTGGAACGAATACCTCTTTGCTCTCACCTTCACTTTTGTTAGCCCAAGCTCACAAACGGTGACGGTGGCGCTGGCAAACTTTACCGGAGAAATTTCCCGCAACGAGCCATTCGGGGAGATCATGGCGGCATCCATTGTCGTCACTGTCCCTCTGATCTCACTCGTCTTGTTCTTCCAAAACCGGATTGTTGCCGGTCTAACGGCGGGGGCGGTGAAAGGCTAGTAGTCCATCAGGACGGTACCCACAGAAAGAGACAGCCCTCATCCCCCTCCCCCCCTCGCCTGGGGAATTCGCCCCCTTTCCCCGTTCACAGGGAAAGGCGGCGGGGGGATAGGGGTTCTTCTAAAAATCACTGTGGTGTACTTAGGCTAAGAGAGGTTGGTGTTTGGGGGAGCGCACCGTTGACGCTCCCCACTTGCTATGGTATCATCCCCACTAGTCGCCCCGAGGTAGCCAAGCGGCCTAAGGCAGCGGACTGTAAATTCGCCATTCGCTAGTTCGAATCTAGCCCTCGGGACAGCAAACCCGATCACAACGTGATCGGGTTTTTTGATTCCTAATTCGCTATTCATGAAGGATAGATAGCACTACGAAGGGGATTCCTCCGTTTTAGTGGGCGAGAAGAACGCCGTAATCGGGGTGCGGAAACCGGGCAAAACAGGATCGTTTTCCAAGACGGCATCCCCCACCAAATCGTAGAAATAGACCCCGCCATCCGCCGCCGGACGGTAAAAGCGCACCGCCCGTTTTTCGGGGTAGATCACCCAGACGCTGGATGTGCCATGTTTCAAGTAGAGCGCCGCCTTCTCGGTGAGGTCTACCGGCGTGTTGCTTGGCGAGGCAACCTCCACCGCCAGATCGGGGGCAAACGGGGGGTAATCGGGTAGGTTGACGAAAGCCGCCAAGCGTTCGGTGCGAATGAATGAGATATCCGGCACAAGGATCACCTCAGGCGCTAGGATATACGCCGTGTTATCTGTATAACATGCGCCAAGAGGATGATGATCAAGAAAGCGGATTAACAGCCGAACCACTAAACGCACGACTTCTTGGTGAAGCCATTTTGGTTGGGGCATCTCACTAGGAATCCCTTCGATCAGTTCAAACTGCTTATCGGCGTTTTCGGGACGCTCGCAAAATGCCCAAAATGCCTCGTTCGTCAGGCGTACTGTTGTTGGTGTATGGGGTGCGGCGGTCATGAACTGACTCTCCCTAACTATCAACCCACTCACTCTATTTTATAACCCACTGCGCAAGCGTGGATTAAAGATTTCTTCCAACGAGCGGGTGAACAAAACAAGCGATAACTGAAACAGAGCAATTGCCAAAATGGGCGAAAGAATCGTGCTGATCGCATCGACGTTGAAGATTGCCCCCCGCTGCCGTGCATTCAGGATCAACACCGCCCAATCTGGTTCCTTGAAGGGCACCATACCCAAATAGGTTAAGCCGACGAGGGCGTAAACGGCGGCGCGGATGCTAAAAATCATGTTGACGACGATGTAACTGATCAGGTTGGGAAGCACCTCGCGGAAAATAAGATGGGGCAAGCCTAAATCAAGGGCGATTGCCGCCTGAATAAAATCACGCTCGCGCAGGCTTAGCACCTGTGCGCGAATCGCCCGCATAAGGACGGGCCAATCCAACAACCCTAATAAAAGCGCCAGATAAAGGCGGTTGTCAAAGGTGATGATCGACGCCAAGACAATGAGCAGCGGAAATTGGGGAATGGTCAGGATGAAATTGGCGAGACCGCTCAAGACTTGATCAAAGACCCCCCCAAGTAGCGCCGCCAACGCCCCTAAGGTGACAGCGATCAGGGTGGTGATTGCGCCGGCTTGGATAGCCGTCACGATGAGCGGCTGTCCGCCGTAGATCATATGGCTTAAGACGCTCCGCCCCGCCCAATCCAAGCCTAAGGGGAACTCTGCGGAGGGGGGGTGAAAGCCTGTTCCGGCGCCGGGTTTGGCGCGGCTCAGCTGCGGCGCACTCTCATAACGGATAAACAGGGGACCAATGGTGAGCAGCAAAAAGAAGAACAGCAGCCCCAAAAAGCCGAGAAAGCCCGCTCGGTTGCGGGTCAACCCTCGCCAATACGAACGCAGAGACATCCCCAAACGTGCCATTTGACGAAGAAAAAATTCGCTGTTCGATTCGCTGAAATCGACGTTCTCTAAGGATTCCCGTGAGGTGAAGGGGTCTTGCCTATCGACATACACATAAGAAATGACAACGGCGGACGCCAGCAAAATCATCGGCACACCGCCCAACGCACCACAGGCGAAGCCGCTGAACAAACACGCCAAAAACCCTCCCACGCCGATGCGGTAGCGTTTGTAACGGAAGGCGATCAATAGGGGGATAAGTCCGCACAGCGCCCCAATGAGCAGCCCAACAGGGGAAGCCGCGATGATCCCACTTGGTGTTCCCGGTGTCATCGTGATGATCCTCCCCCCACCCGCACACGCGGATCAAGCATCCCATAGAGTAAATCGGCAAGCATATTCGAGAGGATCACCGCCATAGCAATGGCGAGAAAGACACCCTGCATCGTTGTGTAATCACGGGCGATAATGGCATTGCTGAGCGTCCGCCCTAAGCCAGGATAATTAAAAATGGTTTCAATAATGACCGACCCACCGAGGATGAACCCCACACTAATCGCCAAACGAGTGACCTGCGGAAGCAGGGCATTGCGTCCCACATAGCCAAGCAAAATCCGCCGTTGGGAAAGCCCTCGTGCCTTTGCCACTGTGATGTAATCTTCGCCAAGCGTGGTGATCGTGCTGCTTTTCATGGTCAAAATCCAGCCGCCAATCGTTGTGGTGAGATAAGTCACCAGCGGTAAAAAGACATGCCGAAGCAAACTGCTGATGTATTCGGGGGTAAAGCCCGGCGGAATCCCGGGATCAGAGCCGCCTTGCAAACTCCCCGGCTTGAACAAACCTAATTGGACACCGCCAATCAAGATGATCAACAAGGCAATGACGAAATCGGGAATCCCATAGAGGATCGAGGAAAAAAAGGTGACGATGTTATCGAACAGCCCGCCGCGCCAATAGGCGATGGCTACGCCAATTAACGTTCCCAGCGTAAAGCTGATCAGCAGCCCCAAGCCGACACTAAAGAGCGTCCATGGCAAAAATTCGGCAATTTGGGACACCACTGTTGTACTGGGCGAGGTGATCGATTTTCCCAAATCCCCTCGCAGCAAGTTTCCCATAAAGCGCATGTATTGGGTAACCACCGGTTCGCTTGGATCAAAGGGAAACAACCCGGCGGCTTGGCGGGCGGCTTCCTCATAGGTCAGGTTTTGGCTGTTGATCAGTTGTTGAATTTTGATGTCTACAGGGTTGCCGGGCAAAAAGCGAATCAAAACAAAAGTGAAGGTTGTCACCGCCCAGAGCGTAAACAGCCCTTGCGCAATGGATCGCAAGATATAACTTTTGCGGGCATTCTTCCAGAGCATACCAAGCCGAGAACGCCTCTCTGGGGTAGAGGTATCCGCTGGTGGGGAGAGTGTTTCACTGTGCATAGCGTACCGTTCTCGAAAAAAGTTTTTAGGTGGCTAGTAAGAAAAGGGCGCACCTCACAAGCGTGCGCCCGATACGGCGAGTAAAGAAGGAGGGCAATAGCCCTTCCACCCGCTGAACAAACAACCTTTGCAAAAGCCCCTTGAGGGGGGTGCCCTCAGGGGATAAGCATCTAAAGGATGGGCTATTGGGCAGGCGGTGTGATGGTACCGTTCAGCATATACCAAATGATAAAGTGATCCGGGCTAGGATTCTGCAAGATGGGGTCGCCATCGGCAGGACCGCCAGAGACCAGTTTAGTGTTCCATGGTTCAGTGCTGAGGATCACATTCAAGGGAACAAAGGGCATCAGATCGTTGATGATCACTGCCACCTCGCCCGCCCGTTCCTTCAGGACGGCGGGATCCATGCTGCTGCTGGAGAGGTTGATCATCTCGTTGAGGTCGATCTCTTTGCCGCCGTATTCAAACTTCATTTGGAAGTTCATCCCCACCTGACCTTCCGGCAAACCAACGTAGTTGAAACGTTGGACGGGCCCGAAGAATTGGCGGGCGGCGAAGGGCGAGGTGTTCCCCCAACTCCAGACAGAGAGTTCAAAATTGCCCTGACGGATATCCTCCGCCGTTTGCTGCCAGGGCAGCGCCCGTGCGGTGATGTCCCAACCGAAGTCATTCAGTTGTTGAATGGCGTCTTGGGCAGCGGCGGAAAAGTCAGCGAATTCGGCAGGGAACTTGTATTCCGCCTTGACCGTTTTGCCGTCCTTATCCGCCCACTTGCCATCAGCGTTCTTGGTGAAGCCTGCCGCTGTCATGAGTTCCGCCGCTTTTTCAAGGTTCAACTCATAGCGGTTTAGCTTGGCAATCACATCCTCATTGAGCAGCCCCGGCACAGAGCTATCGAGCAGCCCGCACATGTAGACTGTTCCCATCGCCCCGAAGCCGTTCGTCAGGAAGGCGCTTTGCTCACGGTTGATGGCATAGGCGGCTGCCTGACGGATTTCTTTGATCCCGAAGGGATACACATCGTGCTTAAAGAGCAAGGCGGGTCCGTACATACGCGGCTGCACAATCAAGCGCACGCCAGCATCTTTGAATGCCTGCTGCGCCGCTGGCGGGTAGACATTTGTGCTGTGCGCCAACTCGCCGCTCAGCACAAGGGGGGTCGTGGCATCGGTTTCACCTGCCCACAGGCGGATTTCCCCAAACTTCACGCTGCCAGAGAAAATGCTGTTGGGCTGCCATTTCAGAGTCAGGTATTTATCGTTCACATCGTCAAGGGTATAGGTGAACGGACCAGAGGCATTCAGCGTCTCAGGGCGGAAATCGGTAATTTTGGCGTTCAGGTCTTTCCATTCCTGATCGGCGTTTGTCTTGCCGGCGGCAACGAGAGCGGTGGCTTCATCTGCCAACGCGCCCCATGTGGCGCGGTCAAGGATATATTCTTTCAAGACAAGGCGTTCTGCCAAAAGGGACGCCTCACCCTTAACGACAAAGGAAACCGTCAAATCATCAACTTTTTTCACCTCGCTAAAGTAGGTGAACTGCGCCCAACCACGAATACGCCCCAGCGCATAGGTGGCGATCACATCGTCGGCAGTCACTGCATCGCCATTGCTCCACTTCGCATCGGCGCGAAGTTTCACATCGTATGCCGTCATGTCACTGTTATAGCCGAATGATTCGGCAAGCAGTGGCTCGTACTTATCTTGCGCCCACATATAGAAGGCAAAGGGCATTTGCACCATCTGGCGATAGATCACGCCGAGGTTATCGCCCAAGCCACCCGCTGCAAAGGAACTTAGGTGGTGATTGGGGGGAAGGGCATAGGGCCACGTACCGAGGAATGTCCCGCTAGGAGCATCGGCAGCAGCCACCGGACGCGGCAGGGCGGCAAAGCCACCGAATGCCAAAGCAAAAATAACCACGAGGGCAAGTAAACGTTTCATTGTCTCTGGTCTCCCTCACTAATCTGGAAACGATCTCTATGAGCGGCATTCGATACAACAGAACACCGCATAAGGGAGATTATGACGCTAGATTGTGATGGGAGCAAACGAGAAAGAGGACATTGCAGTACCCTCACTGGTTGGGCTACAACCAGCCTTCTTACAAGAAGGGCGGGCGTCGTTCGTTTACCCCTTGCTCACCACCGCCTAACCCATTAGTAAGTATATCGTGATAAGAGGGGTTATCAACCATTAAGGGATCAATCTCCTTGAAAAATGCTGTAAGTGTTTTTTAGAGGGTGCGGATGGAAAGGATGCGGATCACCTCAACATCCTAACTCGCCATGACTATAGAATAAGGGGGTGAGGGGTCATCCTCACCCTTCCGAAAGGTACTCTTTCACATGATGCTGCACGGCAAAGGCGGCGGCTTCGGCGCGGTTGGCAAGGTGCAGCTTGCTTAAGAGGTTGCTCACATAGTTGCGCACTGTTCCCTCGCCAAGAAAAAGCCGCCCGGCAATCTCGCGGTTCGTCAGCCCATCGGCAATCAGCGCCAAAACGCGCATTTCTTGCGCGGTCAGGTCGGCAAACACAGCCGATTCGCGGTGTTTTTCTGCTTCACGAACTTCCCGAAAGATCGCCGCCGTCATGGAGGGATCGATTGCCGATTCGCCACGCCCTACGGCTTCAATCGTGCGCACAAGGTCGTCGCTGCCGATGCGCTTCAAGACATAGCCCGATGCGCCGGCGCGAATGGCGGCAAAGAGTAGATCATCCTCCGCATAACTGGTCAACATGACAACCCGCGTCGTTGGCACTTGGCGGATGATCTGAGCGCACGCCTCAACGCCAGACATGCCCGGCATTCGCACATCCAAAACGGCGACATCGGGATGATGTTCTATCGCCATTTGGATAGCATCCTCGCCGCTGGCTGCCTCGGCAATGACATGCAAGTGAGGGTGTTGGCTCAGAAGGGTGCGAATCCCCATCCGTACAACTTCATGATCATCAGCGATCAATACCCGGATATGGTGGTTAATGGTCATAATGGTTAGTCTCTGTCTCTCTCACTTTAGGGTACAATGACTCACACTCACCCGTCTATGATGAAGATCACGAGTCATTATGACAAATGTTAGTACAGAACCTGGCGATGAACGGTTGAATGCTCTTGGTGAGGCACTTTCAGCCCTAACGGAAGAATTCACCCTCGAACACATCCTCCGCCGCTTGGCGGAAATTGCCGGGAAACTGGTGAAGGCGAAGTATGCGGCGCTCGGCGTTCCCGATGGCGTTGGCGGTTTGGCGCAGTTCATCACCTATGGCATGGCAGACGATCAGCTTGCTCATATGGACAAACAACCGCGTGGTCACGGCTTGCTTGGCGCGTTGTCGGCAACCTCCGCGCTAATCCGCTTGAATGATATGCAAAGCGATCCGCGCTCAACTGGGTTTTGCAGCAACCATCCGCTGATGACGAGTTTCCTCGGTGTTCCCATTCTTGCGCGGGGGCGGCATTTAGGCAATCTTTACCTGTGTGATCGCTTGGATGGCAAACCCTTTGATGAAGAAGATGAACGGATCATCCGCCTTCTTTCTGCCTATGCTGCCATTGCCATTGAAAACGCCCGCACCGCCGAACAACTGCGCAAACTTGCCGTTGTCGAGGAACGGGATCGCATCAGCATGGAACTTCACGATGGAATCATCCAATCGATCTATGCCATCGGCATCAAGCTGGAACTCATGCGTCTGAGTCATGCCGGTGATACGGAGATCACTGGACAGGTGAACGCCGTGAACAGCGATTTGGATCGGGTCATTGATGATCTGCGCCGTTACATCGCAAACTTGCGGGCTGGTGTGGAATTCACCCTCAATTTACGCCAGCAGATGGATGAGATTCGGGCGCGTTTTGAAGAAGTTTCTTCGGCGCGGTTGGTGATGGATTTATCGTCTAGCTTTACGGGACTAACCGAAGCAGTCGTTCACGCTCTGATTCAGATCACCCGCGAGGCGTTTTCAAATGTCGTCCGCCATGCACAGGCAACAGAAGTTTACTTCGATCTCCATGAAACTCATGACACGATCTCGCTGGTCATTTCCGACAACGGCATTGGCTATGACTCCATCGCCGTTCAGCCCGGGATTGGCTTGCATAACATCCGTCAGCGCGTTCAACACTTAGGTGGGATTGTTCAGGTGATCGCCCATCCGGGGCGCGGCGTGACCATCGAAGTGACCTTGCCTATAGGCTAAGTGCCTATCTGTAAATTAGGGGTAGCTATTAAGGCAGTCCGCCCCCCATAGGGACGCCCCCCCGTTTTTTACGCCCGCCGCGCCCCGTAAACGGGGCGCGGGTACACACCGAAGGCGGGTCGCAGGGAGGTGGGGTTTAGGACTATTCTAAAAGAACATCAGGTGTCTATTGGTCGTTGAGGACAAGCCCCTATATCGCCTTTTTGCCGCAGGCAATGCCCACAAAATGGTTTCTGCTATACTACCCTGACGCCTTACTTCTCGAGATGATCACCATTGGAGAATCATGATGAATCGTCGTGTGCTTGTGAGTCTCGTTATTTTTGCGCTTATGGTCGCTTTCTTTTCTTTGGCAGCACCCGCGCAGGCAGCCGGGTCAGCCTCATTTATATTTTATTGCGATCACCTCACCGTGAATCTGACCACCGATGCGCCCGCCGTCCAAGCCGATGTCATTGTCCGTCTGACGGGGATTCCCGGCGTCACTCGCGCTGGCAGTGGGCTGATTGTTATGCCCGGCAGCGGGACGCGCTCCATCACCGTTGAAGTGCCAATCAATCCGATCTTGGTGAACCCGCCCCCTTCGATTGCCGATCCTGACAATCAGGAGCAATACATTTTCGTCACCGAGCGCGACCTGAGCGGGACGATTATCGGCGTTTTGGTCGCTGAATCGGTTGTCTGTGGCGGGGCGGCTGCCTTTCGGGGACCGGGCTTGCCCGCCAACCGCGATCTCGTCTTGATCATTGGCGATATTGGCGTCCAAAGTGCGCCGGACGGCGACCCAACGGGAAAGGTCATCTACAAATGCCAAACCGTGTTCCTCATTGATAACAACACGACGGGGGATTGGGTTCAGGTCTTTATGATGGGTGGGTGGATTCCGAAGGCGGCAACGGTGGATGTGGCGGAAAACTACGGGCAACCCGGCGGGCAGCCGATTGATCCGGCGTGCCAGTAGGTTAGCATACGTCTGAATCGCCATTCGTGCGCTACAATCAGGATATGATGCGGTAGATTTAGAAAGGATACAGACCATTATGGGTGGCGGCACAATCACAGCACAACAATTCCTTCAGCGGCTACTGCCATGGTCGGGCGAAGGGATCATGATCTTATGGGGGATCATGCTCTGGGGTATTTTCATCTTCGCACTTATTTGTATGTTTCGGCAAGCAATCCCCAACACAAATGTCCTTTTGTTCCTGACGGCTGTCGTCTTTTTCGCCTTCATTGATCGCGTCGGCGTCGGTTGGAAACCCCCCTTTGGGACATGGAATATGTTTTCCTCAAACCCCTGCCGAGGGCTTCCCTTGTTTTTCATGCGTATCGCGATGTTCGTCTTTCCGCTTTTGGCAATAGCCATCTCAAAATCGGAGAAATCACGGGTATGGGGACTCATCGGTGGGGGGTGGGGGGCAATCTATTTCTTTGTGCGCGGGCTGGCGGAAATGGGCTTCCTCAGCGGGGCGTTCCAAACCTGCGACTTCTAAGTTCGGGCTAAATCCCGTAGAGTCTCTTGACATCGTAACCCGGCTGCCCGGCGCTAAAGCACCGGGCTGAGATCAACCACCCCTTCGGGGCTTCAATTACATCAACACCCCCCGGCAAACCTTCCTTTCCCACCATTCCCAAAATCCACCATAGAATTACGCTTTGGAACGTGCTATACTAAACGCCATTCGGGGTGTGGCGCAGTTGGTAGCGCGCTACGTTTGGGACGTAGAGGTCGTCGGTTCGAGTCCGACCACCCCGACAGAAGGTTTCCCCCATGCGGCAGTAGTTCAGGGGTAGAACGACAGCCTTCCAAGCTGTATGTCGCGGGTTCGAATCCCGCCTGCCGCTCTTAACCAGCAAGGGTCCATAGCTCAATGGTCAGAGCAAGCGGCTCATAACCGTTTGGTTGTAGGTTCGAATCCTACTGGACCCACAATCTAGGATCCAATCCGAGCATGAGCCAGCACATTCACTGGCTTTTGTTTTGCCTGCACCAGCCTCACCCTGATAGCGCACCCGCTCAGAGATTTCTTGCCGGTGGGCGAAGGGAGGACGCAATTCCAGTGGCACTTTTCCCTCGGGGTCAACAACCACTTTCTCGACCATCGACTCGATATGAGAACACTAGGTTGTGTTGACATTGTAATTCCCGTAGGGGCGACATGCCTTGCGCTCAGCGCCGCCCGTGAGCGCCCGCCGCTAAAGCAGCGGGCTAGGAGCAGCCGCCCCTTCGGGGCTTGGAAACCCTAATCCCCACCCCGTAAACACAGAGAGAATCTCACCCCCTCGCCCGCAGAATTTCTTTCCCCGTCTACGGGGAAAGGGGGTGGGGGGATAGTGGTTCTAAACCAAAACGTCAACAGAGCCTAGCGCATTCCCTGATGAGACACAGCAAGCATTAGACCATTATCTGGTGGCGCTGGAGTCAGAAACAGGCGCTGCGGCACAGTTGCTTCGCTTTGCGGTGATGTGTGTACGGGAAGAAATCAGCTACACCGGCAAGGATGGGCAGTATCTCCGTTGGGATTACCGCTCCGGGCGGCGACAGGGCAGTAAACCCTTCGACAAGGGCAAAATTCTCAATTTCAACGAAGAAATCACCCACAAGCTGGATGAAATATGCGCTGATCTTCAACAGTCAGGTTTCCTGCCGGGCTTCTTCAATGGCTTAGGTGAAAAGGGGAAAATTGAGGTACTGTGGGGATCGTGCCTAGATGTGCTGCCAACACTGGATATAGCGTCGTTTGATGGGCTGTTCCCTCGCATCGTATAATCGTCGCAGCGGCGTTGTGCGAGAGGGAAAGCGGTTCATTTTGTGACTAAAAATTTCAAACCAGCGGGTTGATAATTCAGACAGAAGTTGAAGCAAGGTTTATCAAGTCATCAAATAGAGAATTCTCAAGAGGAAATATCGTGGAATTATATTATGTTTTTATCTACCGACCCGGACCAAACTGGCTGCATGGCAAACCCATCAACGAACAACCCCTTACGGGGCATTTTGCATATATGAGCCACTTGCAGAAAGAAGGGATACTGATCCTGGGTGGCGGTTTTCTGGATAACACTGGCGCGATGGGGATATTTCTCTCGGAGGACATCGAACATGCACAGGATATTGTTTCCGCTGATCCTGTGGTGCGCGACAAAATTGTCACAGCGACAGTCCATCCATATCTGGTAACAGTACCCGGATGTATTGGCGTGGAAGAGCGGTGATTGCCAAAATGCTCCTGTCACCCAGTCGCCGATTATAGGGAAACAATTTATCCTGTACGTCGATAAATCCGAAACTTCATGCCGTGTGGGTAGCTCTCAACAAATTCAACGATAGGATCTGACCATACAGGCAGCACAGATGAAGGCACACTTTCGGCAATTGGCGCATAAGCATCGGGAAATGATGCCTCTGTCAGTTGTGCCATAAGAAACCCGACTTCGATGAAACACTCCGCCGCCAGTTTGTGCGGAATCATCAGTTGAATGTAGTCCTCATGCTCAACGGAAACACTGACTTTCAATTCTTTCAGTCGTTTGATCGCCAGATTGCGCCGGGTTTCGACAGCGGGGTTATGGAGGTCAGCGAACAGCGGGACTTCAACACCCGCTTCATGTAATGCCCCCAGTGCCAGCGCGACCATATGACGCACCGCACCGTGTTTTTCACGTTTGAACAACTTCAACAGCTCATCGAGTGCTCGCGCATCGGGATTGAACCGCAGCACCCGCGCCGCGTTGAAACGCACCTGCCAGTCGTCATGTTTCAGCAGCCTGAGCAAGGTTTCAGTGTCTACTTCGTCCGGCTGAAAGCGCGAAATCGTGCGCCACTGTGGGTCAAGCTCTTCGCTCATGGAATAGTTATCCTTTCAAAAGTCGCTTGATAATCTTTTCAACCACCGCATTTATAGTGTCATGATAGGTGTGGACTTCGTAGCCCCGTGCCAGACATTCGAATGTCGAGTCGTGGAACCAGAAGATGTAGTGTTTGATGCGCTGTTGCCAGTGTTTCTCATCGCTGTCATCATCCTCAAGATTTGCTTTCTTCCACATGTCGATCATTTCGCGCAGCCACGCGGAGTTTTCTACGATCTGCGCTCTGTAAATTTCTTGTCCTCTACCGCAAAGGTAGTGTCCAAACTGGTCATCTTCAGACGGTGAACCTGATCGATGAGCCACAGGTCTGAGAAACTCAACCACCGCATAAGTCAGGCTTACAGGCTCAGTGGGGATCATCGGCGAATCCGCGACAAGGAAGGTCAGGAAGACCCAATGCTCGTTCGCAAAAACATGAGGCATGGGTGCGCCAACATCCCACCTGACAGGGAAATCGAGTGTAGTTGCATAGGCTTCCCCTTTAGCAGCAGCGAGTTTACGCTCAAGTTCATACACTGTCACTTCTGCGGCTGCACGGGTATCCACATCACAATTCCGATAATCAGCATTAGCCTGGGCAAGCGCGGCTTCAAGCTCTTTGATGTCCAAAGCGATGTTTGCTCCTATCTGAGATTATCTACTGCCAGAAATACCTGCGAGCTGATCGAAGCTGCTCCTGCGTGATGATTGTGCTTTTAAGCGACGCGCCTCGAATATCCGCATTCTTCAGGTTTGCCCCGGTCAAATTGGCTCCGTCTAACCTGGCTTTCTTGATGTCAGCGCTCTGAAGATTTGCATTAACCAGACTGGCGTTTACGAGATTTGCTTCTCCGAGATAAGCGCCTTGCAGGTTCGCACGATCAAGGCAGGCTGATTCCAGACATGCACCCTGTAAATCCAGACCGTGCAGATCAGCATCACTCAAATCACAGCCCTTAAGGTTTAGTCCCATCCCTTCAAAATCCGTCAAAATCACACGGGTCTTTTCAATCAGGGTCTCAACGTCCTGCCGGGTTAATTTTGACATTTCGCTTTACCACTCCCATTCAAAGGGTTCAAATGTATTGTCCTGCATGGGTTCAATCAATATCCCAGAACGACACAGCCATTCCAGCGCCTCAAACAGAGTTGTTCCCACATGGAAAATGGTATCTTTATTGCGGGGAAGCACATAGAGTCGATCAGGTTCATCCGGGCAAAAAATGAGTTCGTCGCCTTCCATCGTATCGGCAATGATGATGGCTTGCAGCGCCTTTACTTTGGACAGAACATCTCGCCCATCATCCCAAAACCAGTATTCCGCCCATCGTTTCTGAAAATTCCGATATTCCTTGAGGATGCGGCGTGGGGGATAGACGCGAATATAACTTTCACAAAAGAAACCCTGCCCAAAGGTCGTGATAAATTCACGATAGCCAACTGGGAAAGTGATGTTGAGCCTTGCCTCAACATCCGACACCACATCATGCGTAATCGGGTTGAGTTCGCCGCCAGAGATCTTCACATCTTCCAGCTTCATGTCTGAAGCATCCTGCCTTTATGAGTACATTTTGATTCTGTTCTTGGCTGTTGTTTCCTCATAAGCCGATCCGGTAAATCACCACATCATCGCCTTTCATGCCGACCAGTGTTTGCCGGCGCAGTGGATTGATACAGGTCACGCTGGCTTGGAAATCAGGCGGCATCGTGAACACCAAACCATTGTCACAACCGCCACAACTACCAATTCAGTCGGTTGATGCAGGTTGCCGATACCCCGTGTGATTCTATATTTTGCAGCCCAACTGCGATTCTGTGGCAGGTTCACTGGTTCACCTGCGACACATCACCACCCACCTTATTCGTGTAGATTGCCAAGCCCTGCGGCTCGCGCTTTCAGGATAGCTTCTGCCCGATCCGCCACCTGCAATTTGCCGAGGATGTTGGAAACATGATTGCGGACGGTTTTGGGGCTGAGAACCAGTTTCGCGGTGATCTCAGGATTTTTATAACCCTGAGCAATCAACGTCAGGATTTCACGTTCACGCTCGCTGAGTTCTGGAAAAATCAGTGGCAGTTGCGCTGGACGCAGGACCGAAAAATAAGTCATCATCCGGGCAGCGACCGAAGGACTAAAAATTGCTTCGCCATTGCTTGCCGCCCGAATCGCCCGCTGAATTTCATCCTGTTTCGCGCCCTTCAGAACATACCCGCGTGCCCCAGCCCGCATTGCGGCGAAAACGGAATCATCATCATCAAACATTGTCACCATTAACACCACAATATTCGGACTGGCATGAACAATCCGTCGTGCCGCTTCAATCCCGTTAATTCCCGGCATTTGAATATCCATCAGTACCACATCCGGCTGCATCTGGGTTGCCAGCCTGACCGCTTCGTCCCCGGTTTCGGCTTCACCAACAAGTTCCATATCGGACACAGACAGCAGCATAGTACGGATGCCATCTCGAAATAAGGGATGGTCATCCGCTATCAATAACGAAATCGTCTCATTCACTCAAATTACTCGCTATACTGGAATATTTTTCCATTGAATGCGGCTGTAGGGGCAGCCGTACATGCACCGCAGTCCCACCGCCGGGTTGATTACGAATCGAAAAGTGTCCCCCAAGTTCCTCAGAACGCTCCCGCATCGAATGGAGTCCCACCCCATAGTTGAGCGGGGTTGGCAAGCCAAGCCCATCATCCTGAATGTGGATCATCAACTGTCCGTTCGTTTCGATTTCAACCTGACAACTGCGGGCATGGGCATGGCGGATAACATTATTCACACCTTCCTGAACAATACGATAGACAGCAACTTCAACCGCAGCCGGTAACGGCGATAACTGCGCTAGACTCTGAAGCATAAACACTGTCTCGTTATTTCCGCGCTGATTGCACTGCTGGATGAAGTCGTTTAAGGCTCCAATTAGCCCAAGCTGGTCGAGCGCAGGCGGACGCAGGTTATAGACCAGACGGCGAATATCGGTGAGTGAATTAGCCAGACTGGTTTCCAGTTCGGACAAAATAGCGACTGCCGTCTGGGGATTGCTCTCAATCAATGCCCGCGCCGCCCCAACTTTGATGGTATGGGCTGCCAGGGTAGGTCCCAATCCATCATGCAAATCGCGCCGCAAACGGCGGCGTTCTTCTTCGCGTGCCGTCACAAGCTGCTGACGTGACTGCTGTAAATCCATACTCAACTGAACGGCATGAGCTGCTGTGCCTGCCTGCCGTGCGATATTGATCAGCAGTTGATGCTGGCTGGCATCCAGCGGCTTGTCACCGGCAGTCTGCCCAATCACCATTTGCCCGACAACCTCCTGTCCGTACATGAGCGGCAGGGTGGTAATCTGCCCACGATCCGCAGGTTGACCATAAACCGCATCCGTTTTGAATTCAGCGCCTGATTTTAGCGCGATAGAAACAAAAGGTAGTTTCAACGCCTGTGCCACGGTTTCGGCAATACCGGGCAGCAGAGTACCCGGTGCGGTGATAGTTTCCAGGCGCTGGCTAAGGCTGGAGATCACCGCATAAGGATTATTGCGTTCCCCATAAACATAGTGATCGACCAGATATTGCAGCCGCTCCCGTAGGGGATGGAAGGATACCGAGACCACACTAGTAGCGATCAGGGAAATCAGGAAACTGCCGCTGCTCTGGAAAACCGTACTCATTGTCCCTACGACCAACACATAAATTCCGACGACAAGTGCTGTCAGCGTACCATAAACCAGCGTGCGATTGATGATGATGTCAATATCATAAAGGCGATGCCGCAAAATAGCATTTCCAGTGGCGATTGCCGGGAATAAGGCGAGATACAGTCCATAAATAAACCGGACAACCACCATCACCTGATTATCGGCTTCCGTTGACGCAAACCCCAGAGTAATCGACATAAAAATCATGAGCTGAGTGAAAGGAATTACCGCCCCGAACAGCATCCATTTCAACTGCTGCCGCACCTGATAATCCGCTGCCCGAAAGCGTAGGATGGGGCTGATGAACAACAGCGGTATAACAACCAGCGTGAATAAGCCGCCGAAGGAACTCAGGAGTTGACCGGGGGCTTGCAAAGCCGGAATAAAGAGCGGATTAGCGAATGTCTCTCGACCGCTATTTGGGTTAAAGTAGATGTAGGGCATTCCCACAACCGATGCCAACCCAATGAACAGTGCCAGCAGCATGTACGGGGTGGCGATGTAATGGAGCCTATAAGGATAGATTTTGCCATCGGGGAAATAGAACACTAGCAGGATGAGGCTGACGAAACGAACGCCATTCAAAAAGAGTAGTGTCAGATAGAGTGGAAGCTCAATGTCGATCCGCACAGAAAGACTGCTGATTCCAATCCCCCAGACGATGAGCAGCAAACTGACGACGTTTCCCGGACTGTGCCGCAGGACGAGAAGCCCCACAATCACCGTCCCCGGACCGGCCACCAGCGCGTAAAATGCCCGTTCTAGCGGGTACGCCCCTCCCAAGCCCATCTCCAGCGGGTGAAAGACGTAATCGACCGACAGCCAGACAAAAAACCCAATATGAATGAGGGTGAGTACCAGCATCAGGCGAAAGAAAAAGGTTGTCCGTGATGGGTTCATGGGTCATGGCGCTTTCAATACGGTGGTATCAAAAAGGTATTTCTTCCATCATACGCTCAGGCAATCCGTTTGCAAGCGGATTGCCTGAGCAAGGTAATTCGGCTGCTTATGGCGCGTCGGCTGCCTGTACAATGACGTAACCACTGATGGTGCCCATGGAGACATTCAGATAGCGATACACACCGGGTTCAGTAAACGTCAGCGTATAGCTGTCACCGGGACTCATCATGGCATTCCCCCATTTAATATCTTTAATATCCGCTGTCACCGTTGAGCCGCTGGGCGGATTCGCCTCCCAGACAGCTAACCGGATCGCTGGTGGGTTGTCACCATCCGGCGGGATGAACGTGAATGGGAAGGGTGCTTGTTCGCCCTCGAAGCGCGAAGCCCCAATCGGCAGGTTGACCAAGCCAACGGTAGGCTCTGGCAGGTCTTCCGGCACGACCCACGTCACGCTCTGTCCCACTTCGATCACCACCGCGTTCGGGAAGAAGTCCAGCGCCTGCGCCCGTCCGCTGCTCACCCCAATCGTCACGATCACGCCAGTATCTGTCGTCTGCGCCGGGGCATCCATCGCCGCCTGCATCGGCTGGTTGAGCGCGCCGAGTGCCGCCGCGATTTCATCGAGTCCCTGGATGGTTACATCGGCGGGTGTCGGGATTAGCGTCGCAGCATCGACAACTTTGATTACCCCGACCATCCCCGAATATGTATCGCAGTAGTACGAATATGTCCCGACTGCCGCGTCGATGACGAGTTCAAAGAAAGGTGGCGGCGGTCCACCAAACGAGTAGCCGCTGTTCGCTTCCCCGCCCGTGAAAGTGTCGCCGCTCTGAATAGTTCCGACGAACGCCGCCGGATTGGTAGTCATCACTGGGTTGCCCTCGTATTCGCCGGGCAACCACAACTGTGTCTCACCGTCGGCAAAATGGATGTTGCAGCCGCGCGTGATCCAGCGCACCGTGTCGCCCGGATGCACCTGTACAGTGGCAGGCGCGAACGCCCGATAGTTTCCCTGCCCTGTCCCTGCCTGAATAACAAAGGTCTGGGATGCGCTTTCCTGCGCCAGAGTAATTCCGAGTTGTGTGGATAGACTCAGTAGTAAAGCCGAACCCAGCACAACAGCCAGCAGCGTCGTAAATTTACGCATATGCCTCATCTCCTCAGTATAAAGATCGACACCTGTACTGTATGCGGCAATTCGTCCCGTCGTCATGAGGCAATGTCCCAAAATTGTCCCGACTTTCAGCCAGCGGGATATCCATAAAAAGCGAGTACCTGTTTAGAGTGAACCAGTGTCACATCTGAAACAGGCACTTTTATGCTCCTTTACTGCGATAATTCGCACTGCTGCTATGCTGTGACTGAACCACTGTCACAATCGTCACAGCCCCAAAAATCCGTTTTCAACTGCCACAAACGTGTAGGAATACCCCGAATGCGACGCTGCACTGTCTGGTTGTTGGTGCCAGGGATCAGCCAGCCATCTTCCTTCAACTGTGCGCCAATCGTCGGGGTGTTGAACTTGAGCGACTGCACTCGCAGGACAGCGCGACGCGCCACATCGGGCAGCAGATAGACATAACGCTCGTCTAGATAACCGACAATGGTAGTTCCATGTCGAGGTTCTTCCGGTTCACGCATATCTTTTGCCAGCATAAGCTCACCGCTGGCAAGGAAGCTGCCCCAGTGTGTCAATGAACACCTGACCGGCACGTTCCTGCTGCACTGGCTTCACGGGTCAGCCTGCCGCGCCCATGCCCCGCGAATAGCTCTGCAAAAAACGAGTGAAAGTGCGCTCGTCGGCATAAATGGTTTTGTAGTCATCGACCCAGTAGAGGGTATCCGCCAGCGCGTAGCCCAGTGTCTCAACGGTGTTGATGGTATCACCCCACTGACCCGGTGGTGTGTCACGGGTGAATTGGGAGTAGGGCGGGCGGTGGGAGGGCGTCCAGACTAGCCGACTCCGGCTGGAGTGTGCCCATCATCGCGGCGGTTGATCTCAGCCCGCTCCTTTTAGCGCGGCGTCACTCCCTTTACAATGCCAACAGCGCCGAGCGCAAAATACAGCCCCATTGAAACTTCCTACAAATTTTTGATAGAAACACTTACGGAAATCTATTACAACTGATCTATAGTGTGCATCAGAGATGGGCGAGAGAGGCTATGCGTGCCACGCCCACATATGAAGGAAACCGGAGAGCAGCCACATTGACGGATAACACCCACGCCCAAACCAATGAGACACCGCCAACGACAACAGAAGCAGCGGCGGACTCCCCGCCTGTTGATTTGGCAGTGGCTCTGGCACAAGCACAAGCAAAAGCACAGGAATACCTTGACGGTTGGCAGCGTGCGCGTGCCGATTTTGCCAATTACCGCAAACGGGCAGACAAAGAACGTGAGGATACCTTTCAACTGGCGGTCATTGACACCCTTCGGAAGTTTATTCCGGTGATCGATGATTTTGATCGGGCGATGGGCAACATCCTCACAGAGGACGCAGAGCGCGAGGTGATCAAGGGCTTCAGCCTGATTCACCGAAAACTAGCCACTCTTTTGGAAGGGGCGGGGTTAGCCGTTATTGATCCACAAGGGCAGGTATTTGATCCCGCCCTTCACGAGGCAATCGGGCAAGATGCGCCCACCGCCGATATTCCCAGTGGGCATATCAGCGCGGTATTGCAAAAAGGGTATCGCTACGGGGATCGTGTGATTCGCCCCGCCATTGTACGAGTAGCAAACTAACCGACAGCAGGAGAGCGACAAACTATCATGGGTAAAATTATTGGTATTGACCTCGGCACGACGAACTCCGTCATGGCGGTCATGGAAGGTGGACAGCCCACCGTGATTCCCACCAGCGAGGGCAGCCGTTTGCTTCCCTCGGTTGTGGCGACAAACCCCAAGACGGGCGAGCGGATTGTGGGTCAGGCGGCGCGGCGGCAGGCAGTGATCAACCCCGAAAACACGATCTTCTCGATCAAGCGCTTTATGGGACGCAAGTTTAGCGACCCAGAAGTGCAACGCGCCCTGAAGAACGTTCCCTATAAGGTGACCGAAGCGCCAAACGGCGATGTGCGCGTGATCATGAATGGCAAAGAATACAGCCCGCCGGAAGTCAGCGCGATGATCTTGGGCAAGCTTAAGACCGATGCCGAAGCCTTTCTTGGCGATACCGTCACCGATGCGGTGATCACTGTGCCTGCCTACTTCAACGACAGCCAACGGAACGCCACAAAAGACGCCGGACGAATTGCCGGCTTGGATGTCAAGCGCATCATCAACGAGCCTACGGCATCCTCCCTTGCCTATGGGTTGGATAAGAAGGGCGAGGAAAAAATCGCCGTCTATGACCTCGGCGGCGGCACATTCGATATTTCCATTTTGGACGTGGGTGATGGTGTCTTTGAGGTGAAGGCGACGAACGGGGATACCTACCTCGGTGGGGACGACTTCGATAACCGCATCATCAACTGGCTGGCAGATGAGTTCAACAAAGAGAATGGGCTTGATCTGCGTAAGGATCGGCAGGCGCTGCAACGGTTGAAAGAGGCGGCAGAAAACGCCAAGAAGGAACTCTCGCAAACTTTGCAGGCAGAGATCAACCTCCCCTTCATCACGGCGGATGCCAACGGTCCCAAGCATTTGGTGATCACCCTCACCCGCGCCAAACTCGAATCGCTGACGGAAGACCTCGTGAAAAATTCGATGACCCCCGTCGCACAGGCATTGAAAGACTCTGGCTTGAAGGCGAGCGACATTAACGAGGTTGTCCTTGTGGGCGGGATGACCCGTATGCCCGCCGTTCATGAGGCGGTGAAGAAATTCTTCGGCAAAGAGCCGAACAAGAGCGTAAACCCCGATGAAGTAGTTGCCGTTGGTGCGGCAATTCAGGCGGGCGTCCTCTCTGGCGAGGTGAAGGACGTGCTGCTTTTGGACGTGACACCGCTGACGCTGGGTATTGAAACCCTCGGCGGCGTGGCAACGCCCCTCATTGAGCGGAATACGACCATCCCTGTGCGCAAGTCGCAGGTCTACAGCACCGCCTCGGATGGGCAAACGCAGGTTGAAATCCACGTTTTGCAGGGCGAACGCCCCATGGCGAACGACAACAAGACGTTGGGGCGCTTCATTCTTGATGGTATTCCGCCCGCGCCGCGTGGTGTGCCGCAAATTGAAGTCACCTTCGATATTGACGCCAATGGGATTTTGAATGTCTCGGCAAAGGACAAAGCAACCTCCCGCGAGCAGCACATCACGATCACAGCCTCCAGCGGTCTGAGCGAAGCAGAGATTGAGAAGATGGTGAAGGATGCCGAACGCAACCGCTCTGCCGACGAACGGCGCAAGAAGGAAATTGAACTGAAGAACCTTGCCGATAACACCGTCTATGCGGCGGAGAAAGCGGTTCGTGAATTTGGCGAAAAGGTTGACCCCACGCTGAAACGGAGCATCGAAGGGCAGATTGAGGCGGTGAAAAAGGCACAAGAGGCGGGTGACCAAACCCGCGTCAGCGCGGCGGTGGAAGATTTGCAGCGGAGCATCCAACAGATTGGGGCGACCATGTACGGCGGGGCGCCGGGTATGGATGGCGCGGACGCCGCTGGCGGACAGCGGGGCGATAAGGAAGATGTCATTGAAGGCGAGGTTGTAGACTAAGCAGCCCGCCGCCGCACCACGATGGGTAAACGGGTGCTAGTCCTTCTGGGCTAGCGCCCTCACAAGACGAGTTTATTGGGCGCAGTAGATGCGCTCATATGATTCTTTGTCTGTTTCGGTCATAATGAACGTTCACACCCACGACGGATGAATGATGGATCGCATGATGCCTAAAGACCTCTACGACATTCTCGGTGTGGCGAAGAACGCCTCCACCGATGATTTGAAACGCGCCTATCGCAAACTTGCCAAACAATATCACCCCGACACAAACAAAGAGGATGGCGCGGAAGAAACCTTTAAAGAGGTGAATGCTGCCTATGCGATCTTGAGCGATGCCGATAAACGCGCCCGCTATGATCGGTATGGCTATGCCGGAATCGACCCCAACGCTGGAGCAGGCGGGTTCAGTGGGGGGTTTGGGGGGTATACCGATCTCTCTGAGATGTTTGAGGAACTGTTTGGCGCGTTCACCGGAAATTCGCGGCGCTCAGCGGGCGGGGCGGCGGGGCGTAAACAGCCCAGAGCCGGGCGCGATCTGCGCCTTGATATGACGCTCACCTTTGAGGAATCCATTTTTGGGATCACCCGTGAGGTCGATGTTTCTCGTTTGGAAAAGTGCGAGGTGTGCAGCGGCAATGGCGCTGAACCCGGCACAGCCGTAAAACGTTGCCCAGACTGCGGCGGTACAGGTGAGGTAAAAACCGTTCGCCAAACATTTTTGGGGAGCATGGTCAGCGTGGCGGGCTGTTCGCGCTGCAACGGCACAGGCGAGATGATCGAATCGCCGTGCAAAACCTGCCGAGGCGAAGGTAAAACCCGCAAGACGCGCAAAGTGACCGTCACCGTCCCCCCGGGCGTGGACGACACCACACGCCTCCGTGTGGCGGGCGAGGGCGACAGCGGCGACAACGGCGGACCAAACGGAAATGTGATGGTCTTTTTCCGTGTTCAGAAGCACGATTACTTCAAACGACGAGACAATGATATTTTGTTGGAACTTCAGGTGAATATTGCGCAGGCGGCGCTTGGCGCGGATGTCTCCGTCCCAACCGTGGATGGCATGGAAATGCTGACGATTCCCGCCGGAACGCAAAGCGGAAAGACCTTTGTGCTGCGGGGGCATGGTGCGCCCCGTTTGCGCGGCGATGGTACATCCGCCGGACGCGGCGATCAGATCATCGTTGTTGAGGTGGTGATCCCCACCAAACTGACGCCAGAACAGCGCGGGTTGTTTGAAGAATTGGGACGCAGTTTGGGAACAGAAGTCCATCCGGCACGGGCGAACAAGGGATTCTTTGAGCGGGTTGCCGAATTTTTCAATGGGGGCGATCCGCGTTCTTGAGCGGGGGAGAGGGCAGCTTTCCCACACCCTTTCTAAATTCACCACCCCTCGCCCCCTTTGGCAAGAGAGCGAGGGTGAACGTGGTGTGTTTAGCCCTTCATGATGTTGCGCAAGACGGAGGGCAGCAGCCCGCCATTGCGGTAGTTATCGATCTCCACAACGGAGTCGAGGCGGGCAATCACGGTGAAACTGAACGTTTTGCCATCAGGACGGGTGACACTGACGGTGAGATCGGCACGAGGCTGCATCGTATCGCTGATACCGTCAATGCTGAAGGTCTCGTAGCCGGTCAAGCCATAGGTTTCGGCATTCTCGCCGGGTTTAAACTGAAGGGGGAGGACGCCCATCCCCACTAGGTTTCCGCGATGGATGCGCTCGAAACTTTCGACCAACACTGCCTTGACGCCTAAAAGCGCCGTTCCCTTCGCCGCCCAGTCACGGGAACTCCCCGTTCCATACTCTTTGCCACCAATGACAATCGTGGGGGTGTTCGTCCCCTTATAGCGCATTGCCGCATCGTAGACGGAGAGGTAGTCCTCGCTTGGGAGGTGGACGGTAAAGCCGCCCTCTTTTTGCTTGTCGGAGAGGTCGGTACGGTTTTTCAACAGGCGGTTCTTGATGCGGATGTTGGCGAACGTCCCCCGCAGCATGATCCGGTCATTGCCGCGCCGTGTGCCGTACTGGTTGAAATCCGCCTTCGTCACATTGCGCTCGATGAGGTAAGCGCCAGCGGGACTGTTCTCGGCAATGTCCCCGGCGGGGGAGATATGATCGGTTGTGATCGAATCGCCCAAGAGGAGCAAGCAGCGAGCGTGCTGAATATTCCGTAAGGGGTTGACCTCTAGACTGAACCCTTCAAAGAAGGGCGGCTCTTGGATATAGGTGGATGTGCCGTCCCACGCAAAAAGCATGTCGCCTTTGTTGGGAATGGCGTTCCAATCCTCGTTAGCATCCTCAATCCCTGTGTAGAGACGGCGGAACACCTCTGGGTTGGTGGCAGTCTCCAGCAGCGCGGCAAGGTCGGCTTGGGTGTACCAAATGTCCTTCAGATAGACAGGCTGACCGTCGCCGTCATAGCCGAGGGGGTCGTTCATAAGATCAATATCCACCGTGCCAGCAATGGCATAGGCAACCACCAGCGGCGGCGATGCCAAGTAGTTCGCCTTCACTAGGGAGTGAATACGCCCCTCAAAGTTACGGTTGCCGCTGAGGACGGCACTTGCCACAAGGTCGTGTTCTTTGACGGCGTTCCCCACATAGACGGGCAGGGGTCCGCTGTTGCCGATGCAGGTTGTGCAGCCATAGCCAATGACATGAAAGCCAAGCTGCTCAAGGTAGGGCATTAGTCCTGTCTCAGTGAGGTATTCGGTGACCACCCGCGAGCCGGGTGCAAGGCTGGTCTTGACATACGGTTTGACGCTTAAGCCGCGCTCCACCGCCTTCTTTGCCAGCAACCCCGCCCCCAACATAACGGATGGGTTTGAGGTGTTCGTGCAGCTTGTGATCGCCGCAATGACCACCGCCCCATGTGTTATCTCAGCCTCCGTGCCGTTTTTGATATGGGCGACGCTGGCAAGTTTTTCCTCGTTCAGGGCATAGCCGCGCTTATCGACGGGGGCGCGGAGGGCATCTTGGAAGGTTTGCTTCATCTGCCCCAACGGGACGCGATCCTGGGGGCGCTTGGGACCAGCTAAACTTGGCTCAACACTGCCCAAATCCAACTCGACATGATCGGTGAAAACGGGTTCGGGCATGTCATCGGTGCGGAATAAGCCTTGCGCCTTCGTGTAGCGCTCTACAAGCTGAACTTCCGCCTCGGTACGCCCCGTCCGGCGGAGGTAATGGAGCGTTTCGCTATCAACGGGGAAGAAGCCCATTGTCGCCCCAAAATCTGGCGCCATGTTCGCAATGGTTGCCCGATCGGGGAGGGACATTTGGCTAATGCCCGATCCGTAGAATTCAACGAACTTATCGACAACGCCCTTCTTGCGCAGCATCTGGGTGACAACCAGTACCAAGTCTGTGGCGGTTGTCCCTTCGGGAAGTTTTCCGGTGAGCTTGAAGCCGATTACTTCGGGAAGCAGCATGTAGTAGGGCTGCCCCAACATGACCGCCTCTGCCTCGATGCCGCCCACACCCCAGCCAATGACGCCCAAGCCATTGATCATCGTG
This sequence comes from Anaerolineales bacterium, assembly GCA_015075625.1. NCBI lineage: Bacteria > Bacillati > Chloroflexota > Anaerolineae > Anaerolineales > Anaerolineales bacterium. Next base: position 746,329 of record JABTTZ010000001.1, on the reverse strand, counting down.
CTGTGCGAATCCGTCCCCACAAGGCTATCGGGGAAGGCGACGTGTGCGCCGCTCTCAGGGCGCAAGACGACGCCCTTTGCCAAGTATTCAAGGTTGACCTGATGGACGATCCCGCTGCGGGGCGGCACAACGCGGAAATTTTGAAACGCCTTCTGCGCCCACCGGAGGAATTCATAACGTTCTCCGTTGCGCTCAAATTCCTTTTGGGAATTCAGTTGGAGCGCCTGCCGTGTCCCGAATTCATCGATCTGAATCGAGTGATCGATGACGAGATCGACGGGGACAAGGGGGTTGATTTGGGCAGGATCGCCCTTTGCCCGCACCATGGCGTTGCGCATAGCGGCAAGATCAACCATACAGGGGACGCCGGTATAATCTTGCATGAGAACACGGGCGGGCATGAAGGGAATTTCACGGGAGGCGGGCTGCTTGGCGTTCCATTCGGCAAGCGCTACTACGTCATCCTCGGTCACGTCATAGCCGTTTAGGTTACGGAGGGCGGATTCGAGAAGAATTTTCATGGAGATGGGAAGGTGGGATACGGGCGCGATCTTGAGTTCTTCGAGGCGATTGATGCGGTACATGAACGCCGAACCGCTGCCCGTTTCAAAGGCGGTGCGTGCGCCAAACCGATCCATTGGGTTGGAGGTCATTGGGGCTCCTCTCGGTGATCCCGTGTGTCGTCGCGGGGTCGTTAAAAAATATAGGTGTATTTTTATTTTAACCCAGATTGGGAAGGGTGGCGTATCGATAATGATTTTCGGATGTGTGTAAGGTGTCTCAATACAGCCACAGTGAAAAAGCGGCATGGCGCATACCTACGGGTTTTTCTACTGCCTTTACCGCAACAAATGTGGGCGCATCAAGCATCCGTTGCCCTCACCCCCTCTCCCTTCCGCTGCGCGACAGGGAGAGGGGGGATAGACTCTTTGGGAGGCTGTGCCTCCCACCCACCCTTTTGGGCGCAAACCCTCACCCCGTCGGGGGAACGCCCGCCTTAAAAGTAGCGGGCTATGGCTAACCGCCCCGACAGGGCTTAAAGGCGTAGTGGCACAGGTTTTTCTCCCTTCTTTGGCGCAAAACATGCTTAGACGTTAGGCGGGAGCCCTCATCCCCCTACCCCCTTCTTCCACAAGAGGCTTGAGGGAACTTCCGGCTTGGACTGCCCTTTGGGAGTGGGGAGCCCACAATGAATACGGCGTGACGACAACGAAACTACTCTCAGAAATTAATCAAGCCCGCGCAATATTTAACAAACTCTTAACATCATTTCGGTATGCTCTCTAAACGTAGTTGAGGAAAGAAATCCCCAACGAATGAGAACGTCTACCCTTTGGGAGGATTGTATCCATGCGTAAATTCAATCTTATGTTAGTGGTTGCGCTCGTCGCCGCCGTCCTGTTTGGGATGGTTGGTGGGAACGCCCACGCCCAAACGAGCAAGTATGTAAAGACCTTTGATTTGAGCTTGCCCCTTGCTGATGGCGACTTCAAGGGCGTTGATGTGAAGGGTACAAAAATTGTTTGGTGGCACCAGCACACGGGCAGCCGTGAAGAAGTTGTCAAGAGTCTCGTTGAGAAGTTCAATGCCGAAAACCCCTTTGGCATCACGGCAGAGGCAGTGACGAAGGAAAATTACGACAACGCCTTCACCGCCATGACCGCCGGGTTGCAGACAGGCGAACTGCCAAACATTGTTGTAGCCTACCCGAACCAAGCCACTGTCTATCAGAACGACGGCGCGTTGGCTGATATGAACCCCTTGTTCAGCGATCCGGTCATTGGCATTCAGGACTTTGAGGACGATTTCTTCGTGAATTTCTTCTTCAGCGATCTGAGCAGTGCCTTCGATGGGCAGCGCCTCGGCTTTGCCACCTACCGTTCGATGGAATCGCTCTATTACAACCCCGACGCGCTGAAGGAACTCGGTTACGATGCGCCGCCGAAGTCGTGGGCAGAATTCAAGGAAGTTACCTGTAAGTTCGTCGCCGTTGACCCCGCCAATCGTGATGGGTACATGGTGCGCACGGATGCTTCGTTCCTTGCAGCGGCAGCATTTGCCGCGGGCAGCAACATGTATGATGCGGAAAACGGGTTCACCTACGAAAACGTGACCGAAATGCCCACCGTGATGCAGGAGATGATCGCTGAAGGCTGTGCGAAGAAAATCCCAGAGCGCAACGCCGACCAGAACAGCTTTGCCAATGGCAAGTCGCTGTTCTACACCGGTTCATCCTCTGGTATTCCCTTCGTGTGGGATGCAATTTCCAAGTCTGAGAAGCCCTTCCAATTCGCCATTGGTCCGATCCCGGGCTATGGGGATGTACCGATCCAGAATGTTTACGGCGCAAGCAATTCGTTAGTTAGCAAGGGCAAGACCCCGGCGGAAATTCTTTCCTCGTGGTTGTTCATGCGCTGGTTCAGCGAAGCCGATGCGCAGGCACTCTGGGCGGCGGGGACAAACTACTTCCCCGTGCGCAAGTCGGCGGCAGATGCGCTTGGCGAGGTTTTTGCCAAAGAAGGCACAGGCGCTCCCTACAAGCAGGTCTTTGACCTTTTGGGCAGCACGAACGAAGAACCCGGCGTGTCCGTCTACCAGACCGTCCGCAGCGAAGCGGGCAAGGCGTTCAATAACATCCTCGATGGCGCGGATGTTGCCGAAACGCTGAAGGCGCTGGACGAAGCGGCAAACAAACTGCTGGATGAAGCAGGCGGCAAGTAAACTAGGTGATTCCGGCGCGAAAGCGTCGGACGGAGATCACCCCCTTTTCCCGCACGCGGGAAAAGGGGTTTTTGATTCCCCCGAACCTCTCAGCCTACCGTCACCCACCCATGCCCTTCGTGGCTGGCAAGGATGGCGTCACACAGGCACATCTGCTGATGTCCATCGGCAAAGGTGGGGAACGGGCGCGGAGCGGCGAAATCGCCCTGTGCAATGTACCTGTACACCGCACGGTAGAGTTCTTTGAAGGTCTCCGAATAGCCCTCGGCATGACCTCCCGGATAGTTGGCATAGTCCCGCGCTTCGGGGCGCATCAGATTTGGGTCTTTGATGATTACCTCGTTTGGCGTATCGCGCCGCCCGATCCACAGTTCGTTGGGGTTTTCGTGATGCCACGCCAGCGCCCCTTTTGAGCCGGAAATTTCAAAGCTGAGTGAATTCTTGCGCCCGGCGGTGATCTGTCCGGTACTCATTGCCCCCCGCACACCGCCCGCATAACGGAGCAGGACACTCGCCCAATCTTCGGTATCGACGCGGGTATCGTCGGTGGTTTGTGCGCCAGCACTTTGAAAGGTTTCTGCCGTGTGGCGGGGTTTGCGGCGTGTGGGGTGGACGGTTGCCATGTCTGCGCAGAGCGATTCAACGGTGAGTCCGGTGATGAAACTGATCATATCCAACCAGTGCGTCCCAATATCGCCCACTGCCCGCAGTTTGCCGCCCGCCGCTGCCTCTACCCGCCAATTCCAATCCGTTGGGTAGAGCAGCCAATCTTGGACATATGCCCCGCGCACGGCAAGGATGGTCCCAATTTCGCCCGCCCGCACCATGGCGCGGCAGTGTTGGATCATGGGGTAATAGCGAAGGTTGTAATTGACACAGGCGACAAGGGTGGGGTGTGCGGCGGCAAGGGCGACCAACTGCGCTGATTCTGCGGCGTTCATCGCGAGCGGCTTCTCGCAAATGACATGTTTGCCCGCCTTTAAAAGGCGTTCGCATTGGGAGAAGTGATCCTTATTAGGGGTGGTTACATGAACGACCTGCACCGATGGATCGGCAGCGAGGGCGTCAACATGGGGGTAGGCGTGGGGGATGGCGAACGACTCTGCCGCTTGACGGCTTTTCTCTGGGGATGATCCTAATATGCCGAGGACGGTGACGCCCACCCGCCGGAGCGCCTCTGTGTGGACACGCCCCATAAAGCCTGTTCCGATGATTGCTGCTGTTTGTGTCATGCCATAATCTCCCAAAAAAATGACCCTTTGGCGCGGGGTATTATAGTGTGCTTATGAATGAAATCCCTACCCCCAAGACCCGCTCACAGTTGGCACATCTGCTGATGATTGCCGCTCTCGCCCTCCTTTTGCGAGGGATTCCCTTTGTAAATGTGTACTTGATTCAACAGGCTGATCCCGCCCCACGCTGTGGGGGCGATCCCGGAACATACCTCGGTATGGCACACCATGTTTACCTGATTGGCGATCTGAGTCCGAGTACCTTCCTCCCGCGCCCGTTTTTGTTTCCCGCCCTTGCCGGCGCGATCTATGCGGTGGTGGGGGAAAGCCCCATCGTGATTATTGGGATCAACCTCCTTCTGAACGTGTTGACCTGTCTGTTGATCTACCGCTTTGCCCATCTAATCGGCTTATCTGGGCGAGGGGCATTCGTGGCGGGGCTGGCTGCCGCCTGTTATCCAGCGATGATCTCGGCAAGCGTCTGTTACATGACGGACGCGCTCATGATGGTTTTCCTCGTCTATGGGCTGGTCTTTTTTGCCCGCTTTTTGAAGCGCCCAATGTGGCATGATCTGCTCATTGCTGGCGCATTGTTTGCGCTGGCAAATCTGGGACGCTCAGCGACGATTGTCCTGCCCTTCCTGCTTGTGGCAATTATCCTTTGGCGGCTGCGTCGGACGTGGCGGCTGTATGGACGGGCTGCTATTGTGGCTATGTGGGTGGCAATTGCCGCCCTGCCTTTTGTTTTACCCACACTGCGCAATGCGGTGTATGGGGGAATTCCCACCTTTTCCACTGCTGGACAGTGGATGCTCCTCTTTATGCGTGCCACCTCCTCCGAACGGCGGGCAACGGACGATCCCGTTGAGCTTATTTACGCCCGCTATATTCAAGAGATTGAGCGGCGACAGGGGAACGCTATCCCCCCATTGGAAAGCATCTCGCCGGTGGCGATTTGGGACTACTACCAACCGACGCCCGCCGAACATGCGGTGATCAGCACACTTGCCCTTGAGACGATCCTGAAATACCCACAGTGGTATATCCTGAACACGCCTTATGGTATCTGGCGTATTTTGACCGTCGCGCCGGATGACAGCTTTTTTCCTCGTCCTGTAGGGGGAGTGATCAACATAGGGATGATTCTAGGGGCGGCGGTGGGGGGTGTGCGCTTGTGGCGGCGGGGCAAACGCACACATCTCTTTGTTTTGGGGCTGTTGTTCGTTGTCGTCATTGGCTTAGCGGTGGCGCTTCAAACGGCGGTATTGGATACGCGGCACGGCTTGGCGGGGATAGCTGCCTTTTTCCCGTTGGTGGGGGCGGCGTTTTTTCCACCTCCGGCGGACTCATCTCCGCCGAACTGACTTAGCCCGTTGGCGCGTTTGCTTCTAAGACGCGCACCACCTCTGCCAATTCGCTCAGGTGGACGATCACCGCGTCGGGGAGAACCCCTCCGGTCTCGGCAGGGTAACGCTGGATGTGCGCTGAAAATGGCTCAATGTGGGCGGGGCGCTCAAAGGGCGAAAGGGATTCTAGCTCTGGAACGGGAAGGCGCAGCACAGCGCTGAACCCCAAGCGTTTTGGGGCGGCAACATCGTGCATAAAATTATCACCCACACTGATGTAGCAGCGGTGCGGTGGGGCAGCGGGGTCATCTAGGTAGCGAGCAAAGAAACCCCGCTCTGTCTTTTGAAAACCAGTTATATCGGGCATCAGGAAGTCATCGAAACACTCCGTCAGACCAAGCGCATCCAAGACGGGGCGTTGGTAGACATTTAAGCCCATCGAGGCGACATTCAAAACGCGGTGCGCGGCGCGAAGGGCGCACAGGTGTACTTCTGCCTCGTCAAGGGTTGCCGTGTCGGGCGGGGCGGCATACTGGCGGGCAAGGACAGCGCATATATCGAGGGGGATTACCCCTAGCGGGATGCCATGCCGTCCGGCAATTTCTTGGACAATCTGATCCCAATCCCATACCCAGGCGGCGGAAAGGGGATTGGGGAGCGTCTGACGGTGGGCGTTTTCGGCAAGGACTTGCCGCAGCAGATTTTCGGGGGGGAGCGCACATGCCTGCGAGAGCATCCCCATGACACGAGGGAACACTTGCCGCGCAAAGGGATTTACCATGCACGTTCCATCCAAATCGATGAACAAGATGGTGCTTGCCGCAGAATTCACGACGGGTATGCTCCTATTCTCCCTGCCGAACAATAGTGATTGTCAGCGCCTCTGGGCGGACTGTCACCGCGCTGACGAATACGATCTCGCCTTCGACTGCCCGTTCCAGTAAACGCAAAATCACATCGCGCAACAGCCCCTCACTGGCTTTGATCAGGCGTGTACCAATACGCGCATCGAGGGGGACAAGCTCAACGGGATAGGTTTCCAGATAGCCCCCCGGCTGGCGGAACTGGATCATCAGTTCCGCCTCAATGGGTGACGCCCCAATAGGTGAGCCTAAGGGAATCAGGGATGCCTTGAGAGTGAGGAAATTAAAGCCCAAGTCAATCGTTGGGGCGGCGCTGTAGGATGAAAAAGGGGCGGAGTCAAAGGCGCGGGCAAGGGCAGCGTTAATCTGCGCCCGTGTCAGGATCACATCGCGCCCGCGTGCCGTGTTCGGGCGGATAGCAGGGGGTGCTTCGCCGGCAGGGTCAAGTGTTGCCGTTGGGGGGAGCGGCGTGGGCGAGGGGAGCGTCCGAAGGGTGGGCAGCGGTGTCACCGATGCGGCGGGCGTCCATGTTGGCAGCAGGGTGATTGTGGGAGGCGGGGTGATGCTCCCGCTCCCTGTAGGCGTGGCGTCAACCGTCGCGGTGACAGTTCTCGCGGGTGGCACGGTGGGTTCAGGCGGCTGCCCGCCACAGGCGCTGAGCAAAATGCTGATCAGCGCAAAAAGGGCAATGCCCCACCACAACCCCCGTCGTGCCTTGACGCCGCTCATCTGGTTAGGGGGTGGGCGTCGCTGATGGGGTGGGCGTTTCCGTCAGCGTGCCAGTTGGCGTCCCTGTTGCTGTTCCGGTAATTTGCACGGTGAATGTGCCGCCGGTCTCGGTGAGGGTGACCCCAAGCGTATCAAAGGTGGCGATATCCTTTTCAAAGCGCCGTATGGCGGCGGGAACAACGCGCATCATCAGCGCTCGGCGCAGCATCTCCGTGCCTAGCTCCACACGGGCTGTTGTCAAACCTCCGCCAGTGGTGGTGCGCACTTTCTGAACAACGAGGTAAAGCTGACCGCTCAAGATGCGCGGTTTGAACTCAAACTCGGCGGAAATGCCGCTTGTGGTGAAATCGTTAAAGTTCACCTCGAGGAGCAGCGATTCTTTGCTGAGGCGTGCCTTCGGCTCAACATTGATCTCACCCGTATACCATGTCTCGCGTAGTTCCATTGCGAGTGCCGCGTTCAGACTGTCCAACGTCCAGGCAACGGTGAGCCGCCCATCTTTGCTGATCATCCCAGGCTCGCCGCCAACGGGGGAGGCAGATGGGCGCGGGGTGCGCGAGGGAATGGGTGTGTTCGTGGGTAGGCGGGTGCTTGTTGGACGCGGGGTGAAGGTTGGCGGGAGAGTCCATGTGGGCAAGTTGGTTGCCGAAAGGCGCGTCACGACAACGGTGGCGAACAACTGCGGGGTGGGAGACGCCACAGGGCGCAGGGTTGCGGTGGGGACGGGTGGGGTACAGCCCACCAAACCACCTAAGAGAATGAGAAGAATCAGTCCCCCCAACCGTGTTCGTCCGTCCATCGCGCTCTCAGCCCTCCTGTGAATGCCCAATGTTGACTCTACCACGACGTGCGGCAGGAGGCGAATACTAGAGCATTTTCTGGCATTTTCTCATCATCCTTCTCATGATCCCTCATCAACTTTCGGCTATAATGCCAGCGCGTTCGCGTTAGTTGCTTAGGGGATGGAATCACGGATGCGTATTTCGCCTTTGTTTGTGTTGGTCATTCTGATTGTCGGCGCGATGCTGACGGTGGGAGGGGCGTTTGCCGCCTACAACGGCGTCAAAACGGTGGTACTTCAATCTCCCATTGAGCTTCCCCCACCGCCGCAAGTAGGGGCGATCCGCCCAACGCCTATCCCCTTGATCGCCGCCGACACAGAGACGCCGCCCCCCCTTGCCACCGAGTCAGGAACGGATGGAACGCCCGTCGCCGTCGCCCCTGTTGAGCCGACGGCGCTTCCCACCTGGAATGATCCGAAACGGGTGACGATTCTCCTGCTCGGTATTGATCAGCGCCCCCAAGAGACGGGACCCTTCCGCACCGATACGCTGATCGTCCTCAGTGTTGACCCGATCAGCAAACAGGCGGCGATGCTCTCCATCCCCCGTGATGTCTATGTAAAGATTCCGGGATTCAATGCGCCGCTCTCGCCAAACCGAATCAATGCGGCGAATTATATTGGCGATCTGAACGAATACCCAGGCGGGGGGGCAGCGTTGGCGGTGAAAACAGTCGAAAACCTTCTGGGCATTCCCATTCAGGGTTATGTCCTGATCAATTTTCAGGCATTTGAGACGCTGATCAACGCCATTGGGACGATCCAGGTCTGCCCGACGGATCGCATCTTTGATGCCAACTACCCAGATACAGAAACCTACGGGGTGATCACCGTCGAGTTTCAACCCGGCTGTCAAGAATTGGACAGCACACGCCTGCTGCAATATGCGCGGGTGCGTCACAATGCGGGAGATGATATTGGACGGGCGCAGCGCCAACAAGAAGTGATTCGGGCAGTGAAAGACAAGGTGTTGACGCTTGGCGGGCTATCGACTCTGATTGGGCGTGCGCCAGAGATTTGGAGTGCCCTTGCCGAAAACATCAAGACGAATCTCACCTTTGAGGAGGCGCTTCAATTAGCCTCTCTTGCCCAAGATGTAAAGGAAATCAAATCTGCGGTGTTGACAATCAAGACGGAAAAAGGCGGGCAGCTTCTTCCGGCGACACTGCAATCTGGTGAGCAGGTCATGACGCCCTTCTATGAGGGAATCTACCAACTTGTGGGCGACCTGTTCACCACCGGGCAGGGCGGTCCCAGCAACCCGCAGGCATCGGAAGAAAACGCGACCATCTATATAGCGAATGGGGCGGGAATCGATGGGTTGGCGGGGCGGACGCGAGATCGCCTTGTGGGGGCGGGGTTTAATATTGTAGGGGTGGGGAATGCCGAAGGCGTCGGTCTTTACGGACAGAGTGAGATTCGTGTTTATGGCAGCAAATTCAAGACAGCTCGCTATCTTGCCGAAGTATTAGGGCTGACAAATACGATCATCACTGCCGGCTCGGAGCCAAACCCCCCCGCCGATATTGTCTTGATCGTCGGAAAAGATTTGGCGCAATGATAGTGATATTCCGCCGATTTAGCTTTCGGGACGGTTGAAATCGGTATCGTCAATGATCGTCCCGGTGAGCGTATCATGGGTAAGCTGTGCCAAGGTACCATAGGTGGTTAATTTTGGCGTGGTGTAGTGCTTTTTGATAGCCTTGCCTGCTGTGTTTGGAGCAGATGGGGACGGTTCTATAAACATGGATGATCCCTTTTACTCCCTATCCCAGATCATTTTGGATAGTCTGCATAGGATGAACCCCAATCAGATTAATTGTGATCAGTATAGACAATTCCCTCGCGGTACGCAACTCACATTCCAATGAGCGCACTTTGTGGGTTCGTGTGTTGGGATCGCCAACCGGCTCTCGACGGGTTTCAGGCGATGATTGGAGCGCTTGCTCACCGAGGGACTGCCCAGACATGGATCACGGGTGGCGTTCATCTTGCCGCCTTTGGTGAGGATGCCTCACTTCGGATCGAGAGCGATCCCCCCTCTCTATTCCTCGCTGTGAGCAGCACCCAACCTCATAGCGTCTTATACGAAGGGCTTGTTCGGTGGGGAACGGAGACGGCACAGCACATCCCCGGTGAATACAGTGCCGCCTTGTGGGATGCCCCGACGGAACGGCTCACCCTGACGCACGACCACTTTGGCGCACGCCCCGTCTATTATTACGCTTGTCGATCTTTTTGCGCCTTTGCTACGGAGTTAGGGGCAATTTTGGCGCTGCCCGATGTTCCCCGCCGGATCGATGAGTCTCATCTTGCCGCCTACCTTCTGAACCTTGACACAGAAACGCTCACCTTTTACCGCGACATTGCCCTGATTCCCTGTGGCGGTTCTGTTGAAATCGGGGCAGCCGAGCGCACCCCGCAGGTAAGAGTAACTCCCCTCCCGCCAATGGAAGGCTTTCTTCGCTTGCCCGATGACCGCGCCTATGAAGAAGCCTTTCGGGAACACTTTGCCCAAGCAGTACGACGGCGAATGGGAGAGGTGTTCGCTAGCCCGCCGCAGCCCATCGGCACACATCTGAGCGGCGGCTTGGACTCAAGCCTGATCACCGTCATGGCACGGTCAATCTTATCCAGCAGCAAGGCGGCTGAGGGCGGCTCACTGCACGCTTTTCACCTTGTTCCCCCCAACACGCCCGAACGGGATGAACGCCCCTTTGCCCGTGCGGTGGCAGCGACGGGTGGTTTGATCCATCACGAGGTTGCCGAAGGGAGCGCCTTTGATCATCTAGATAGGCTGCTTCAGGCACATGGACAGCCTATCTTCAGCATGAACGGGGCAGCGCACCTCGCGCTCAATCGGGCGGCACACGATCTCGGCGTCCGCGTGATGCTTGATGGCGAAGATGGTGATGGCGTCCTTTCACACGGCTGGACATACCTTGACGAATTAGCCGCACAAGGGGATTGGGATGCCTTCCTTCGGGAGGCAAAGGCGGCAGCGGCGTTACGGGGGACAACAGCCCATGCCTACCTTTACAAAACGCGGGATGCGCTTGCCCATTTCTTAAAACGAGGGCGGTTGGCTGCCTACCTGAAAGGGATGCAGATGCTCCGCCGAGGGTTGGGGAAAGGGACAACCCGTCGCCTTGCCAAAAATACCGCCGCCGCCATCCTCAAACCGCGCCAGAGCGATCCGCTTTATGGCTGGCGTAAACGTCTTTTGGCAAACGATAGACTGCTGACCATTCCCCGTTGGAAAGAACCAGCCCCCCGCATGGAGCATCTCGCACACCATCAGGGGCTAGGGCGTGCGCGGCGGGCAATCCTCTTAGCAGAGATCGACGCCATTGGCGGGGCGGCGGGGATCGCCATGCGCCACCCCTTTTACGATCTCGATTTGGTTAGGTTTTGTTTGGCGCTGCCGCCAGAACAAAAAATGCGCAGCGGGGTCACCCGTTCATTGGCACGGCGGGCGCTGGCGGAAATGCTCCCTGAATCGGTGCGGGCGCGTTTGACCAAGAGCGATTTTGCCCTCTCCCTCGTCCACGATCTACTGACAACGGCACGCCCGTTCGTAGATAGGCTGTTTGATTCTGACCTAGAAGGCTTTGTATCTATTCTGAATCTTGACGAAGTACGCCACCTTGCGGGGCGGATCAGAGGGCTGCCTGATTATAGGGCGTATGAGGCAGGGTGGGAGTCTTCTTTTGCGCTGACCCTGATTCGGCGGATGGTTATTGCTGCTCATTGGCTTGGCTGAGAGGAAAATTCAGTGCGATAGATTAGGCGTTTGCCCTACGAACCCTCGCAAATTCGGCTGTTTTCCGCTATTCTTTCCGGCGCTATCCACATTGGTATATAAGCGCGGGTGTCATGAGACAACGGTTGTTTGGCTATCTTGGGCTGTTTTTTCGGGGCGTGTTTACGCTCATTAGCATCGGCACCATCATCCTTTTGGCGCATCTCGCGCTAAATGGTCTACGCGATTTGAACACACGAAGGGCAGTATACGCCACACAAACAGCGCAGAGCATTGTTTACCCCGGCACAGCCACCGCGTTAGCCCTTCTCAATGCCACTCGCCTTGCTTCTCCGCTCCCAACGACACAGCCCACCACGGCTCTCGATGTGTTCTCCATGACAGAAACGGCGATCAGTGAGCGCTTGCTAACGCCTCTTGAGACGCCTCTTGAGACGCCCCTCGAACGCCCACTGGAGACGGCGACGCCTTCCCCCGAACCACCCACCTTCACACCAACAATTACTGCGTCCCCCCTGCCACCCTCAGCGACGCCCACCCCCGATAGCCCAACAGGGGAACCGACACAAACCGATCTACCAACGCTGATCAGCGAAGTGACTATTATGACGGCGACGCCGCAAGGGGCGGCGATTCTTCCGACGGAGACACCGATCCCGCCAAGCGCCACGTCAAGTGTCACACCCACACTGCCACCACCGACGCCAACCATCACACCGAGTCTGACGCCAACAGAGCGCCCAACGGACACGGCAACAGCGACCCATACGCATACAGCGAGCGCAACATTCACCGCCACGCTGACCGAAACGCCGCTCCCGCCGACGGCAACCGAGACGATGGGGACGACGCTTATCGCCGTGACGCCGCCGCCGACGAACACGCGCCGTCCAACCCGAACGGTGCTGCCCACCGAAGCTCCAACGATTGCGCCGACGGTCATTGCCGCCTTGCCAACCGCCGGAGCAACCAGCACCCTGCCCCGTGTGCCGGGACGTGATGCCTGCGAAGGGAAAAGTACCCCACCAACGGCGATCCCACCGCGTGCGGCACGGCTGCAAGCGGGCACCTACGACATTATGAATATCCTCTTGATCGGCAGCGATTCCGATCTCGACCCGACGGAACGTTCCTTCCGCACCGATACGATGCTGGTGGTTTCCGTCAACCGGACGACAAACACTGTCGCCATGTTGAGCATCCCCCGCGATCTGTTCGTGTGTATTCCCAATTTAGGGATGCAGCGGATCAATGTCGCCTATACATGGGGGGAATCCGTTGGGTGGCAGCCAAATGGCGGGTTTGGGCTGCTCCAAGAGACGATCCTCTACAACTTGGGCATCCCGATCCATTTCTATGCGCGGATCAGCTTTAACGGGTTTAAGCAGGTCATCGACACGCTGAACGGTGTTTCGCTGGCGGTGGATTGCCCCATTAAGGGTCCGAAATTCACCGGTCAATATGACGCCCAAAACGCCCCAATCTTTGAAGAGAACTTCCAACTGACGCCGGGCTATTACCGCTTGGATGGGATCACCGCGCTGTGGTATGCACGGATGCGTACCGGGACGAGCGACTTTGACCGCAACCGCCGCCAACAGCAAATTTTGCGGGCAATCTGGCGGGAGGCACGCGATCAGGGCTTGCTGGCGAAAGCGCCCGAACTGTGGGGACAAGCAACCCAGATTGTGGAGACAAACCTCCAACTTCAAGACATTATCGGACTGCTGCCTGTTGCGCTGAACTTGAACCCGGCGAACATCACCCAGTTTACGATGGTCAAGGGGCGGGAGACGGATGGCTGGACAACCCCGCAGAACGAAGCTGTTCAAATCCCGATCCCAGAGGGGATGGCAAACACCCTCTTAAACTTCTATACGCCGCCGACGAATCGGATAACCGAATCCTTAGGGGCAATGGAAGTGATCAATGGCTCTGGTGTCCCCGATTTGGAACGGGTGGCGATTGACGCCTTAGGATGGGGGGGCTTTGCCGCTACATCGGGCGGGGTGCTGGAGGCTGCCCCCAAGACGGTGGTCTATGACTATACAGGGGGCGCTTCGCCGCAGACGTTACAGCGGATGCTGCGGGCGTTGAATGTGCGGGCAAGCGCGGTGATTAGCCAACCCGACCCCAATGCCACAGTATCCTTCAAGATTGTCCTCGGCGCGGATTACAACCCGTGCAGCGCACCGGGCTTTGGCACAGCGGTGAATTAACGTGTGCCGCCAATGATTATGTTGACCCACAAGGTAGGCGTCTTGTCCCCGTGCTAAAGCACGGGGCTGAGACCAGAGAAACCCCCAAATCTGTTTTCAGTCCGGCAGGTGGGTGCCGAGGATACGTTGCCGATAGACTCTTGTGCCGCACCCGAAGGGAGGCTGTTTGTATGCCCGGAATGTCCGCCCGTGTCGCCCCCTTTGGGACGACCATTTTCGCTGAGATAAACACCCTTGCCCGCCAGCACAATGCCGTAAACTTAGGGCAAGGTGCGCCGGATTTCGATGCCCCTGCCGAGGTGATCGCCGCCGCCGAATACGCCCTTCGCTCTGCCCAAAACCAGTATGCGCCGGGCATTGGCACACAGGCAGCGCGGGAGGCGGTGGCACAGCACGCCCTCCGTTTTTATGGGCAGCAGATCGACCCCGCCACCGAGGTGTTGATCACTGCGGGGGCAACCGAGGCGATGTTTGCGGCGATCCTCGGTGTGACCGACCCGGGTGATGAGGTGATCGTTTTTGCCCCCACCTATGATAGCTATGTCCCCAACATGACGATGGGCGGCGTCAGTCCGCGCTATGTCTATTTGAATCCGCCAGACTGGGCATTTACCCCCGCCGAACTTGCAGCGGCAATCACCCCCCGCACACGGGCGATCATTATCAACACCCCGCACAACCCCACCGGAAAGGTTTATAACCGAGCGGAATTAGAGGACATTGCCCGCCTGTGCCAAGCCCGCGACCTGATCGCCATCACCGATGAAGTCTACGAACACATCCTTTACGACGGCACGCCTCATCTGCGGCTGGCGACGCTCCCCGGCATGGCGGAACGGACGATCACGATCAGCAGCTTGGGCAAAACCTTCAGCGTCACGGGCTGGAAAATTGGGTGGGTGATCGCCTCGCCCGCGCTGGTGACAGCCGTGAACAGAGCGCATCAGTTCATCACCTACGCCGTTGCCACGCCGCTCCAAGTTGCCGCCGCCGCCGCCCTCCACCTGCCCGACGCCTATTTTAGAGGATTGCACAGCACCTTTCAGCGGCGGCGCGATTACCTGATGGGCGTTTTGGGGGAGGCGGGGTTTACCCCCCTAACCCCGCAAGGGGGGTATTTCGTCATGGTCGATTGGCGTTCGGGAGCGCCCCCCGCCGTGACAAACGATGTTCAGTTTGCCGAATGGCTGATCCGTGAGGTGGGTGTTGCGTGCATCCCGCCGAGCGCCTTTTACACCCCACCCGAAAAGCACCGCGTGGCACATCTGGCGCGATTTGCCATCTGCAAACAGGATTTAACACTCACAGCAGCGGCAGAACGTCTGACAAGGGTACGGAGATAGGATAAGAAGTAAACGGCAGTAAGTAAAAATAAAGAGGGTTGATGTAGATGCATTCAGCCCCTTACAGATGGTGGCGAAAAGGACGGCTTAAATACCGTCCTTTTTATTCAGTTGATTTTGTTCAGAACTTTTTCAAACCGCCGCCATAGCCTTGTCAGATGAATCCCTTACACTGTAATCATGAACAGAAATGACAAGCACAGTTTGAAGGGATAAACGATCATGACCACCCCTACGATGGCTCTCTTTGACCCCCGCAAAGTTGGTACGATGTATGAACCGAACATGCAGCGTGCCTACGAAATGGGCGTCGCGGACTTCCAAACCCCCGCCAGCGCTGATGGCACTCGCGTCCTTGCCTGGTTAATCGATATGCAAGTTGATTTTGTCTTTCCCGCGCCAATCGGCAATCTCTCTGTGCCGGGGGCGGTGGATGACACGGTACGCACGGTAGATTGGCTTTATCGCAATGCCCACCAGATCACCCAGATTGCCGCCTCGTTGGATACCCATACGCCTTTCCAGATTTTCTACCCCTCGTGGTGGAAGAACAGCAGGGGTGAACGCCCCGCACCCTTCACAGCGATTAGCGCCGACGATGTGCGCAAGGGGATTTGGACACCGATTACCGAACCGATTTGGTCGATCAAGTACCTTGATGAACTGGAAAACGTTGGGAAGAAGCAGCTAATGATTTGGCCCTTCCACTGCATGGAAGGATCAACGGGACGGGCGCTTGTTCCGGCGCTTACCGAGGCAATCATGTACCACAGTGGAGCGCGGATGGCACAGCCCACCTTCCTGACGAAGGGGACGATTGCCCACACGGAGTTCTACAGCGTCGTTGAGCCAGAGGTGAAGTATCCCAAGCACCCCGATGGCGGCTTGAATACGCGCTTTCTGGAGATGGTCGCCCAATTTGACTTGATTTATGTGGCGGGGCAGGCGCGTTCACACTGCGTGTTGGAGACGATGAACAGCGTCGTCCGTCACTTCGCCGCCCACCCAGAGGTGATCCGCAAGCTGCGCTTCTTGGATGACTGCACCTCCTCCATTCCGGGTTTTGAGAAGGCAACCGAGGCAGCCATTCAACAGTTCGTGGCGAAGGGTGTCAAGCTGGTGAAATCCACCGACAAAATCGGCTAACCGCTTTTCCCACCACTATTCTACTTATGAGGGCGCATACGATGCGCCCCTACTTGGAGACAAACCAATGACCAGCCAAAACCTTCATTCCCTTTTTCAAAATGCCCAATCGAATGGGCTGAGCCGCCAATCTGTTGACCTGCTGGTGCAGAATCTTGATGGGCAGACCGGACTCGGTTGTGTGGGTGCGCAGGTAGACGATCTGAACACCGATGATGTGACACTGCTCGCTGTCTTACTCGATGAATCTGGCTCGATGGACAGCGTTCGTAACGACGTGATCGACGCCTTCAACCAGATGATGCGGGCGCTGCACGATAGCAAAGCGAAAGACAGCATCCTCGTTAGCGCGTGGAAATTTGCGAATAGCCCGTCGCTGCTGTTCAACTACACGCCCATTGACAACGTGAAAGACCTGACGGCACAGGACTACACCCCCAACGGCGGGACGGCGCTCTATGATGCGACGATGGACAGCTTCACTGGAATCGTTGGCTATGGGCAGGATTTGCGCAACAACGGGATTCGGACGCGCTGCATCGTCGTCGTCGTCACCGATGGTGGCGATAACAGCAGCGGTCATTCGGCGGCAAGCGTCCGCACTGTAGCGCTCGACTTGCTGCGGCAGGAATACTACTCACTGGCGTTCGTCGGCTTTGGCGATGAACCCATGTTTACCCAGATTGCCCAAGCAATGGGCTTCCCCTCGCTGATGACGGCGGGGACGGGCGCGAAGGAAATTCGCAAAGCCTTAAACTTGGTCAGCGGCAGCATCATCAAGGCAAGTCAGGCGAAAATCCAGCCGACGGGGAACAATTTCTTCACCCCGTAGTACCTTCTTTCTTTTGTAGGGCGTATACCATGCGCCCCTACAAAAGGCAGGCGTTCGATGCGTTGTCTCTGAGAGGATAAACGATTATGCCCATCTATTTCTATTCCACAACAGGGGAACACGGCTGTTTCTCGAACTTTTCCCGACATGGCTTCACCCTTGATGGCGTGTACTGGAAAACGAGTGAACACTACTTCCAAGCTCAGAAATTTGTTGGCACGGAGCATGTCGAACGAATCCGATTGGCAAAGACGCCTAATCAGGCGGCGTTGATGGGGCGGGATCGAAAACGCCCACTCCGTCCCGATTGGGAGAGCGTGAAGGAAGCGATTATGCAAGCGGCGGTCTTGGCAAAGTTCAGCCAAAACGAGGCGATTCGCGCCATCCTCTTGGGAACGGGCGATGAGGCGCTCGTGGAGAACGCGCCAAAGGATTACTACTGGGGCATTGGGACGAACGGCACGGGAAAAAACCGCCTCGGTGTGATCCTCGCTGCGGTGCGGGCGATCCTTCGTGAACAAGAGGGACAGACACAGACAACGGAGGGAACACAGTGACCACGACGGCGGACATTCGGCTGCGCGCCCGCGCTGGACAAGTCACAGGGCGCGATCATATTTTGCGAGGGATGAACTGTCAGGATGCCTACACCCTGCTTGAACAGGCGGATGCGGTGATTGGTATTGTCTGTGATGGCTGCGGCGTTGGGGGGCGTTCGGAGGTGGGTGCGGCGTTGGCGGCGCAGTTCATTAGCGGGCGGGTGGCGCGGGCGTTGGCGGAAGGAATCGCCCTAGAGGGACTGCCAGATGTGATCTATGCCGAAACAATCCGCTTCTTAGAGGGAATCGTCAGCGCTGTAGACCCGATGAACCGTCCGGGCTTTGTCCGCGATTACCTGCTTTTCACCGTGATTGGCGTCGTGATCACACCCACCGGCGGGGTTATCTTCGCCGCTGGTGATGGACTCATTGTGCTGGATAGCCGGATGATTCGCCGCGACGAAAATAACA
The DNA here is from genome assembly GCA_015075625.1 of Anaerolineales bacterium. Lineage (NCBI taxonomy): Bacteria > Bacillati > Chloroflexota > Anaerolineae > Anaerolineales > Anaerolineales bacterium. The sequence continues at coordinate 728,284 of JABTTZ010000001.1, read as the reverse complement.
CGCCAAGCTACATCGGCTACCACGTTGTTGATCCAGCGGTGCTGGCAGAGGCAGCGCTACCAAGCGGGTTCGATATCTACCCCCTCCCTTCAGATTGGGCGCGGGTTGCCATCGCAACGGATGGTTTCGAGGCAGACGTTCTCCCTAACCTGTGGGGAAAAGCCCACCCACGCGGAGTCCAGCGTTGGCTGAACGTTCTTTCCAGCCAAGAAAAACGTTTCCGTGATGATGCTACGGTGATTGCGGTGGAACGAATCGGGGCATAGCTGAACAGCACCAGATAGCGCAGGGAATAAGGGAAGGCAGCCATGAACGTCACCATTGACAACAAACGAGTCAATTTGTCCGATAAAGATGTGATTGGGATGGGCGGCGAGGCGACAATCTTCCGGTACAAGGGCGATGCGGTGAAAGTCTATAGCCAGCCCACCCCCGCCCGTGACCGGAAGCTGCGCGATATGATTGCCGCCTGTGCTGCCCTACCCAACCAGGTGATTGCCCCCCGCACGCTCACCTTTGACAAAAGCGCGAAAACTGTGGTTGGGTTCACTATGGCGCTCTTAGACCCGAATTATGTAGAGGTGCGACGGCTTTCCACAAAGAATTACCGCGCCACCAGCGGCATTACAGCGCGGGAGGTGACGGCGCTTTTCCTTGACACATGGCGAACGCTTCAGGCGATCCATCAGGCAGGAATGGTCGTTGGCGATTTCAACGATCTCAACCTGATGTTCAATGGGGCGGCGGGAAAAGCGCCCACAGAGATGATCTTCATTGACACCGATAGTTTTCAATATGGCGCTCACCCCTGTATGGTTGGCACGGAGGCGTTCCTCGATCCGCTTCTCTATGGCGTTGATCTGGACAAAGCGCCGATCTTCAAACCGGAACATGATTGGTACTCCTTCGCCGTCTTGCTGTTTAAGTCGCTCTTACTCACGCACCCCTACGGTGGCGTTCATCCCCTCGTGACAACGCTCATCGGGCGGGCGCAAGGGCGGATCAGCGTCTTCGATGCACAGGTCAAATACCCGCGCATTGCCTACGCGCCAGAACTGCTCACCGATGAGTTGATCACCTGCTTTGAGACATTCTTCACTGCCGGCAAACGCATGGTATTCCCTGAAGCAGCGCTTTGTGATTACCTCAATGGGCTGCGGGAGTGCGCCAATTGTGGGGCAAGCTACCCCGACAGTCGGGCGCAATGCCCCATCTGTGCAGCGGCATCGCCCACCCCGCCCACGCCGAAACTTGGCGGGCAAGTTGCTGGCAGCCGTCCGATTTTCCAAGCGGGGGGAAATATTGTGGCATGGAAGGTATCTGGCGAGACGATCCGCCTGATCGCCCGCGAGAACGAACGCTTTATCTACTACCGCATAGGGAATGGCGCGACACAGCGCGTCGTCCTCTTTGATGCCCTTTCCAATGCGCGGTTCACCTTCTTGGAGGATATGATCATCATTTCGCCCGCGCCCGATAGTGACGACCTGATGGTGGTCGATTGCAGCACAGGTAAACCGGTGGGCATCCTCAAGACGACGACGGGGCGCTATGGTGGGAATGCCCCGATGTTTGGGGCAAGCACGCGCCACCTCTATCGCCTTGTGGGGGGCTATCTGATGCGCGGGTCTATCGAACAGGGCAACCTGTTAGAACAGCCGGTGATGGCAGCAGCCGAAAATCAAACGTGGATACAGGTTGCCCCCGACATGGATCGCGTGATCGGCTGCTTCCGTGTCTACAGCGCCTATTCGTTCTTCCTTCTCGATGGCTCAACGCGCATCGATGCGGCGGTGACACCTCTTGATCGCGGTGAGGTTGTCCTCAGCATAACCGCATACTTTGCCCCGCAGAGTGTCTTAATCGCCCGCCATACACAGATCAACGGGGTGGAACAGGTGCGCCTTGATGAGGTTGATCTGAAGGGGCGCTTGGCAAACGCCCGCACGGTGAAAGCCGAGGATTTCGATCCATTGGAGGCACATGCCTATATGACAGGTATTCTGCTGCGGGCGTCCGATGTAGGAATCGTCCAAGAGCGGTTGAACGGGGGACGGGGCAAGGTGTTCACCCAAACGGAAACCTTCGTTGGGCAGGGAGATGCGCTCTGTGCCTACCAAGATGGGTTGTTGGTCAAGCGCGATGATCGCTTGTTCTTGCTGACGCTCTAAGCCTCTCTCAGAGCGCTCGTACAAGCACTTCGGTCAATTCCTCATCGGTGAGGGGAAGGGGGTTGCCTCTCATCGAACTGGCATCGCGTGCCTTTGCCACAATCGCGGGCAAATCGTCCACCCCAATGCCATAGCTGGCTAAGGGCGAAACGGCGAGGGCGCTCACCAGATCAGCCACCCATGCCGCCCCATCTTCCGCCGCTGCTGCCGCGTTTCCGGTGAGAAGGCGGGCAACGTCCTCATAACGATGAAGGGCTGGATTTTCCGCAGCGCGGCTGCGCAAGGCAGCAATGTTTATCGCCATGACCTGCGGCAAGAGTGCCGCACAGATTGCCCCGTGTGGGGCGGAAAACATCCCCCCAATCGGCGCGGCAAAACCATGCACCGCACCCAAACGAGCGTTCGCTAAGGCCAGCCCCCCCAACACGCTGCAAAGCGCCATCCCTTCACGGGCGCGGGGAGTGTCCTTTGCATATGCCTCGCGCAGCGACGCCGCCCCTCGTTGAATTCCCTCACGGCAAAGCGCATCGGTGATTGGGTTCGGGGCGTTGCACACAAACGGTTCAACCACTTGAGTTAGTGCGTCAAGTCCCGTGCTGGCGGTGATGGCGGGGGGGAGTCCGTAACTCAGTTCGGGATCGACAAGGGCAAGGCGGGGAAGCATCAACGGGCTGCGCAAGCTCACCTTCACCTTGTGTTCCGGGGAGGTAAGAACCGCGTTGCGGGTCACTTCGGCGCCTGTTCCGGCAGTGGTGGGAATGGCGATATAAGGCAAGGGTGGCTGTTCAAGGGCTTTTCCCTCGCCAATGACTTCAAGGTAGCGCAGCGGCGGAGCGCTGTTCGTGACGAAAGCAGCAATTGCTTTTCCCGCATCAAGAGCGCTCCCCCCACCAAAGCCAATGACGAGATCGCACGCCGATTCCCGTGCAGCCGCCGCGCCTGCCGCTGCCAGAGCAATCGTCGGCTCACCAACCACAGAAAAGGGGATGCTCAGCACACCTGCGGCGTGCAAACGCCCTAGCAGCCCTTCGGCGCGGGCGGGCGTCCCTCCGGTGATAACAAGCGCCCGCCGCCCGAATCCTTTTGCCAGTGAGCCGATCTCGGCAAGTTTCCCCGCCCCGAATACAATCCGCGTCGCGGTGGCAAATTCAAAGGAGAGCGTCGTCATGGGAGGACGCTCAGGTCAAGACGATCTACAGTGAACGGTGGTTTGTCCCCGATCTGATCGATCAGTCCGGTGATGTCGGAATTGACGACGTACAACACACTGCCTTTGGCAAGCATCCCTAAGGGGGCGCGGAATTTTTCAGCAATCGTCGTCAGCGTGCCGTCTGGTTCAAGCCGGCGCACGACACCGTTATCGCCTTGCCACAAGCTCAGATAGATACGTCCGGCGGAATCGACGGCAACCGTCCGCAAGTTAACCCCAGCGGCGCGGTAGAGCGGCTCGCCAACAGGAACAGAATCCGTCAAGGCAGCGCGGTAGAGCGTCCCTGTTCCGGCGTCGGCAATGAGAAGGGATTTGCGGCTAGGTTCATAGGCAAGCCCAATAGGCTGTGCTTTCGTCGTCCCCAGAAGGGGAATCGTCCACCAAACGAGCGCTGCCCCCTCCGGCGTCACGCGCCAGATCACGCCCTTGTCGGGGTCAGAAACGTAGAGATTCCCCACCTCGTCAAGGGCGAGGTCGGCAAAAAGAGGCAGCCCTACCTGATTGATCGTCTCGGCGTGGAAACGAACCATCCCATCAGGCGTTATGCGCTTGAGCGTTCCCAAAGCACGAAAATCCGGCGCGGAATAATCAATGACATAGAGCGTTCCATCAGGGGCGAGGGTGATTGCGCCGGGGGCGGTGAGCGGAACGGCGGTGGTCATTTGCCCGCTGTCGCTCACCCGCTTCACCGCGCTCCTCCCAAACAGGCTCAAGTAGAGATCGCCGTTGGAAGCGGCGGTAATCCCAATGGGAAACACGTTTGCTTCCTCAAAGTGAAGGTAAGCAGTGAGCGTCACACCAGCAGCGACGGGTACGGCGTCGTGACGCTCACCCTTGTAGCGGTTGGTTACATCGTTGTAGAGAAGAAAGAACCCCCCGCCAGCAATGAGGGCAATGACCATCCCAAAGATCAGGAAATAGAGCAGGCGGCGGCGGGGGGAGGGATTCTCACCGCCTTGCGGTGGGGTTTTCGTTCGATTTGTGATAGACACAGGTTGTCCGATCATCCTCATCAATTTAGCATGGACTATATATCAGGCGGGCTAGTAGACCACCAAGAAAATTTCTAAAAAACCCCTATTCCCCGTCCCCTTTCCCCGTAGTCAGGGAAAGGGGAGAAATGCTGCGGGCGAGGGGGACGCCCCCTCAAAAATGTGATTCCCCCTTCTCTCACAGGGAGAAGGGGGTTAGGGGGATGAGGGTCGTCTCTTTCTATGGTTATCTTCCTGATAGACGACTAGGGCATAAGCCAGATCATAGCAAGTCTCAGGGCTGGATATTGATCGTGACAAGGGTGACTTTGCCCGCCTCCACATAAACAATACGCCGATAGCGGAGAATTGTATCCGCCCCGGTGATCGTTAGGGTGTGGTAGCCAGCAGGCACATCGGGGACGGTGACATTCTCGTTGAAGCCGAGATCGCCGTTCACATTAAAGCCCGTATACGTCCACGCTTGCTGGTAGACGCCGGGCGACTTGACCTCAACCATCACCCCCTGAAGGGGCGTCCCATTGACATCCATGACCCGCGCAGCGACGACGCCCGTATTTGGGTAAGGGGCAAGCCACAATTCGGGGTTGCGGGTAGCGTAATAGTTTTCCGGTTCGCCCGTCCGCACTTCAAAATGGAGATGCGCTCCGGCGGCAATCCCCGCTGAGCCAACATAACCGATCACCTGCCCCGCCGTCACTGTTTCGCCAACGGTGACATTCACATCGCGCAAATGCCCGTAGAGCGTGTAGATTTTGATGCCGCCGACATACTGAAAAGGGTGTTCAATGACGATCAGCCGTCCATAGAAATCGGGCTGAGGACCAAACAAGGTGGTCACATCTTCACCCGCCCAATAGACGACGCCATCTGCCGCCGCGAGGACGGGTGTGCCGCTAGGGTTGGGAAAATCCAGCCCGTGATGGACGCGCAAATTGCCGTTGCTGGTTGAGCCATAAGCGTAGTTCCGCGCCCAATAGGTGATCAGGTCGTCACTGAAGGGACGGCGAAAGAGGAAATGACCCTCCACAACGTTTGACTCGGTGGGCGGGAGCGGCGTCCAGGTGGCATCCGCTCCCCCAAAGCCGCCCGGAATTAGCGTGCTAATCGTCGTGGGGGCGGGGGTGACTGTCGGCGGCGGGGTGTAGGTGGGCGAGGGGGTTGCCCGCTGGCGGGGGGTGTTGGTTGGAAATGGGGTGTTTGTCTCGTTGTTTTGAGCATAGGCGGGAGGAAGCGCCCCCAAGAGGGCGATTCCCACACAGCCGACGAGAAGGATGCTGATGAGGGTACGACGCATCGCTTAGTTTTTTAACCCCGTGCGCCCTTCCACCGCCGCCACAATGACGCCGATCATCCCCCGCGCTTCGCTCAAGAGCGCGGCGACATCCGCCCGCAGCGCATCCGCCCGCCCCGCTGCGGTAAGGTTCTGGGCATTTACGCGGACATTCAGCGCCGCCCCTTCGATCCCCGCCAGCGCCATGTAAGCGCTGACGCCGGCATCGGTAGCCGCGTTGGTGTTTCCCTTTTCGGCGGCGGTTCTTGCCAGCCGCATGATTTCCAGCCCCAAGCGCATTACCGAAAGGGGAACATGTGCCGCCCGTTCCAGTGCCGCTTGGATTGCCCCCTCACGCGCTGGATGCATAGCGTCCAATTTGTAAGCATCCATGACGGCGCGATAGGCGTCAGAGTCATCTTGGACAGCGGATAGCAGCTTTCCGCGCAAGCCTTGTGCGGAAAGGACTATAGTATCCATCTCCGGGGCGACATCGGCATATTTTTTCTTGCCCACCGTCAGGCGGGCAACCATCTCCGCCAGCGCCCCTGCCAACGCTCCTGCCAGCGCTGCCACCGAACCGCCACCGGGGACGGGCGTCCCTGCGGCAACCTCGCTGACAAAGCGGCTCACCCCATCGGGCGCCACCTCCACCGGGGGAAGTCCGAGCGTTGGTTGAGCAAGCCGAGTGGCATCTTCAGGGATGGGAGGTTCGCTTATGGCGGGGCGGGGATGCGCCGCCGCATGTGCCGCCGCCAAACGACGATCCAACAACTGCCGTTTCTCGAAGGCATCCAACTGCAAATACCATTGGGCGGCGTCGATCAGCGCATCATCAGGGATCAACCCCACGAGTTCGGAATAGGCGATGCCCACCCCATAACGCTGTGCCTCGCTGCGAATCATCTCCACCACGCGGTGAATAGGCGTTTTTGTATAATTGGTCAGGTTCATCGACACCTGCGCCCGTCCCTCCACAAGGACGCCCATCCCTTTCACAAAGCGCAAGCCGCCGCTGGACATGCGCACCGCTTTGGCAATCTGTTGGGCAATGCGTACATCGGCGGTAGTGAGGTACACATTGAAGGCGATCAACGGGGCGCGTGCGCCGATCACCGTTGCCCCCGCCGCGCCAAGTTCCGGCTTGCCAAAGTCGGGGAATCGGTTGGGGTCTGTGCCGATGACCGTTTTCAAGCCCTCGTATTCGCCACGTCGGATGTTTTCAAGGTTTTCACGTTCTGGGCGGGTTGCCGCCGCCTCGTAGAGATAGACAGGAATGTTTAATTCTGTGGCAACCCGCGCCCCTAACCGTTTGGCAATGGCAATACATTGCTCCATGCTCACCTCGCGGATGGGGATGAAGGGGACAACATCCGTCGCCCCAATGCGCGGGTGCTGTCCCTCATGCTGATCAAGGTTGATCAACGCCGCAGCCGTTTTGATTCCGGCAAAGGAAGCAGCCTCTACCGCTTCTGGCGTCCCCACAAAAGTGACCACTGTGCGATTGTGGTCGGCGTCACTGCTGTGATCGAGCAGGATAATGGGGGCGGTGGTGGTCATTGCCTCAACAATGGCGCGAACCACCTCTGGGCGGCGTCCTTCACTAAAATTGGGAACACATTCAACAAGGGCATCAACTGGCGGATGAATAGGCGGGGTCGGCACGGGTCATTTTCCTAATTTTGTAACTCAAAATGCGGAGGGAAAGTATAACATAAGGGGTTTGGATGGTGAGGGAGCGTTGGGCGAACGGTGGGAAACCCCCTTTCATTTGCTCATGGGGGTCACATTGTTCTCACTGCATCCTTGCGTTAGACTCATGTTCACCACAAAATGATTGTGTGGAGGGGTGATACCTATGACCATGAAATCACGTAAAATTCCCGGTACAAAGTACATCTATGCCCCCGGTAGTTCGCCAGATAACCCCCCACCCGGTCAGTATGGGGATATAAAACTGATCTCTGGCTCAACCTACGTTCCCTTTGGGCAAGAGGTATCTGACTATCTGAACATCCCTCTGTGTGAACATGAGGTGATCAAGTTTTCCAATGAGAATATTTTCGTCCGCCTCATGCAATCGGTGCGCGGGCAAGATGTCTACTACATCATGGGAATGTCTGCCCCCGTCAGCGATAGCATCATGGAGATGCTGATCACCCTAGACGCCCTCAAACGGGATTCGGCGGGGCGGATCAATGTGGTGATTCCCTATTTCAGTTATGGGCGCAGCGATAAGAAAGATCAGCCCCGTGTGCCGATCACAGCGCGTCTGCTGGCAGACATGATCCAAGTCGCTGGCGCAGATCGCTACATGGCGATTGACCTCCACGCGCCGCAGATTCAGGGTTTTTTCAGCATCCCGGGCGATGCGCTGACTGCCTTCCATTTGATTAGCGATTATTTCGCGGAAAAACGCCTTGAGGATGGCGTTGTCCTCAGCACGGATTTGGGCTTTGCCAAACGGGGGCGCAACTACGCGGCACGGCTGGATATGCCCCTTGCCGTCGTGGAGAAACGGCGCATCGGCAACCGCGATCAGGCAGAGGTGATGAGCCTGATTGGGGAGGTGGCGGGCAAGGCGGCAATTGTCATTGACGATGAATGTGACACGGGTGGTACGCTCTCCAACGCTGTGCAGGTCGCCCTTGATAATGGCGCACGGGAGGTCTATGTTGCCTTCACCCATGCGGTGATGAGCGGTCCGGCGATAGAGCGCCTGACAGCGCTGCCGATTCAGGAAATTGTGACGACGAATACGCTGCCGATTCCCGCGGCAAAGATTGAGAAGTTGCCCAATTTGACGATTCTGAGTGTTGCCCCGCTGATTGCCGAGGTAATCAAGCGAGCGCATGAGGGACGCAGCGTAGGGGAACTGTTCAACGAGTGAGTTCTGCCTACCATTCAAGTATCCTATATATCCCCCATGGAGAGGCGTAAACCTGCGATGATTCCTGTCAAATCAACGCCATCAGCGCTCTCCGTAGATTGCCTCTATCAGGGGGATAATCGCACGATTTTGGCAACACTCCCTGAGAAATCCATTGATCTGATCTTTGCTGATCCACCCTACAACATGCAATTGCAAAACACACTCTATCGCCCGAACCTTACAGAGGTGGATGCGGTTGATGATGCCTGGGATCAGTTCGATACGTTTGCCGCCTACGATCAGTTTACCCGCGAATGGTTGAGCGCCTGCCGACGTGTTTTGAAAGATACAGGAACGATCTGGGTCATTGGCTCATACCACAACATCTATCGGGTGGGGACGATCCTTCAGGACTTGGGCTACTGGTTTTTGAATGACGTGGTGTGGGTAAAGACAAACCCCATGCCGAATTTTCGCGGGGTGCGCTTTACGAATGCCCATGAAACGCTGCTCTGGTGCAAAAAATCCCAAGACCAAAAAAAATACACCTTTAACTACCATGCCATGAAAACAGCCAATGAAGACAAGCAGATGCGCAGTGATTGGGAACTTGCCCTTTGTACAGGGGCAGAACGGCTCACGGAGAATGGGCAGAAGTTACATACCACGCAAAAGCCAGAGGCGCTACTTTACCGTGTTATCTTAGCAAGTTCCAACCCGGGCGATGTGATCCTTGATCCGTTCTTTGGCACAGGGACAACGGGCGCAGTGGCAAAGAAACTGGGGCGGCATTATATCGGTATCGAACGAGAACCCGCCTACATTGAAGGGGCAAAAATACGGCTGGAGAGCATCGCTGCCCCGTTGATGAGTGATGAGAGCGTTTTAGGAAAGTTGGCGACGAAACGCTCTGCACCGCGCATTGCTTTTTCTGCACTGCTGGAAAATGGGCTGTTGTTACCGGGTCAGGCACTTTACCTAGATCGAAATAAACATAAAACCGCCTATGTTTTGGCAGATGGATCGCTGCGCACGCCAGAGGGAGATAGAGGCTCAATCCATAAAATTGGGGCAAAAGTTGGAAACCAGCTCGCCTGTAATGGTTGGGAACATTGGTATTTTGAGACGGATGATCAGGAACTTGAGGTTATTGATACGCTGAGAGAAAAGATCAGACGGGAGATGGGTGTTGCGGCAACAGGGGGAGAGTCTTCCCCCTGATGTGAAATTAATTTTGGCGGGGCGCAATGCATTGCGCCCCGCGCCGCCCGTGAGCGCCCGCGCTAACGCAGCGGGCTAGGAAGTAACCACCCCTTCGGGGCTTGCCCCCACCCTGTAAAACAGAGAGAGGGACTCTCTCCCCCTTTCCCCGTACACAGGGAAAGGGGGGATAGGGCTTCTGAACCAAAACGGTCAACAGAACCTAGGTTACAGCAGCAGCTTCATGGGGTTTTCCAGCAGTTCCTTCAGGGCGTTGAGGTACTGCGCCCCTTCCGCCCCATCGCTCACACGGTGATCGACGCTGAGCGTTGCCTTCATGCGGCTGCCAATGCGTATCTCGCCATTGATCACAACGGGGACTTCCTTCGCCGCTGAGACGGCAAGAATTGCCGCTTCCGGCGGGTTGATGATCGCCTCGAAATGCTCAATCCCATACGGACCCAAATTGCTGACGGTGAAGGTGCTACCTTCCAAATCTTCCGGCTTTACCTTGCCCACCCGCGCTCCGGCGATCATCACCTTGTTGCGTGCCGCCAACTGCGAGATCGGCGTGCTGTCGGCGTTTTTCGCCACAACGTTGATCAACCCGCCGCCATCGAGCGCGACAGCAATGCCCACGTTGATATTCTGATAGCGGATGATCTTATCCCCATAGAAATGGCTGTTCAGGTTCGGGAAACGCCGCAGCGCCAGCGCCGCCGCCTTCACAATCATGTCGTTCACGCTCACCTTGTGATCGTCGGGGAGTTCTTCGTTGATGAACTTCCGCAGGGAAACCGTCGCCGCCATGTCGATCTCGATGGTCAGATAAAAATGCGGGACGTTCTGCTTGCTCTCTGTCGTTCGTTGGGCAATCCGCACCCGCATCCGCGAGAGCGGTTCTTCGGTGATCCCCGCTCCGGAAGGGGGAACAAGGGATTGCGCCGGACGCGGCGTTGTCGTCACCACCGCCACAGCCGGCGCGGGAGCGGCGCTCTGGGGTGGCGTGTAGCTTTCCACATCCGCTTTTGTGATCCGCCCGTTCGGTCCCGTCCCCTTCACCAATTTCAGGTCAATTCCGCGTTCGGCGGCAATGTTTCGGGCAATCGGCGTCGCCCGCACGCCACCGGGGAGGTCAGCATCTTCTTCAACAGCGGGCGCACTCGGTGTACTAGGTGCACCAACCGAAGGGCTACCAGCCGCCGCCGGAGCAGGCGTTGGAGCGCTTGCAGCGCGTTCGCCCGCTGCCCCCACAACGGCAATCACCTGTCCCACGTTGACTGTATCACCCGGGTTGACACTTGTTTGGAGCAAGACCCCGCCAAGCGGCGCTTCCACCTCGATGGTCGCCTTATCCGCTTCCACCTCCGCGATCACCTCACCTTGCTGGATCGTCTCTCCAATTTGTTTCACCCAGTTCAGAAATGTCCCTTGTTCCATGTTCATGCCGAGGGGCGGCATTTTCACCTGTTCCGACATGGCTACAACACCTCTTTCACGGCGGCGATCACTTTTTTGGCATCGGGCAGCGCCATCAATTCAATATCGTGGGCATACGGCAGCGGCACATCCATAGAACTGACCCGCTTGACGGGCGCATCCATGTAGTCAAAGAGGTTATCCTGAATCTGCGCGGCGATCTCGCTGCCGAAACTGTAGAAGGGCAAGCATTCTTCAACAACCACGCAGCGATTTGTCTTTTTAAAGCTCTCAAAGACAAGGTTTAGATCGAGCGGACGCAGCCAACGCAGATCGAGAACTTCACAGTCAACGCCCTCTTTTGCCAGTTCCGTTGCCGCCTCTAGCGACCACTCCACGCCGCGCCCAAAGGTGACGATGGTCACATCCTTGCCGGGGCGCTTGATCTCACCGCGCCCAATGGGCAGGACGAACTCTGGGTTTTCGGGGACGGGTCCCGGTTTTCCATAGAGGGCGATCACCTCGGTGAACAACACAGGGTTGTCATCGCGGATGGATGCCTTCAACATACCCTTTGCATCACGCGGGGTTGATGGGCAGCCCACATAAAGCCCCGGAAAGTGGGCAAAAATTGGCTCTGGGGTGGCGGAGTGCGTGGCAGTGGCTTGCATCCCCCACCCTGTGGCACAGCGTAAGACCATCGGCACCTTAAACTGTCCGTTGAACATGTACCGTATTTTCGCCATGTGGTTCACAATGGCGTCCATAGCGATGAAGGCAAAATTGATCGTCATGATCTCGGCAACAGGGCGCAGCCCGGACATTGCCGAACCAACGGCTGCTCCGGCAATAACCATCTCGCTGATTGGCGTGTCGCGCACACGGCGTTCGCCAAATTCATCCAAAAAGCCAGCGGTGATGCGGTGCGTCCCCTGCCACGCGCCAACCTCCTGCCCCATCACAAAGACGCGCTCATCCCGAATCATTTCTTCACGCAAGGCGGTACGCAGCGCCTCACGCATGGGCATTACTTTCTCTGCCATAATCCCCGCATCCCCTTTAGGCGTAAACGTGGTTGATTAAATCGTCATAGGTGGGGTCGGGGCTTTGTTCCGCAAAGCGGATCGCTGCCTCTACCGTTTCATGGGCGTTGCTGGCAAACTGTGCTAATGTGGTTGCCACCTGCGAATCAAGTCCCTTAAGGTGATCGCCAAGCAGGGTGATTGGATCGCGCTCTTTGTAAAGCGCCATCTCTTGCTCTCGCTTCAGATAATTGCGATCCGAGACGCCATGCCCCTTGTAGCGGTAGGTCATCGCTTCGATGAGGACGGGTCCTTTCTCGCGGGCGTAAGCAACCGCCTCTACCGAGGCATCGTACATTGTCAGCACATCCATGCCATCGACCCGCCCCATATCGTGCATTCCATAGGCAATGGCGCGTTTATGGAGTTCCGTTTGCCCGCTGGAAAGCTCAATGGGCGTTCCCATGCCATAGAAATTGTTCTCGATAACCCAAACGACGGGCAAATCCCACACGGCGCTGAGGTTCAACGACTCGTGAAAATAGCCGTTGTTCGTCGCCCCATCGCCCATAAAGCAGATGATCACTTCGCCGCTGTTTGTGTATTTTGCGGTGAGGGCAATGCCCGCCGCCAGCGCCAAATGCCCCCCGACAATGGCATACCCACCCCACATATTTTTGGAGCGATCTGCCAAATGCATAGAGCCGCCCTTACCGCCGCTGACACCCGTGCGTTTGCCGAACATCTCCGCCATCAGGCGGTTGGCATCCACGCCCTTTGCCAAAGCAATGCCGTGATCGCGGTACGAGGTGATCACATGATCGGTGGGACGCAGGGCAGAAAGCGCCCCGACACCTGTGCCTTCTTGCCCATTGTAAAGGTGCAAATAGACGCCGCCGATCCGCTTTTGGGCGTAAAGCTCTTCGCAGCGTTCTTCAAAGCGTCGGATCAGCACCATCTGACGGTACATCTCCAACTTCTGATCTAGGGTGAGATCAGCCATAATGGTTACGGCGCTCCCTTCCAAAAATAGCACGCCAATCGGACACACCAAAACGACGGCAAATTCCCTGCCGCCGCAGTTTTCCCTTAATCGTTTGCTCAGGAATTCGGAAAAATCTTCCCATGAATGTACCACAGCGGTGAGGGCTGTGCCAATGAGCCGCACGGCTCATGTGCCAATGTACCAATAGAGCTTTCGCAGTGTACCCACCTCATTCAGTTTAGCGATTACATCGAAGCCCTCATCCCCCCAACCCCCTTCGCCCCTTGTGGGAGAAGGGAGAGTCGTTTTGTGAGGGACATCCCCTCACAATCTCCCCTTTTTATGAATACACAAGTCAACGGTGTAAGGCTTGGTTTACTCTCTGAATCCGTGTTTCCCCACTAACGGCACAAAGCGCACACCTCCGAATGTTTGATGGAGATAGTCTGCCCCGCGCCGCACGACACCCACTAAAATTTGATCGTTGCCCGGGTTTTTCCGTCGCCGCCCAAAGGGGAGGGCGTGAACCGCCGCAATTGGCATGATTAGGCGTCCGCCATCAGCAAGCTGATCGATGAGCGGCTGCGGCACGCGAGGGGCGACGGCGGCGGCAATAATGACATCGTAGGGGGCATATGCCTCCAAGCCGGCGCTGCCATCCCCATGAAACATGGTGAAGTTCGTATAGCCGAGGCGGTGAAGGGTTTCGGCAGCATTTGTGGCAAGCGTTTCAAAGCGCTCTATGGCATACACATACCCGCACAGGTGGCACAACAGGGCGGTTTGATAGCCCGACCCCGCCCCAATCTCCAAGACGCGCTCCCCCCCCCGCAGGGCGAGCAGCGCCAACATAACGGCAACCATGTAGGGCTGGCTGATGGTCTGGTTTTCACCGATGGGCAGCGGGTAGTCGGCATAGGCATTCCGGCGCACCGCAAGGGGAACAAAGTCATGGCGGGGCGTCTGGCGAAAGGCTTCCAACACCCGTTTATCGGTGATTCCTCGCTCGCTGATCTGGGTCGCAATCATGATTTCGCGCAGGGCGTCGTAATCAGGATCAATCGCAGAGGTCGGATCACTGGAATCAACCGGCTCATCAGGCATGGCACGCTAACCCCGCCGCTTTTCCATGAATCCCCACAACGCCATCAATGGGAGGGCGGGTTGTTGTTCCCGATCTGCCCCCCGATGATGAAAGCGCCCCACATTCCACAATACAATGAGGTCACGCTTTGCCCGTGTAATGCCCACATAGAGCAAGCGCAGCCGTTCTGCCGAGTAGTCAATACGTGCTTGCTCGGTCGCCGCCCCTTCATAGTAGGCAGCCCCTTCCACAAGACAGGTCAATTGTTGGAGCGCTTCCGCCTCGACATTGAGCGAATCGCGAATGTAGTACCGCTCCGCGATGTAGTGATCATAAGGCTGACGGGAGGGAAAACTGTAATTGTTCACCGAAAGCAGGTAGACACGATCCCACTCCAACCCCTTCGCCGCGTGCATCGTCGCCACCGTGACAACGCCCGGTTTCGGCTGGTAGCCCTCGGCAGTGTCTTCAAAGCCGATGAATTTTCGCTCATTCTTGCTGATCTTCTCTAGCTCTTGGATGAAGATCGACAGACGGGCGGTGGGGTCGTTCCGGGCGACACCGCCCAAGAGATGAGCAATTTTGTAGCAGAGTGCGATCTCAGCCGGTTCGGAGTATAAATCTTGCCCAATGGTCAAGACGAGTTGATCAATGGGCAGAATGGCTGCCCGCAGCCAACGCGCCATCGTTGCCCGGAAGCGCTCTAGATCGTCATGGTAAAGCGCGTCCAACGTCGCCACATCGTAGGGAAAGCTGATCGCCTCTAGCGGCGAGGTATCCGGCGGGGGGGCGATGAACGCCTCCACCCGACGGCAGGCGTTAAAGCCCTTCACGAGGGTATCCCGCCACAGATCATATTCGGCGGGGTGATCATTTTCCGCCCCGAAGTTACGGGGAAACCAGTAATCACGGTAGAGCGCGGCTAGTTTTTCCGCCCCGTTCGCTTTGGCAGGGGTGGCGATGAACTCTAAGGCAGTGCGGAGGCGGGCGGCAGTTTCCCGCGTGGTACTGGTGCTGCGCAGAAGTTCTTCATAGGGAATACCCGCCTCATGGAGCTTTTCGCTCAGTTTGAACCCGCCCGCGTTTTCGGGGACAAGGCAGGCAATTGTCCGCTCTGGGTTTTCCGGTAGGTAACGTTGGAGCGAGGCGATAATCAGTTCCCGTTCGCGGTCTGGCGTAATTTTTTGCCCCGGTTCGTAGGCAATAAACACCTGCGACTCGCTCACCGGGGGGTTGGGCTGCGGGTCATTGGGCGTTGTTGGCACAATCTGCTGTGGGCGGAGGGCGGAGCGCAGCTCAGGGACGGGGTGATCGTCCCTTGTCCAGCGCACGAGTTCATTAGCAAGGTCAAGGATAGATGCCGCCGAACGCCCCGCCTCTGGGAGTAGAAACGCCTTCACCTGTGGGCTATCCAGAAAGCGGGTCAAAAAGCGCGGATCAGCGCTGGTAAAGGTCGTGTTGATCGCCTGATTCGGATCGCCAACGCGCACCCAATAATCAGCGGGGTCAAGCAGGCGGATGAGCGTCTCTTGGAGGGCGCTGCTGTCTTGCGCCTCGTCTTCGAGAATCGCCGTATAGCGGGCGCGGAGGCGAGCAAGGTAGCCTGCATCGGTGCGCAGCGCCATAAGCGCCATCCGTACCAAATCGTTGAAATCCACCGCCCCGCGCATCTGCAACCCACGTTGGTAATTTTCATAGACTTCCAGCCCAAAACGTGCCAAAGGCAGCCGCGCCGGATCATCGCCATGCGCAGCGAGGGCGGTACGCAGATCGGCGGGGGTCAGTTCGCGGTCTTTCGCCCGCCCGATGTAGCGCAAGGCGATTTGGACAAATAGATCGTGGGCATCATTGCTCAGCAGGCGAGGGATATTCGCCTCATGATCACCATGAATATAGTGCCGCAAAAGATCAGCGCCAGAAGTGCGTAAGGTGGCAGTGACGACCTCGCTCAGAAGTTTTTCGCTGGTGCGTTCGTCCACAATCTGAAAATCATCCGCCAGCCCCGCCAGCGCCGGACGTTCGCGCACAATATCATGTGCCAGCCCGTGCAGCGTGCGCACACGGTAGCCAACATGGGGGAGAATATCGCGCTTGCGCCCCAAAATCTCGGCAATCCGCGCCTTGATCGCGTTGGCGGCGGCATTGGCAAAGGTGACGATCAGAACTTCTTGATCGCCAATGGCGGCGCTTTTTTTGCCGCCTTTTGCCGCCTGATCCGCCATACGTTCGATGATCGTCGCCGCGAGGTGTGTTAGAGTAAACGTCTTGCCGCTGCCCGGCACGGCAGAGACGCCCACCCGCCCACGCGGGGCGCTGAGAATGTCTTTTTGCCCGCTGCGGAAGAACGGTTTAGAGGTGCGTTTGGGTTGGGTCATTCGTCCACCGCCTCCTCATTTGTTCCCGCCCGCAGCGCCGCTTGTAACTTCCGCAAAAATAAGCCGCGCTGCTCATGCCCGCTCTCGCCCAAATCGGCTAAAGCGAAGTAGACTCGTTTCCGGCAGCGGCGCACCAACCCAATGATGATCTTGTAGAGCGCCCCTGTTTGGGCGTCGTCTTCATCATCATCCGTCCAAACCTGATCGAGATGGCGATCCCGCCGCAATACGTAAGGGTGCGTCAGCGGCTGCTCCAGACGCTCTGACCACGAGGGGCTGCCCACATCTAGCCAAAATTGGTAATCGACATAGCGATTGCGCATGAGGAAGGTGGACGCTGGAGCGATGAACAGGGCGTTGGAGTCTTCATCTTGCCAGCTTTGCGGAAACAGCGCCGGCAGCAAGCGGGCGTTCACAAAGCCAATGTATTCCCCGCCAACCTGATCCCAATCCCAGTCCGTCCCGGGATACAAGACGCGCCGGAAGCCTTGTGCAGAGTCGATCAATTGGGCAGCGATCCGCCCCGCCTCTAAATCACCATGAAAGCCATAGCCGGGTTGGGAGAGGACTTCCCCAAACAGCCGCCGCCAGAAATGATCCACCGGCACGCGCCCCTCAATCTCACACTGTGCCTGATAGCTATCCAGCCATTCGCGCAAGAGATCGAAGCGTTCGCCCGCCGTGTAGGTGAGCCGCTCTTGGACATCGGCTTTGATCTTGGCGAAGGGGGAAAAAGACGCCACACCATCTTTTTTGCGGTAGACAATATCCGCCAAAAGCCTTGCCCGAACAGGATCAAGCCCGTCAACGGCTTGGGAAAGAGCATCCCCAACATCTTCTGTTGGGGGGAGGTAGCCCATCCCCGGATGGGCAATTCCGGCAAAGGTCAATAAAGCGCGGGTGACCGGCTCATCACGCAACGCCCGCGAGGGACGGTGGGAGAGCGTCGGGAGGTCAACACCCTCTGCCCGCGCCCGCTCTGCAAATTTATAGACGAGGGAGAAACGAAGGGAGTCGTTCAGGTAGGGGGCGAGGATGGCGATCTCGCGGGGGGGGACGCCAGCTTTCACCAGCGCGATTGCCTCCTCTACTGCCCAATCGATCATCTGTGGATAGAAACGGCGCGTGCCGAGGCTGAAGGATTCAGGGAGGGCATCGGTTGGGGTCGGCTCAAAGCGATCCCCCATCACGCGGTTAAACGCCCCGCCAAGCGCGACCAACGGCGGCGACATGATGAACGACTGGCGGAGGGCGATCTTCTCCTCACAGACGGTTTCCAACTGGGCAGCATTGTCGGGGTCCGCGCCGAGAAAATTACGATAGCCGCCGTCCTCGTCGTAAATGATCAACGCCCCTTGTGCGCCGCCCTTTTCGGGATGGAGAAACCACAGCAGAAAATCATGGGCAAGCGGACTGTCTTCCTCTACGTTGTCTGCGATCACGTACCGAAAGGTATTGCGCAGAAATGCCTGTACGTGTGGGTCTGGCAAGAGGTGCGCGGCGAACGCCTCCATCATCAGCGAGAAATCAAGCAGGGTGTGGGTCAGACATTCGGTGCGGAAGGCATTTGCCAATTCCCGCGCTGCCTCGTAGACCTTTGGGCGGGTTTTATCGCGCTCCTCACCCCATGCGGCGATCAGTCGCTCGGCAATCTCATCCACCGGAAAGCGGGTGATTGCCGCCCGATTCAGGTTGTCCAATACCTGAGAGAGGATGCGCTGTGGGGCAACATTCACCGCACCAAAGCGTCCATCGCCAATGACGGGCGCAGCCACCCGCGCCATATAATATTGCGCCGCTTCAACATTCAAAAAGACCGGTTCGCGGGCAGGATCGGCAAACCCCATTTTTTCAGCGATCAATCCCCAATACACCTCAATCAGCGCCCGCGCTAAACTGGCTAAGGTGAGGATGCGCACCGCGCCCCCCGCATAGGTGGAATCGTGCAGGGCTTTTTGATAGGGGCGTCCGAGAGTCACTTGGGGGACAAGGATCAAGATCGTGTCGGGCGGCGTGCCACGTTCTAACCAACGGAGAAGATGCTGCGTGGCGTAGGTTGTCTTTCCCGTCCCGGCAACACCGCTGAGAAACAGACGGCGGTCAAGACGAGCATCGTCATGGTAGCTGAGGAAATCGCTCAAACCGGAGTCCTCATCAGTGTGGGATCATTCTAGCACAATCGTTCGCTCATTGTACCAGAAAGCGTAGGATTCGCCTACACCCGACCCCACCTGCTTTTGACACATCCCTTGTCTTAACCTAAAATCAACCCTTATGACACCCGATACGCACGGGAGATGCTGACATGCCCGCAGGGGATTACCTCGATTTTGAACTGAATATCGACATCCTAAGTCCCGAACGACTGCGGGTGACTGTGGTCAATTCTCCGGCGGGGTCGGTGGCGGTGGAGGTCGCCTATACGCTGACGGAGGCGGAGATTGCCGAGGTTATTGGCGTCCTTGATGGCAGTAACCCCAAAATCTCACGCGGCGCGGCGGCAAAGGTTGCCCGCACCTTTGGCGAAAAACTCTTTGGGCTGATCTTCACCGGGCGCGTCTATACCGCCTATTTCAACAGCCTAAAAGAAGCGGGCGAACGCGGACTGCGGATCAAACTTGGCTTGGAAAACGCCAAGTCACTGGAACTGCTCCCATGGGAGCTTATGCGCGACCCCAACAGCGATTACCTTGTCCTCTCTCGGCAGACGCCATTGGTGCGCTATCCACGCTTACTCACCGTCCGCCCGCTGGTGGAGGTCACCCTTCCCTTACGTGTCCTCGTCTTGATTTCTACCCCGAAAGACCTTGATAAACTTGATGTAGAAGCGGAATGGCAAGCGCTTGTTACGGCGACAAACGACCTGAGAGCGCGAGGGCTACTCGAATTGGTGCGTGTTGATGATGCCAATCTGAGCGCCCTTCAGCGGAAACTTCGAGAACGAACCGCCTTTCAGGTGTTTCATTTCATCGGTCACGCCGCCTTTGATGAGCGTTCGCAAGCAGGGATGCTTGCCTTTGAGGATGCCGGCAGCGGGGAAGCCGTACCCGTGAGCGCAGAAGCGCTTGCCCGTGAACTGAGCGAAGAAAACAGCATCCGGCTTGTCGTCATAAATGCTTGTCAGGGGGCGCGTTCCAATCAAGATGACCCCTTTGCCGGAGTTGCCTCTAGCATCGTCACACGGGGGATTCCGTCCGTGGTCGCTATGCAGTTCGAGATCAGCGACACTGCCTCTCGCCTTTTTGCCGGGGAGTTTTACCGCGCCCTCTCGGAAGGCTACCCCATTGAGGCAGCGGTTGCCGAGGGACGGCGGGCAATTAGCAGCGGGATGAACACCCTTGAGTGGGTGACGCCCGTCTTGTATCTGCGGGCAGCATCGGGGGTGCTGTTCCCCAAACGGATGGATAGTGGGGTTACTGTTGGCGGCGGTGTGCGTGATGTCCTCATGCGTGCGCCGATCCTCGCCCTGCTTGGCGTCATGGGCATCGTTGCGGTAGCGGTATTCATCTTAGCCGCCGGACGTACCCCGGCAGACACACCAACCCCAACCGCCAATGTGAACGTCGCTACCCTAACGCCCACCCCACCGGGAGGGAAAATTGATGTTGATCTGGTCGTTTCGAGCGTGCGTTTCCTGCCACCTAACCCCAATCCGGGTCAGCAAGCGACAATTGCCATTAAGATTGAAAATCGGGGCAAGACTGATTCGGGAAAGTTTTCCTGGGTGTGGTTTGCCACGAATCCCCAAACAAACCCCGAACCAACCTTGCGCGGCGAGGTTTTGAACCTTAGTCCGGGTCTTAGCACAACGGTGATCACGAATTACCGCTTTTCATGGTGGGGGACGTTCACCACAACGGCGTGGGTGAATTTTGATAATGCCATTCCAGAGACGAATATCTTTAACAATTTCCAAAACCGAACAGTGGAACTTGGCAAAGAAGCGTTTGTCGTTGATTTTGCCAATGCTCCCAACGGCGATCTCATTGAACCGGGTGTGTTGCCAGCGGCAGTCTTTGAACGGTGGGGCATCCTCCCCCGTGCGCAGGGTGAGGGGGCGTGCGCGGCTGCCGTTGTGCGGGCGGCAATCAGCGCCCGCGATGTGCCGCGCTTGGTCGTTGGCACTGCCGAAGGGACGCCCGGCTGCGAAACGACACCGCTTGAATTCCTCTTGAATGCCGTTGAGGATACCCCTTCAATCATTGCCGTGACGGTGGCGTTCGCCCCTGTAGCGGCGGGCGAGTATGCATTAGAGATGCTTGGCGGGGATGGAAGCGTCACCAGCCGCCAAACGGTGCAGGTTGAGGCGGGGGGCGTCAACCCTGACGGGGAAAACACGGTGACGATCAGCGCTCCGGCGGGACAGCTTGATTTAGCCCGCTTGGTGTTCCGCCCGCCAGCGGGGGCAGCGGCGGTGGTTTTGTCCCTGACACGGGTAATTCAGTAGGGTCTATAAGGCGTGTCCGCAAAGAGGTTAGCCTAAGAGAGACGCCAAAGCGCTGAGGTGTCTAGGCTCTGTTGGCAGCCTCATTCTCGTAGGGGCGCCATGCCTTGCGCCCATCGCCGTCCGTGTGCGCCCGCCGCTAAAGCAGCGGGCTAGAAGTAACCACCCCTTCGGGGCTTGCCCCCCACCCCCTAATAGAGACAAGGACTCTCTCCCCCTTTCCCTGTGTACGGGGAAAGGCGACTGCTGCGCAGTAACCGGGGGGATAGGGGTTCTGACCCAAAACCGTCAACACAGCCAAGTTGGTCACTTTTGAGTTTATCCCTTCTTGGCAGATGTCCTTTTTCTAATTACGGACACGCCTTACAGGGGTGCGGATGAGATCGGCGGCGTGCGTCTCACCCGCCTTTTCCCTGTGGCTGCCTTTAGGGGCGCTTCATGGGCGTCGGTTCATAGGTTGGTGTTGGTGGGAAAATGATGTTTAAGGTCGGTGTCACTTGCAAGGTGGGCGGCGGGGTGGTCACGCCTAACCACTCACGCCACGCAAGTTCAAATTCCTCCAAGGTCAACCCGGTATGATCAGCCAATGCCTTCGTAAACTTTTCCCCGGTGCGGACACGCTCGATAATCTTTCCCAAACTATCGGCGCCCCATTGTTCATAGAGAAATGCCACCAGCGAGGCAGATTGGGCATACCAATTTGCGGTTTTTAGCGAACTATCCCGCCCCTGAATTGCCACCCGATCCAAGATGGGCAAGCGATCCAGATTGCCCATCATCGCCAGTTGGCGGGCGCGTTCAATTTCCTCATCAATGCCTTCTAACTCGTTGTTCGTTGCTTGCCCTTCGTTGAACCAGCGAGGGACGTTATCCGTGTTTCCATCTAGCCAATCGTTAAGGAAGGCATGGGCAAGCTCATGGGGGACAACCTGCCGAATCACAAAATCACGCTCATCAGGGATCAGCCATTGGACGGTGACTCCGCCAAAGGTAACCCCGGCGTACCAATCAAGGCACATACCGGGGGTAAAGATGGAACAGAACGCCCGAAAATCGTTATAGACAACAATGCGCAGATCGTCTTCAGGGGTAAAGCCGGTTCGCTCTTTCACAAAGGTATAACCCGCCTGTGCCGCTTCCAAAAGGGATTCCCCGAACGCCGCGTCTTGATCGTACCAATAGACCGTAATGCCTTCGACGTTAAGGCTCTGCCAATCGCGGGTGGTATCGGTAATCTCAGCCTTTTGGCGAGGGGTGAGATAAATCTGCCCGGTGTCGTCTTGAAGTTCCCATCGATAAGTGATCATTTGGAAGGGTGGGGTTGTTTCATAGCGGGTGTACCACAGATAACTGAGAGTAACCTCTTGTCCGGGGGTAAAATCCGTGACACGGAAAGCGGTGCTGCCGCCTGTCGCCCGCGTCTGGTAGATGATCCGTGCTTTGACGATACGCCCTTCGGCAATGCGTGCGTGAAGGTCAAAACGCACATAGCGACGGAAAACACTCGTTGTTGTTTCTTCAAGAATGGTGATTTTTGAGGAATCCCCGGCGTGAACGGTTGTCACGCCCACACTGCTGCTCAGGGCGATAACCCCTACGGTGATGATCCATGCCGCTGCCAGCCGAATGAATGTCCGTATCATGAAAAGGTGTCCCTTGTCTTTGGGCATTTTGCAAAGTATAGAGGAATATTCGGTGGGGAGTCGGAACGTTCATCATTTCTGAATATTTTGGCAGCGTTCAGGTGTAGTGATTTGGCGCATCCTGTGCGATAATAGAGATAATCATCTGAAAAAAGGATTGCATCTGATGACCGCACCCACCAGCCCCTTAACCGAGGCGGATGTCCTTTTAGCGTTGCGCAATGTTATTGACCCCGAAATTGGGTTGGATGTTGTTGCGCTTGGCTTGATCCGCGAGGTAACCCTCCACCCGGATCGTTCCCATGTGAAGATGATCCTGACAACGCCGTTCTGCCCTTATGGTCCGCAGCTTTTGGAACAGGCACGGATGTGCGTCCAAGAGACAACGGGCGTCCCGACGACCATTGAGTTCAGCCCAGAACTATGGGACCCCTCGATGATGGAGGAAGGCGTTGCCCAAGATTGGGGCTTGTTCTATTAGGAATTCAGCGATATATCCCGCTCCTCTTGCCATCTAGGACAGAGGAGCGCAGTTATCCGCCTTTGTTCTTTTGCGGATTATAGGGAGAATTAGGGAGGACATAGGTTCATATAGGAAAGTCCTCATGAACACGCCGGATCCATCTACTCCCGTTTCATCTCCCCTTGATGCAGCAGAAAAATTGCCTCACCCACAGACACCAAAACGTTGGTTTAACCGCACCGTTATAGGCGCAGGGCTGACCAGTGCCTTTGGCGATTTTTGTTATGAAACTACCACCGTCATCTTGCCCGGTTTCCTTTCCGTACTTGGTCTACCCGCCGCCCTCTTAGGGACAATTGAGGGAATTGCCGACGCCATTGCCAGTTTTACCAAGATGGGCGCTGGCTATATTGCCGATAAATTGGGACATCGCAAGCGATTGGTGCTGCTTGGTTATGGGCTGACTCCAGTCGGGCAAATTTTGATCGCCCTTGCCGTCGGTTGGCATTTGCTCTTGTTGGGGCGGATAGTCTCATGGTTTGGGAAGGGGCTTCGCGGTCCGCTGCGGGATGCGATTGTTGTTCAATCCGTCACGCCACAAATACGCGGGCGGGCGTTCGGATTTCATCGCGCCATGGATACGCTCGGTGCAGTTTTTGGACCCTTGTTGGGCGTTCTTTTATTGGGCTGGTTTCAGGAACGCGGCGTGGGCGCCCCCGCCCAACCCTTTCGCTTTGTATTCTGGCTCAGTGTGATCCCCGGCGTGTTGGCGGTGATCACCTTTCTGATCTTCGTGCAAGACCCCGAACAGTCTGCCAACCCCGCCCCTAACTTTTTTGCTGCTTTGCGGAGACTGCCCACCCGCTTTCGGCGCTATTTGCGGGCGGTGGGGCTTTTTGGTATTGGCGATTTCTCCCACAGTTTGCTGATTCTGGCGGCAACCCAGCTGCTTACTCCCTCTTTGGGAGTGATACAGGCGGCACAAATCGCCGGATTGCTCTACATTTGGCGCAACATTGTCCAAGTCGTCACCTCCTACCCCATTGGACTGCTAGGGGATCGGATCGGGTCGTATCGCGTGTTGAGTATGGGCTATGGGCTTGGGGCGTTTACCGCCCTTCTCACCGTCGCCGCATTCTGGTTCAAGGTCGATAGTGTCGTTTTTCTTGGCGGCATCTTCTTGGTCGCCGGGTTGTACATTGCCGTACAAGAAGCATTGGAATCGACAGTGACCGCCGAGATGGTGAGCCAAGAGACCCTGACGATGAGCTATGGGACGTTAGGGGCAGTGAACGGCACAACGAAGTTTATCTCTAGCACGCTGGTGGGCGTCCTTTGGACGGCAGTTTCCCCTTTGCTTGGATTTGGGGTTGCCGCCGCCCTGATGATCGCTGGCACAGGGGCGCTGCTGAGCGGGCGGACGGGCAATCCAGTCTAACCCATACAGTGAACTACTGCGCCGATTTTCCCTCAACGGTAATTGTGTAACGGAGGGCGCTCCCACCCAATTCGGGAAAGGTGATCTCAAAGCGCCCCACCTCGCCGGGGAGAAGGGCGGCTTTGTTCAGGAATACGCTGTCGGCGGCAATCACCTGTGAGGCATCATCAAAGACGGTCACAATCGCCTTGACGAAATAGGCTGCCTGCTGCGTTCGGTTGACCACATCGGCAACAATGACAAGGTGACCGTTCGCATTGTAGCTGGCACGATCATTGCCACGAATAAATTGATCATCGCCTAAATAGCTACTCACGGCATATTCGGCATAACGTCCCGCCCCTTGCAGTTCGTAGCGTACCGCTTGTGTAGGACGCCCATTCCGAAAGCGAATACTGAAGGGAGCGGTCCCGCCCGCAGGGACAATTTCTGTGGCGACAACGTTTGAGGCAGTTTCCAAAACGGTATTGCTCGCATCAAACAAAAGCGCCGTGATCCGAATTGCCTCCAGCGGAGTTGTCCCTGTGTTCGTGACCACCCCATTAATGACATACTCGCCGGTGGGTGTTGTCCAAGCATACAGGTTATCAAACCTGAGGACGCCCGGTGTATCTACCGACCCACCCTCCACCACAGCCCGTAAATCGCTGGCGGTGATCACTGCCGAGGGATCGATACGGAGGGTATTGATCACCGCCCGAAGGGTTGCCATTGCGCCCCCTTCAAGATCGCTTATATCCGCTTCTAGGGCAGCCAGATACGCGCCATTCGCCTGAAAAAAGGTGTTCAGCGTCCGCGCCCCAATAGGGGTTTGGCGAACGCCGACCACACGCCAACTGCCATCGCCCTGAGCATTCCGGCTCAACTCATGATAACTATCTGGTTTGGGGTTGATCAACACCAGAAAGCGATCCATTGAATCGAGCAGCGCGGCAGCGCTTAAAACTGTACCCGTGTTCACAATGTAAACAGCAACCGGCAGCCCGGCTGACCCTGACGCCGAAAACTCGACATGGATCACCCCCCCGTGACTCACATCCCGCACCGCCCAATCGGGGGGGAGGCGCAGGCTAAAGACCCCACTAGGATGGCGGTAGGTGCGAAAATTCGCGTCCGGTGGAATCGGGGTTGCCACCTGGACGGCAGTTCCCGTTCCACATCCGGCAAGAAAGAAAACAGCCCCCATCCATAGGACCACCATCCTATGAAAATATCGGGGTCTCTTACCGGTGGGAGATGGTGTGTTATCGCCCCTTCGGGCGGTTCTCGGTACACTGTTCAGCATATAGCCACTCATTATAGCGAACGCAATCCATGACCACCGAACGCCTCTACTATGACGATACCACCACGCTGACCTTCAGCGCACGCATCCTTGAGGAAACCGATCACAAAGGACGCCCGGCGCTCATTTTGGATCGTACCTATTTTTACCCCGAAGGCGGGGGACAACCAAGTGATCAGGGAACATTAAACGGCGCTCTGGTCATAGATGTTCAGACTCGTCCGGCAGATCGCGCTGTGCTGCATATCCTTGCGGCTCCCTATCAAGGCGAGGCATTCGTTGAGGGGGCAGTTGACGCGGTGCGACGGATGGATTACAGGCAGCACCACAGCGGGCAGCACATCCTCTCGCGGGCGCTGGAGCTTGCCGCTAACGCTGACACCCTCAGCGTCCACATGAGCGCCGAGAGCATGACCATTGACGTGAATCGCATCGACATAACGCCTGCGGAGTGGGCAGCGGTGGAAGACCTTGCCAACCGCATTGTTTTTGAAAATCATCCCGTTCGCCAATGGTTTCCCTCACCCGAAGAACTGGCAGCGCTTGCCACCCGTAAAATGCCCGCTGTCGAAGGAAAGGTTCGCATTGTAGACATTGGCGGCTTTGATGTGACGGCATGTGGCGGAACGCACGTCCAGCGTTCGGGGGAGATTGGATTGATCAAGGTTATCAAAGCGGAGCGGCGGGGAGCAACGACACGCCTAGAATTTCGCTGTGGGGGCAGGGCGCTGCGCGATTATCGCACCAAAAACACCGCCCTTGCCCAGTTGACAACACGGCTCACCGTAGGCATCCCCGAATTGGATAGTGCGGTGGAGCGCCTGCAAGACGAAAATCGCCTCATGCGCAGCGCCTTAAACGCCGCAAGAGATCAACAGGCGGCGATGGAGGCAGAAACCTTGTACGGCAAGGCGCATACCATCGGCACGGTGCGTCTTGTTGTGGGGGTTTATGAGGAAGGTGAACGAAGCGTGGATGAGGTGCGTCTTTTGGCACAAAAGGTGACAGCCCATGAAGGGGCGCTGGCGCTGGTTGCCCTTGCTGGCGAAAAGTGTCAAGTGATTGTTCAGCGAGCAGAGGATGTGGCGTTGGATTGTGTCGGCTTACTGAAAACCGCATTGCGTGTAATCGGCTCAACGCGGGGCGGGGGGCGACCCAACGCCGCACAAGGTGGGGGCGTCGCTGCCACCGCCGATCAGTTGCGTTCGGCGTTTGGGGCGGTGGTCAGCGCGATTGAGGCGATGTATGCCTAGTCGTTTATCGAGAAAATTTGTAAAACAACCCCTATCCCCCGCGCTGCGCCTCTCTGTAGGGGCGACCCTCTAAGGAAAGGGGAGAAATGCTGCGGGTGAGGGGGATGTCCCCTTAATCTTCTCTTTCGATTTTAGCGGGGTTTTGTTTTCGTCACGACGATAGTCAGTTCACTCTCGCTGATGGTCATGCTGCGCACCCAAAAACTCCCATATTTCAGCCGCACCAGATGGGCGCGAATGGCGGTGCGGATGACCGCTCGCACAGAGCTATTGACGATGGCGAGAAGCGATTCGGGGAGCGCTTGTCCACCCACCGAAGCGCCCGTTAAGGTGAGGTCGATCCGTCCGGCAACAATTTTCGTTTCATAGGTGGAGGTCGTCGCATAGGCTATGCCGGAGGCAGTAATTGTGGCGGTGACATGGAATTGACCCTTTTGAAGGTCAACAACAACATCGGAGAATCGCTTATTGCCCTTGAGCGCTTTTGCCAGCGCTTCGTTGATTTGTTTTTCCGTGAAGGTGACGGTTATATCGTCAGCGGCGCTTGCCGTCAGGGGGAAGGCAGCCATTCCAAAGAGCAACGCCCCAATTACAGCGATAGTCAGGCAGATTTTGATCGGTTTCATGGTGGTTCTCATTTCTGATTACGGATTCCTTTGTCGTTGACAATAAGTTTAGCGGTGAGATGCTGTGAAAGGATTGAGCCGTTGTAAAATTTTGGTAAGGTGGTATATCAGTCTGACACTGTGCCGAGGTAAACTGCCTCAGAAACGGTTGTCACCGCTCCATCGCTGAGGGTTACCTTGAACGTTCCGTCGCGTTCAACGCCAACGAGAATCGCGCTTTCGCCATCAGCGCTCAGAGTGAGAGGGCGAATGATTCCTCGAAACTCGTTCGAGAGCGGGCGGGCGCTCTGTGTTCCCAAATCCGCCAGCATAAGGGTGTATTCAATTCGCCCATTTGCCAGCGCCCGCCCGCTGAGGTAAAGCGCTTTGCCCGCCGCCATCGTCAACAATAAATTACCCGCCCGATCCCCACGCCCGCCGGAAGGTACAACTGCCGCCGCCCCGCTGATCACATCCCAAAGGCGGAGTTCGATTCCCTCGCTAGTAGGAACAAGCCGCCCAAACCACCGCCCATCGGCGCTAACCCCCACCGCACAGGGACATTCGGCTGCCTCTGGAAGGGTGGTTGATTGCCCGCTTGCCGTATCCAAACGAAACGCCGTTCCATAGGTTGGAAGCAGGGGCAGTGCCGCCGTTGGATCAGAGACACGGGCGTAGACCAAGCTCTCACCTCCATCGCTCAGGGCAAGGGGGATAATTCCCACCCCTTCTGGCGAGGAAGCAAAAAGGATGGAGCGCTGGTTTTCGCCCCGCGCATCAGCCATAAACACCTCACTCACTGTGTTCAGTCCGCGTCGTGCAGTCACCGACCATGCCATCCACGCCCCATTACTGGCAGTGACAAGCTGAACAGTTTCCGCGCTTGAACTGGGCGGGATTGCCGATAAGAGACCCACCCGCCCATCGGGGTAAGCAATTTTTACCCCCTCAACAGCGCGAAATAACACCCCGTCCCGAAGAGGGGTATGCCCCTCACCATTGGCGGGGACAACCGTGCTTAATCCTGTTCGCACATCGAGAAAATAAAGGGATGCGCCGCTGGCTGTTCGGCTAAGATAAACCTCATAGCGGGGGGATGCTTGAGCGGCAGCCGGACGGATTCCCCCCTTACCGCCATTCCCCATACTCCCTAACAGAAGGCTCAGGCATACGATGATAAAGCTAAGGCAAAGCAAGCGACTATTCAGCGCGAACAAGGGGAAACGAGACCGCCGCTGAGCCATCATTCGACACGCAATCTCGCTACGGTAATCACGATAGGATCAAAGGCATTATTAGTGTCATAAATCACATAGCGGAGCGCTACCTCGCCCGCCGGAATATCTTCCCCCACACGCAGTTCATAGCGCCCTAACACCGGGACGCCGGGTGTCCAGCGATCATCGACATTTTTCCATGCCGAGGGGGGTTGATCGATCTGCGTATACACCCAACCATTATCCAGAGTCGTCAGGCGGGCGCTCACCCGTAACGAGGGCTGAAGGAACGTCCCTCGTTCCCACCACGCCTGAAGCGTGATTACATCCCCATTGTGAACGGTTGGCGGGGCAATCAGACGAAGGGCGATCAACGCTGCCCCATCGGGTAGGGCGCGAAGGTTATACCACTCTGCCGATGGATCGCTCAGGATTCCGGCTGAAGCTACTGTTCCCAAACGTTCATATTCAGCCTCATGACCAAAGGTATAGCGATCCAAGCGGACATCGCCAAAAGGCTGATTGATCACTGTATGGGGGACAATCCCATCTAGTAAGCCATATGCCAACCCCTGTGATTCCATAACATCCCCTTGCCATGCCACAACCCATACATTGGGCGGGCGCATCCGGGCAATCTCAGCAATGACGCTTTGCGCCGCCCCTAAATCGAGAAGGCGGGTTACATCAGGAATCAGCGCCTCCGGCATCCCAAAGGTTTGGCGGGGGGCATGGCAAGGTGGGCGGGCAAGGTAATACCGTGCTGCCACGAACAGCGTCCCATCGCGGAGCAAGATCACATCATCGGGCGATCCGTCGCGGCAAATCGTAGCAAATGCGCCACGAAAATCACTGTTGGGGGATTCGCCGCGCTCGCCCGTCAAATAGGGAATGGCGCTCAGGACAACGGCAAGCCCAACGGCGAGAACGGTTCGATAGCGGGTGAGAGCGACGAGGGCGAGGGCGATCAGTAGATCAGCGCCGATCCATGCTGCCCAAAAATAGCGCCCAGTAAGTTTTGGGTTGGCTAACAGCAAGATCACCACCGCGCTGAGCGGGACAACGGTCAGCGGCAGAGCAACCAGCGCCGCACGACGTGTCCGTTGAAAGCCCAATCCGGCAGCCAACCCCACAGCAACCAGCACAAGGTAGCCCGTGCCAAGTGCCGCTGCGGTAGGGAGAGGCGGGAGGTCTTGCTGTCCAAGTGCTTTGAATGCCGCTGCCACATGGATCGATTGATCGATGGGAATTGACCCCGGATAGTAACTGCGATCTGCTGCCCCCCGCGCCCGCACAATGGGTAGCCATGGGGCAAAGAGAAGCGCCGCCAAAAGAATTGGAGCGCAAAGGCGGACGATCATTTCAATAGGCGTCCGACGGGCGATCATGAGGAGGGCGGCAACGCCCACAATGACGCCGTGTGCGGCTAAGCCTGCCAACGCGGTGTAATGGGTGTAGAGCGCCCCCGCCATGAGCAGCCCATACCCTATGATCCTGGCGGTGGTGATGCGCCTTGCGGTGAGGGCGTGTACCAAGAAAGCTGTTGCCCATGTATAGAGCCACACTCCCCACGCATAAGCGCGTACTTCATAAGCAATCCATAAAACACCGGGAAGCAAGCCCAAGAGTGCCGCCGCTACCTGTCCCGCGCCGGTTCGTGGGGTAACCCGCTTTCCAATGGCAATCATCCCGCCCGCCGCAACAAGAATAGAAAGCGCGGAGAGACTGCGCAAGGCGAACTCGGAATCACCCACCACCCCTGCCCACAGGCGCAGCGCGACATAATGAAAGGGAACTTGAATATCAACCTCGGTAGACCAGCGCCAGAGTGTCTCCCATGAGTCGGTGGCGACATAGGTGGTTAGGGCTTCGTCGTACCAAAAGGAATCTTTCGGAAAATTGAGGGCAAGAAGGGTCATAATGCCCAAGATCACGGCGACAGAGAGCCAAATATGTTTGATGTGGGGCTTAGAGGGTGCGCTCATGAGGGAAATCATAACCCCGCTTGTCGTTCTCCGAAACCCTCTGTGATGCGTGGGCAGAGGCGGTTCTTAGAGGAAAAATTCTTTCAAGGCATTGCTCAACTCATCAATCAATACATGCCACTCCACATCTGGTTGGCGAGTCACGGTGAGCGTTCCTCCCTCAATTGTGAGCGCCACAACCCCTTCAATTCCAAATAAAAATTGCGCCAACGGTGATCCTTCTTCGCCCTGCGCTCGCTCGGTATAGTGTTCATCGGTATCAGAGGGAAGGGGGATGTTTGTCAGAAGGCGGATAACATCGGGATCATCCGCGAAATCTACCTCAATGCTGATGTATTCAGACATGAATCTACTCCCCAATTTCATAAAAAATCCATGAAACCCTAACCTACTGGCTAGGCTAGATAACACAAAACGCTATTATACTGAACGCCATAGGCAATTCTCAAAGAGGGTTTACCTCCATGCGCCACCATGTTTTGCTTTATTGGTTGCTCCTTGCAGCGCTTATCGCATTTATGATTGTCCCTCCACAAGGGGCTGCGGCAGCCCAAAGCAGCAGCGAAACAGATATTATGATGGATGTCCTTGCGCGGATGAATGTGTGGCGAATATCACAGGGACTCATGCCCTTGAAGGTGAATCCTGTGCTGATGCGTATGGCACAGGATCAGGCAGATTTCGTCGCCCCCCGTGCCAGCGCCATTGAAGACGAGGCAGAGTACCACAAAGACGAACAAGGGCGGGATGCCAAACGTCGGGCAGTGGAACGCTATAACTACCCTTTCTATGGCAACCCCGAACAAGTGGAGGTGGGCGAGATTGTCGCGGTGGGCAACACCAGCTTTGCCTTTGGCTTTTGGGAACGCTCTGATAGTCACCGGCGCACAGCCTTGAATCCTGTCTATCGGGAGATTGGGATTGGCGTCGTCAAAAAACTAGCGGGGGATGTCTATTATGTGACGCTTGGCGCTCGCCCGAATGTCCTTACGGCGCTGGTTGCGCCAGATCGACAAAGCCTTTATGTCACACTTGAACTCTCCCCCTACCGTCCGATGAGTCCAAGCGCCACAACCGTTCAACTGATCGATGTAGAGGGAAAGCCCCTCACAGAGGTTCGGGCGTGGTCGTCCCAAATTCCCTTGCCCTCTGGTCTGCCGAATGTTATTCAGGTGAAGGTTGTGAGTGGGACGTTCCAAACGCAGATTCCCGTTAACCTGACCACAGACCTTGTTGTTGTTGACACCAAAACACTGCCCGCTTCGGAGGTTTTTAAGATTATTTCTGCAACGCCCATCCCACCGACGGCGGAAGCGGGGAAACGGGCGGTCAAGGTGGCAAACGAAGCCGATATGCTGCTCGATATCTTTGCCCAGTTGAATAAGTGGCGCATCGCTGAGGGGTTTGCCCCCTTACGGATCAATACAACGCTCATGCGTATGGCGCAAGCGCAGGCGGATTACGTTGCCCCCCGTCTGGGGGAGATCGAAGTCACGGGAAAGTATCACGACGATGAGAAGGGACGAAATGTTCGCCAACGCGCTGTGCAAGTCTACAATTGGCCCTTCTTCAAAAACCCAGATCGCGTGGAAGTGGGCGAGAATGCGGCGGTGGGGAATGTCTCCTTTGCCATTGGCTATTGGCAGCGTTCTGATATTCACCGCAAGGCGGCGCTGAGTGCCGCCTATCGGGAGGTAGGCATTGGCGTTGTCAAGCAGTTGGGCGGGAACGTGTTCATCGTCGTCTTTGGCTCACGCCCCTACGAGTTAACGGCGCTGGTTGCGCCAGATCGTCAGCACCTTTACGTGACGTTGGAATTCTCCCGCTATGGCGCTCTCAGCCCTAGCGCGACAACAGTGCAGCTTCTTTCGGTGAATGGCAACCCGCTCACCGCAACACTGGCGTGGTCGCCTCAGATACCCCTTCCGGCGGGGCTTACGGGTGTGATTCAAGTGAAGGTGGTCAGCGGCACATTTAGCACAACGATACCTGTTGATCTCTCTCTTGATATTGCTGTTGTCGATACACAAACCCTCTCTGCCGATGCCGTTTTTAATCGGGTGGGGGCAACGCCCATCCCAACGCCTGCTGTCGCCAGTTTGCCAACGGTGACACTCGTTCCAAACAGTTTCCCAAACACGGCAACGCCAACCCCAAGGCTCAGTCCCAGCGCCACATCGACAGTCAAGTTTACGCTGACACCCACCCCAACGCCGATCATGCGCCTCGTCACCAGTTTCCCAACAAATACCCGCCCTGCGCCGCTGCAAACAACGCCTGTTGGGATTCTGACCACTCCTACCGCCACAGCCTTCCCGACGATTCCCATCACGGCGCCGCCCATGACGCCAACCCCAACCCAAGCGGCTATCTCGCCCACCACCGTAGGGGGAAAGACAGACCTTCTGTTGACCTATTCGGCAGACAGTATCGCCCTTGTCAATGTTGCCCCTGCGCCGCTCAACCTAACAGGGTTGGCAATCACGAATGGCGAGCGGCGAATTGCCCTTGAAGCGTGGCTGCGGGTGGCATCCTTTCCAGCAGAGCGCTTTTCTATGGGGCATTGCCTTGCGGCAGTGGCGTTCGGTGGGGCGGTGGTGATGCCGTCGGAATGTCGCGTCTTGCGCAGCGAGATTCAGGTCGCGGCGAATCAGGCGGTGTGGCGGTCAGCCACCTTCCAAGTGACGCTTGGCGATCAGGTGATTGGCGTCTGTGCCGGAACAGAGCGTCGCTGCGCAGTCAGCTTCCCGAAAGCGGCGGGCGGCTCAGGAAATTAAATGAAACATAACCCAAGTAGATGTCTCTAAAAGACCGCCTATGTCCCCCGGTTACTGCGCAGCAGTCGCCTTTCCCCATAGACAGGGAAAGGGTGAGAGAGTCCCTGTCTGTGTTAGGGGGTGGGGGCAAGCCCCGAAGGGGCGGTTACTCCTAGCCCGCTGCTTTACGCTCATGGACGGTGAGGGGCGCAAGCATTGCGCCCCTACGAGAATGACTCTGCCAACAGAGCCTAGACCGCCTCGCTACTTTGGCAACTCTCTTAGGCTGGACTCTGTGCGGACACCCCTTTAAAAGGCATATCCGCACAGGTATTTCCATCTTCCCCGCCCCAAAGGATTTTTGTGGCGGTGCTTAGTAAACCATATCCTAATTTTTCCTGAATTTTCCGGCACACCGCATCGCCTTCTAAGCGCATGGCATAGAATCAGGTAGAATTGTCTAGAAGTGATACCATTCTAGCCAGCGGACAATCCACCTGTGGCAGTCATTGACGGACAAACCTTTTCAGTTGACCGAGTCTCCATGGCATTGACGACGGGCAGCGCTCAGACGCTTGCCCGTTCGGGCGGCGTGCGCCCCGAACACCTTGTCGAAGTACGGCGGATCGCCATTTTGCCCCCCCCACCCGGGCGCACCCCAACGATGCCCGGGGCGCTTGCTTTGTTCAAGGGCGAAACTATTGATTATATCCTCGCCCGCAGCGAACAGCGCCCCAGCAACCCTCCGTTGGTTGAATACCTGCTGCTGCCCGCCCCTATGGTGCGGCTGATGGGGGGCAATTTACGTTGTTTGGGCAGCTATCTGCGCACACCGATCCCCGTTGAACAGCGGATGGAAACGCCGCCGGTGCTGTTCAGCGAGGTATCCCCGCCGACACACGATCAGCAAGCCGCTGATCTGGTTGCGCTCATGAACGCCTGCAAGGGGAATCTGAAAACCGTGCAAGGAATGTTGGCGGGCATTGTGCAAGGGATGGGGCTGGTCATTGTGAACGCCCCCGCTGTCTTAGACACCCGGTTGACGTTCATTCAAGGGATTTTTGGCTTGCTCCCTGCGCCGGTGCGGGTGGTCATTTCCTTTGCGACGAACGTCATCGATCCGGCGCAAACAAACACGCAGATCAAATTCATGGCGTCGCCCGTCGCATTGGATCGCCATCTGACCTTTGATTGGGAGACAGGAAAGTTGGCGGGGGAGATTCCCGACGACCCCTACACAAAGTTCATCATGTCCCAACTGCGGCTGGATGTCTCGCTCGTTATTGAAGCGACGGACAAACTGGCGCGGACAGCGGTTTGGCGTTCGATGCGCCGCGAGACGATGAGCAACGCCCTGGCGTGGGCGTCCAAACGCGCCAGCCTAGACAGCGCCATACGGGAGGGGCTTCCCGCCGGACGCGATATGGTCGCTTCGATCCTCCAAGAAGACCCGACTCTTCCCGATGATATGCGCGTTCTGTATGCCAAACACCTTGTCACCTTTTCGCTGCTGACGAATGACTACGAACATACAGAGATTATTCCGGCAATGGCAGCCCAAAACCAAGAGGTAGCGGACGCCATTTATGAGCAGTTGTGGGCGGCGGCGGGGACGGATAAGGCACTCTCGGTCTACCACCTTGCCGAGATGTGGGTGGCGAAGGCTCCGCTTGGGGTCGATGTGACTCGCTGGCGTCCGCTTTTGGGGATGGCGGCGTTGGCGCACCTAAACACCCTGCTGAGGGGTGATGCGGCAAAACTCGCGGCATATCTGGATACCTTTTTAGACGCAGCGCCCGTCTTGCAGATTGACACGGCAGTTGCCCAGATGATTGGCTTGTGCCGCAAACGCGCCTATGAAAATAACGAGATCGCCCGTCTGCTGTTCCTCTTGGCAATGACCTACGTGCCGCTGGGCGGCTTACAGCGGTTGTTTTCCGATCAAGCGCTCATGGCACAGCTTCCGGTCAGTTTGCGCGGAATCATGCCGCTCTTGCTGCCGGCAGCGAGGCAGCGCGAACCCGCTCAGGCGGGTGTCCTTGCCCGCGCCTCCGAATTGTTTGGGCTGGACTATCAGCCGGTAATCTTAGGGCGCTTGGTAGAGTGGGCGCTGACGCTCCCCCGCCTTGATCTCATTGACGAAAACGCCTTGAAGGGGTTGATCCGCTTGGCAAATTCCCCACAAGCGCGGCGCTTTGATGCGCTCTTGGGGCATGTCGTAAATGATCTTAGCCAACTGACGGTGATTCGGGTCATGCCGCCCGGTGCGCAGTGTGCCTTAGTGCAGCTTCAACTGGCACGGCGGCAGTTTGACGCCGCCGCCCAACAGATCACCTTTTATCAGGACATGCTCTATACAGGCAGCGGGCAAGAAACGCTTTCCAAGATTGCGCGAGAGGCGTACAAAGGGGTTGACCTTCCGCCGCGCCTGATGGGAATTGCCCTCGAAGCGCTGCAGCGCGGCGGACTGAAGGCGATTAATGCCGCTTTTGCCGAATTCGGCGCGTTGGAAGCGGGGGATTGGTCGGACGAATTGACGGATGCGGCGATCCATCTGACGGGGATTCTGTTCGCTGAGCCGCGCTTGATTGCCGCATTGGGAATTGAGCCAGCGCTCCGCCTGCTGCAAGCCCACAGTGAGCGGCGGGATACGAACGATGCGCTGCGCACCGCCAGCGCCCTGACGAGTTATATGTTGACCTTTGGCGAAGGCGGCACCGCCCTGCTGGATCGGATGTTCCCCTTGATAAACTGGAACGCCGAGGTGGGCGAGGCAGCGATGGAGCTTGCCCGGACGTACATCCGCAGCGCTCCAGCGGAACAAGGGGCGCAAGTGCCGCGTTTGCTTGCGCGGCACGGGTCAGAGGTGGGAACGGCGCTGGACGCCACCTATCGCTTACACCAGATTGTAGGGGGACCGGATTTCGTTGGATTTGCCGAGCGGGTCAAGATGGCGGCGAATCTCTTGCTGGATTTGGCAACCTTCTACAGCGATGGGAAAGAACTTCCCAGTTTGATCAAGCTGCGACGGAATGCAGAGAGCGTCACGGGCGGGCTGACAAACAGCGAGCGGGCGCGGCTTTCGGAATGTCTCACGCGCATTGGCGGGCAAATTTTGCGGCTCACGGCGCTCCATAACAGCCGCGCCGTCCGGCGGAACAAAGCCGAAAACGAGGCACGCCGCCTCGCCCTGATCAAGAATCGCATTGCGCCGATGACGGCGGTGGAATCGCTGACATGGATGAGCGGCTATTTGAGCGAAGGGCGCGAGGTGAACATCAACCTGAACCGTGATGCGTCGGGAATGCTATTGGGGGCGCGTTCGGTGAATATCCTCCTACGGGAGGGGGAGTTGATCGCGGCGCTCTTTGGGGGGATGATTGCCGCCTTCTCGGAAGACAATACGTTAGAGAGTCCGCGTGCGGCGTGGGCAGCCGAGATTGAGGGATTATGGAGCGGCGTGTCGTTGTTCAAACAGCGGGAACTGCGCGATTCATTCGTAGAGGATGCCCAACGCCTTGCCCAGATCATCCTTTACGTGGGAGAGCGCGGGAATGAACGCAGCTTGCAATCGACGGGTGTGGGCAAGCAGCTTTTCATTGGGAAAGGGCAGCCGCGCACGGTGATTGACGCGCTCCGCTGGCTGAGTGGCTACTTTGCCGGGGAGCAAGGGTGATGGTTGTCATTGGTAATGTGGACTTCACCCATCAACGGCTTGTCGAATTGACTTCATTAGCAGATCGGGCAAAGCCTTTTTATGATTGGGTGGAAACACAATTTCAGCGCTATCTAGGACAAACTCAATCCCTTCATCAATTTCTATCTCATCTAGACGCAGAGGCTATCAGAAAGGGTATTCAGCATTGTTATATCCCATCCCGATCTGAGCCTGTGCCACACTTGTTTGACGGAGTGGGACGAACATATCCCCATACGAAAGCCTGCTTTTATTTCTTTGGGTGGCTTATTCGTGATGCCCATCAACAACGCTTGCGTCCGTTAATTCAACGGATTGCCCAAACGACTCGTGAGGGGCGTCATGAGGTGGAAACCAAAGCCCTAGCTTTGTTGATCACAACCTATCGAGAACAGGTTAAAACCTTTCAGTGGGAAGCAATCCGCGAGGTAATTCTAGATCGTTTGGAGGGGTCACGACGCAGCATCAAAGGACATGATTTAGAAGTGGCGATCCGTACCGCATTGGTCGTCGCTATTGAAGATGTGTTCGAGCGCACCAAGCACTATGGTATTTATCTCGATGTGATTGTTGCCAGTGGACAAACAACCATTGGTAAGGAAACATATGATGTTGTGGCACGGTTGATCGGGGCTGAGGACAGGGTTTCCCGTCGTGTTCTAATTGCCATCAAAACCCGTGAAACAGAGGGAGGAGGACATTCCCATCTCTTCTCACGAGATATATTATCTGCTGTAAAAAGTGTTCGTAGCCATAATCCAGAGGATTTTATCGGTGTTGTGATTGTGGCAAAACATTGGTCTCAGCGGGAGGCAGATACCCTGACCGAGGTCGCTGATCATCTCATTCACATTCAGGGGTCGCCAACAGATTTTCGGGGTCTTGATGAACATGACCAAAGCGGGCTGAATCGTTTTATCGCTTCTGTTTTGGGGGGTGTCATCACGCCCAAAGGGGAACTTTAGATGAACGCTCAGACGCAACAGCCTTTTGTCAATCAAATCATCGCCGGAGATTGTCTATCGATAGCAAAAACATTGCCAACGGAGAGCGTGCAATGTATTGTCACCAGTCCGCCCTATTTTGGACATCGGGAGTATATAAAAGATCGCACCGATCTTCGTAATGACGAGATAGGACGAGAGAAATCCCCTCTTAATTATGTGGGACGGTTGGTCACTCTTTTTGGAGAATTACGCCGTGTGTTGAAAGATAGTGGCACAATCTGGTTAAATTTGGGAGACACTTACCGAGATAACCAACTCTTGGGAATTCCATGGCGGGTAGCGTTTGCCTTGCAGGATGATGGCTGGCTGCTCCGTAGCGAGATCATTTGGGAAAAACCCAATGCAATGCCTTCCTCGGTAAAGAACCGTCCGACAACCTCTCACGAAACCATCTTTTTATTCGCTAAAAAAATGCTTTACACCTACTACGCCGATGCAATACGTGAAGCCCATGTGACCTTTTCCGAACAGTCGAAAATGAAGGGGGGGCGTAATCATTTTGGAAAGGCAGAAGGAACACCCGAACAGGGAAAAAATCAGGGTAATGCTAATTTGCATCGCGGGCGGTGGGATCAAGCATTTCACCCACTAGGGCGTAATAAACGCACGGTCTGGTCAATCCCGCTTGGGAAATTTCGTGAGGCACATTTTGCTGTTTTCCCCCCTGATCTTGTAGAACTATGCATCCGTGCAGGGACAAAAGAAACGGATATTGTCCTTGATCCATTCATGGGGTCAGGAACTACCGCCGTTGTCGCCCGATCCTTGAAGCGTGACTTTGTAGGGATAGAATTGAACCCTGAGTATGTTGCTATGGCGCAGCGGCGTTTAGAGACTGTGCCATCGCCATTATTTGCTTAAATCTATGATGCAAATCCTAATCACTGGGGCGGGGGGAAAATTGGCGCGGCGGGTCGAGGCGTGCCTCACCGCTGCCGGACACCACACGATTGGTATTCCCCGCGCCGACCTCGACATTACCCATTGGAACACCGTGCGGGAGGCGATCTGCGCCCACCGTCCCGATCTGGTGATCAATGCCGCTGCCCTAACAAACGTCGATCACTGCGCCTTGTACCCCGCCGATGCCTACCGCGTGAATGCGGTGGGGGCGCAAAACCTTGCCCTTGCCTGTGCCGAGATCGGTGCAGCGCTTTGCCAGATCAGCACGAATGAGGTCTTTGATGGGGCGAAGGGATCGCCTTACTATGAATACGACGCCACACATCCGGCAAACCCCTACGGCGAGAGCAAATGGGCAGCCGAGCGGATGATTGGCGCGGCGCTGCGGGAACATTACATCGTCCGCACTGCGTGGCTCTTTGCCCATAATGGCATGAATTTCCTCCAGAAAATCCTCGCCGCCGCCGGCGCAGGTCGCCCTATTCGCGTTGTCACTGATGAGGTTGCCAACCCCACCTACACAGACGATCTCGCCGCTGCCGTCGCTGCCTTGATCGAGACGCGGCGCTATGGAGTCTATCATCTTGTCAACGAAGGCTACGCCTCGCGCTATGAATTTGCCCGCCATATCCTCGATAGGTTTGGGCGGGCAGAGTATCCAATCACCCCGATTACCTTAGGCGATTTTGAACGCCCCTCCGCGCCGCCGCCCTTCACCCCCCTTCACAATGTCATTGCCGCCTCGATGGGAATTCGTTTGCGCTCTTGGCAAGAGGCGCTGAGCGCTTTTGTTGAGCGCGAAGGGGCGGTGGGATAACGACGCCGCATGGTCAACACGTCCAGCACATCGCCCGCCTTTTCGGTAATCATCCCCAATTGGAATGGCGGACGCTATCTGCCTGTCTGCCTGAACGCTCTTCGCGCCCAGACTTACCCAGAGGTGGAAATCATCGTTGCCGATAACGCCTCCAACGATGGCTCACAAGCGCTCATCGCCCGCGATTTTCCCGAAGTGCGCCTCGTCCAGCTTTCCGAAAATCGGGGGTTTACCGGCGCGTGCAATGCGGGCTTAAGCGCGGCAAGGGGCGCTTACCTTGCCCTGCTGAACAACGACACCGAGGCTGCCCCAACGTGGATCGCTGAGGTTGTCGCCGCCTTTGAGCGCCACCCTGATGCCGGATTGGTCGCCTCTAAAATGCTCCTTTTTGACAAGCGCGATCACTTTCATACCGCTGGCGATTTGTTCCGCACCGATGGCAGCGCCGCAAACCGAGGCGTTTGGCAGCGCGACGATGGGCAGTTTGACGCCGAGGGTTACGTATTTAGCGCCTGTGGGGGATCGTCAGCCTACCGCCGGACGATGCTCGATCAGGTTGGGCTGC
This sequence comes from Anaerolineales bacterium, assembly GCA_015075625.1. NCBI lineage: Bacteria > Bacillati > Chloroflexota > Anaerolineae > Anaerolineales > Anaerolineales bacterium. Next base: position 687,603 of record JABTTZ010000001.1, on the reverse strand, counting down.
TGGACGATGATTTTTTCTTCAGCCTTGAAGATATTGATCTGGCGTGGCGGGCGCAGTTGGCGGGGTGGCGCTGTGTTTATGCGCCGCGTGCCGTCGTTTATCATATGCTCTCGGCAACGGGCGGCGGTGTCACAGCAAGTTTTTATGATGGGCGCAACGCGATCTATGTCTTGGTGAAGGATATCCCGCGTGCAGTATGGCGCAAACATGGTGGGCGTATTCTGCGGCGGCAGGCAAAAACAGCGTGGGAGGCGCTGCGGGCATGGCGGGGAAAAGCCGCCCGCGCCCGTTTGCGCGGGATGGCCGTTGGCATTTTGCACCTTCCCCGCTTATTAGGCAAACGGCGAACCGTGCAGCGAACGCGCCGTGTTACAATAGCCTACATTGAATCCATCTTGACACAGGACTAAACGAGGTCGCCCGTGACCGCCATAAACACACCTGCCGCCACGCACTATGAAGGCGTGATCGGTTTGGAAATTCACGCCGAACTGGAAACCGATTCCAAGATGTTCTGCGGCTGTGCCGTTGTGGATAGCACCACCGCCGCCCCAAACACCCACATTTGCCCCATCTGTATGGGAATGCCCGGCGTCCTACCCGTGATCAATCGCCGTGCGGTGGAGTTTGCCATTCGTGTGGGGTTGGCGCTCCACTGTGAGATTGCCACGCTGAACGTCTTTGCCCGCAAGAGCTACTTTTACCCCGATTTGCCGAAGGGCTATCAGGTCAGCCAATACGAACTCCCCCTTTGCACGAACGGTTGGTTGGAGATTGACCTCCCCGACGGGGGGACAAAGCGCATCGGCATTCGCCGCGCCCACCTTGAGGAAGACACCGGAAAATCCATCCATGTCGGCAGCAGCAGTCTGATCGATTTCAACCGATCCGGTGTGCCGCTTTTGGAGATCGTCACCGAGCCGGATATTCGCAATGGAGCAGAGGCAGAGGCGTTCGGGCGCAAGCTGCGGGCGATCTTGGTCTATTTAGGGGTGAACAGCGGCGATATGTCGAAGGGCGTCTTGAGGATGGAGCCAAACATCTCTGTGCGCCCACTTGGGAGCAGCGAACTGCGCACCCGAACCGAAGTAAAAAACCTGAACAGTATCCGTTCTGTGCAGCGTGCCTCGGATTACGAGATTGAGCGCCAAAGCAAGCTGTGGGAGGGGAAGGGAACGGTTGTTCAGGCGACGATGGGCTGGGACGAGGTGAAAGGACAGACGATCCTTCAGCGGACGAAAGAGAGCGCCCACGATTACCGCTATTTCCCCGAACCGGATTTGCCCCCATTGAATATCAGCCGCGAGTGGGTGGAGACGATTCGCCAGACGCTCCCTGAGCTCCCCGACGCAAAACGGGATCGCCTGATGAGCGCGGGGGTGAGCGCCTACGAAGCGTCGATCTTGGTGGCGGAACGCCCTGTTGCCGATTACTTTGAAGCCACCCTAAAGGCGGGTGCAGAAGGGAAGAAAGCGGCGAACTGGATCATCAATGAGTTGTTCGCCCGCATGAACAAGATCGCCCTACCCACCGAGCGCGTCGCTGAGACAAAGGTGACGCCGGAAAGCATCGCCGCGCTGATTGCCCTTGTGGACGGAGGGACAATCAACAACAACGCGGCGAAGAAAGTCCTTGATGCGCTCTTTGCCGAAGGGGGCGAGCCAGCGACATGGGTGGCAAGGCTAGGACTGGAACAGACACAAGACACAGGGGCGATTGACGCCGCGATCACCAAAATCTTGGACGCTCACCCAGAGGAAGTGGCACGCTTTAAGGCGGGGGAGGAAAAAGTTTTGAAGTTCCTGCTAGGGCAGGTCATGCGGGAGGGGCGCGGAAAGTTCCCCGCCGAACTGACGGGTACACGCTTAGAGGCGGCGCTCAAGGCGCGGGCATAGCGATTTGTGGGTAGACGGGCGCATACCATGCGCCCCTACACAACAGGTTGCCCATGTTTGCTATACTCCCCCACATACAAATTTTTTGAGAGACAAAAGGATTTTTCACCATGGAATTTCCACGCGCAAGCGGAATACTTCTCCACCCGACCTCGCTGCCCGGGCGCTATGGAATTGGCGATCTAGGGACGTATGCCTACCGCTTTGTCGATTACCTCGTTGCTGCGGGGCAAACCTATTGGCAAATTCTCCCCTTAGGTCCCACCAGTTATGCTGACTCGCCCTACCAAACACTCTCGGCAATGGCGGGCAACCCAAACCTGATCAGCCTGGAAAGCCTTGTTTGGCGCGGCTGGCTAACGCAAGCCGATCTTGCCGATGTGCCGGACTTTCCAACCTTTAAGGTCGATTACGGTCCGGTGATTGATTACCACACGCAGATATTGGCAAAAGCCTATGAACGATTCACCACCATAGGCGACGCCGCCGAAAAAACGCGGTTTGAAGCATGGTGTGCGGAAAATGCCGAATGGTTGGATGACTTTGCCCTGTTTGTCGCCCTAAAAAACTCGTTCAATTTGCGCCCATGGACGGAATGGACGCCAGACTATGCCCTGCGCAAGCCGGAGGCATTGGCGAAGGCGCGGAAAGACCATGCGACGGCAATCCGCGATCAGAAATTTCGCCAATGGGTGTTCCATGAGCAGTGGGCAGCGCTAAAGGCTTACGCCAACGGAAAAGGCATTCGGTTTGTGGGTGATATTCCCATTTTTGTCGCCCACGATTCAAGCGATGTGTGGGCAAACCCAAGCCTGTATTACCTGAACCCCGATGGCAGCCCGACGGTGGTGGCGGGCGTTCCGCCGGATTACTTCAGCGCGACGGGGCAGCGATGGGGCAACCCGCTTTACCGTTGGGATGTCATGGCAAAAGATGGCTATGCGTGGTGGATTCGCCGCTTTAAGGCGACGCTGGCGGTGGTCGATATTGTACGTGTTGATCACTTCCGGGGCTTTGAAGCCTATTGGGAGATTCCCGGCACAGAGCCAACTGCCGTGAAGGGGCAGTGGCTACCCGGACCAAACAAACCGTTTTTTGAGGCGATGGTCAAGGCGCTTGGCGATCTTCCGATCATTGCCGAGGACTTGGGGGTGATCACGCCGGGCGTCGTCGCCCTGCGCGATGATTTCAATTTGCCGGGGATGAAGGTCTTGCAATTCGCTTTTAGCTATGACCCCAACGGGGAAAATGTGTTTCTTCCCCACAATTACACGCGAAACAGCATTTGCTACAGCGGGACGCACGATAACAACACGACGCTTGGCTGGTGGCAAAGCAGCGAGGCAAGTTACGACGCCCGGAACCACCTTGAAGCGTATATTGGTCACCCCGTGAGCGAGCCGCATATCGAATTGATCCGGTTGGGGATGTCGTCGGTGGCGCATACCTTCATCGCCCCCTTACAGGATGTCTTTGGCTTTGGGGCGGATACGCGGATGAACATCCCCGGCACAACGGGCGGAAATTGGGCATGGCGATTCACCGAGGCGTGGTTTGATAATCCGGCGCGGGAACGGTATGCCTTCCTCACCCGCCAATACGGGCGCTGGAATCCCCCCCCAAGCCGTCCCGAAGGGGAAAGCCGCGATTGGGCGGTGGGGAAGAAGGACTGAGGACAGGTTCGATCTATGCCCTACGAGAATTCTGCTGAGTGGTACGACCTAATTTACCGCTGGAAAGATTATCGCGCTGAGGTGAACGCCCTGCGCGGTTACTTCGCCCGCTATGAGTCGCGCCCAACGCACACCATCCTTGATGTTGCCTGTGGGACCGGGGCGCACCTCGTCCATTTGAACGATCATTACACTTGCACAGGGCTGGACTACTCCCCCGATATGCTCCGTGTGGCGCGGGCGAAACTGCCCGATCTGCCCATCCACGAGGGGGACATGCGGACGTTTGATTTGGGAATGACCTTCGATGTCGTCCTGTGCTTGTTCAGCGCCATTGGCTACATGCACAGCACAGATGATTTACACAAGGCTGTGGCGACGATGGCGCAGCATGTCGCCCCCGGCGGGATGCTGATCTTTGATGGGTGGTTTACCCCGGAACAATACACCCCCGGACGGCTGAGTATGCTCACAGTGGATGAGCCAGAGATCAAACTCGTCCGTATGTCGGTGAGCGAGATACGCGGACGACTCTCGGTGATGGACATGCACCATCTGGTGGCAACGCGAGAAGGCGGGACGCGCCATTTCATTGAACACCACGAACTGCATATGTTCACCGAGGATGAATATGCCGAGGCGGTGCGGGCGGCGGGTCTGGGTATTGTTGTTGACCCACAGGGCTTGATGAATCGTGGGCTGTATATTGGGATCAAACCCCTGTAAGCCTAAGCGTCTATCCATAAATTATGGGTAACGTTTAGGGCAAACCCTCACCCCCTAGCCCGTGGCATTTCTCCCCTTTCTCCGCGTGCGGGGAAAGGGAACGGGGGATTAGGGTTCTTCTAGAAATCTTCCTGACGGACTACTCGTTCCCGGACAAGCCTTTAAGCACGGCGCTGAGATCAGGTGTTGGTCTCCCCTCTCCGTTTACGGGGGGCGAGGGGGTTAACACGTTCAACCGACCTTAGCTGTACTATGGACTGCCTGTCTAAAGCGGCTTAAATCCACCCCCGCCGACGGAAGAAATAGATTATCGCAGCCACCGAAAAGACCATCAGGGTGAGTACCCCCAAAAACATAACTCGTCCGCTGATCGGCAAAACAACCGGATCGCTGAGCGAGACAAAATTCAACTCAAAGAGGCTGGTGAGGAAGGTCAGGGGGAGGAAGACCATCGAAAAGATGTGGATGAACTGCTGCTTCATGGCGTAAATCGGCTTGCGAAGTTTGTCTTTCGTCCCGTTCAGCATGAAATCTTCTTCCAACCGGTAGAGGGCTTGGCTCATGCGATCTAGAAGGGGGTAATAGGCGTCAATGACGTGCTGCGCTGCCAGATAGAGGAAATAGGATGCCCCTAACCGCCAGGCGCTGGCATTTTGGGCGACGCGCTCATAGGCATCTTGCGCCCCTTTAGAATCCCTTTTGGGGACGGTGACAAAGTAGTTTTTCCCAACGACGCAGTGAATTTCCTGCCCATTGATCAGGTGGGCGCGGGTATGGGGCTGGATGAGCGAGAAAAAAATGTATTCCGGGTAGACGTGCAAGGCGGGACGGGTATCGTCTCGCCGCAGATCACTGACGATGATCGGATGAAGCCGGAGGTTTGTTTCGAGCCAGCGAATCGTTTCTTCATCAGGATCATCCGTATAGGATCAGATTACAACGATCACATCGAGATACGGTATTTGAACCGATCCCCCCGAAAGGCAGCCTGAAGGAATTCAACAACGATGCCTGATTCAGCGACGACTGTCCGCTCAAGGTAAAGGATGGGCGCTCCCACCGCCACGCCAAGATGCTGAACTTCCAACGCTCCGGCGGGGCGTGCCTCTAATGTACGTTCCAGACGCGCCTTCGCCAACTCCGGCAGCCCGTTGAGATAATCGAGCGATTCGCCTACCTCTAGGGCAGCCTGGTTGATGAAGCGCCCGCAGCGTTCGGGGAGATAAGCAAAATGGTAGCCGATAGGTTTGTCCCCCGCCAAACGCAAGCGGCGAATGGCGATCAGATTGGGGGCTGTCTTACGCCCTCCAAAGGCGGCAACCACTTCTGGCGGAATGGCGACGGCGGTCTCTTGAAGGGCGAGTAAACGCCAGCCAAGTGTCACCCCTTGCTGGCGCATCATCTCGTTCAGTTCGATCTTGGAACTAGGGGTATAGGTGATTTTCGGTTTGGCAATGAATGTCCCACGCCCACGCTGGCGGATGAGATAGCCCTCCGTAACAAGTTCAGAGAGCGTCTGGCGGACGGTGATGCGGCTGACGCCGTAGGTTTCGCCCAACTCTTGCTCACTGGGAATAACCTGCCCTGCCTTCCAACGGTTGGCGATGATTTGATCGAGAAGGATTTGTTTTAGCTGAAAGTACAACGGTACGGGAGAGTCGCGGTCAATCGTCGTCATGAACACGCCGCCTATCCAAACATTATAATGTTATGACAATATAACAAACAGTATAGGGAGATTCTCCGGCGGTGTCAAGCGGGGGGACATCCCAAAGCGCCAAACCAGAGGCGGCGTGAGGGCGGCGCTCGATTCCTACCCCATCATAAACGGTGAGGGTGTATTCAACGGCAAAGACCGCCGCCTGCACCACATGCCCCCCAACATAGGCGGTGTTATTTGGGGCAGAAGGGTCACGATAGGTAACCAGAAGATGGGTATGGATGTGCGGGGCATTGTTCAGGCGGCTGATGGTGGTATGTCCAGCGGCGATCTCGAAGCCGTCCGTCAGGGTGAGCGGCGGGTAGCGAGTTTGTCTCGCCATATCAAAGGATGTGAAGGTGATGCCCGTCAGCCCGCCAAGCAGATCGCATGTCCCTGCCCGCACGTCAAGGGCGCGGGCAAGTTCGCTGAGCGCGGCGATCAACTCAACGCCAGCGGTGAGCGTCCCCATGTAAACACGAATACCGCTGGTGGGCTGTGATCATTGGCTTGTTGAGGGGCTAATTGATCACGTTGTAGGTGATCGTGCGGCGGTTGTTTTGTTCGCCAATCTGCCCCTCGTCTACCTCGTTTTGTACGTCAAGGCTGAGAACACCCTCTTGGTTCGGTCCACCCGTTTTTAAGGTGATATAGAGGGGGGGAAGGGTGACCAACCCACCCGCAGCAATCGGCGGGACGGACATATCGGAGCGCTCGTTGCCCGGTTGGAAAATCCCCGTCAGCAGGGATGCCGGCGCATCCACCGTCCCCTGATTACGGACGACGACGGTGATGTAAAAGGTTTGGTTTGCCAGCGGGGTTTGCGGGGTGATCGTGTACGCCTCAATGATCAGATCGGCAAAGTCGCCGGGGGCGCTGGTGGGGGCAAGTCCGGGTTGGACGATGCTGAGCGTCGGCGTTGCGCCGGGGGCGTCTTGCACGGCGACAAGGGGGAGATTCGTTGTATCGCCGCTGATCTCAACCAAATTTGCGCTTGTGCTGACCCATCCACGCACGCTGCCCCATTCGATGACCACCCAGGTGCGATCCGCGTTGCGCCCCACAACTTTTGCTGTATCCCCTTTGTTCATCCGCCCGATGGGGTCGTAGGTGGTGCCGGGTCCCCGCCGGATGTTCAGAAAGTCAAAGGTGACGCGCAGCGTGGGGGCGATGAAGGTCGGCGAGGCGGTGGGCGTCTCCCCTTCGGCAGCGGGGGTGGGCGTGACGGTTGCTGTTGGGGTCGGGGTGTGCGTTGGCGGAAGCGACGGCGTTTCGGTGGGGGCAAGGGTGACGGGCGGGGTCATTGTGGGGACACTGCCCATCGTGGACACTGCCGCGCTCAGGGTGGGGTCGCCTGTGTTGAGGGGGACAACCTGTACCGTCACACCTGCCTCGCCCAGAGACGAACCATCGGCGCGGAATGCCTCCGCCGTCAGCAAATGCCCTTGTATCCCTTTTGTCACCCACACAATTTTTGCCGTGAAGGTCGTTTGCCCTTCGGGAATGGGCGCGGTGAGGCTCTCTAGCGGTGCGCCATCAAGACTGAAGGTGATTTTGGAAACGCCCGTCAGCGTATCGCGGGCGGCAGCGGCTATCTCCACATGGACGCCCTCGCCAATGACGCTGTTGTTTTCAGGGGCTATCAAGATGATCCCGCTGGTCGCTTCCCCCCCTGGCAGGGGGGGCGTCCCCCCCAACTGGACATTGCAGGCTAACGCCGCCATCCCTAGAACAAGGGCGGCGAGGACGGGCAGACGAAGGGCTTGATAACGTCTCATAGGCATAGATATATCCCAACCTAACGGGAGGGTATGGTAGCCTCAAACGACGAAAAAGGGTAGGTGGCGTCCATGAGCCGTTGCTAAGTCGTAGGTGGCGAGTGGGTGAACAAAGGATGCAGGCGGGCGCCCCCGCAGGATCGTCCCGACGGAAACCCTATCTGTTTTGGTGTACACTTCCCCACACATGGGCGCACATTGCCCACCCCTCCTCCCCGCCGCATCACCTGAACAGGGAAAAACCACTGCCAGTCGGGGGGCGATCTATGGAGGAAAGGGGGGGAAATGACCGATGCCCACACGCATCATTCAGCGAAGGACATACGATGACCGTTCTCCCTGATTACACCACGATCCTCACCCCGCTTGGCGTCACCGTCCGCCTGAACGAGCCGCTTGCCCGTTACACGGCGGCGCGGCTTGGCGGGGCAGCCGATGCCCTTGTCGTCGTGGAGAGCGCCGACTTCTTTGAACGGGTGGCGCGGGCGGCATGGGCGGCGGGTTGGCAAACACGCATCCTCGGCGGGGGGGCAAATGTCCTCGTCCGCGATGAAGGGGTGCGCGGGTTGGTCATAATCAACGACGCCAAAGCGATCAGCATCGATCCATCCGGTGTTGTCACCGTCGAGAGCGGCTTCGGCTTGATTTCCCTTGCCCGCCAAACGATGACACAGGGTCTTGGCGGTTTTGAGTGGGCGATCAACGTGCCGGGGACGGTGGGGGGGGGAGTGGTCAATAACGCCGGAGCGCACGGCGGCGATATGGCGGGCTGCTTACTTTGGGCAGAGGTGGCAGAGCCAGAGTCGCCCGCCCGCCGCTGGATGGCTGACGATTTGGCATACCGCTACCGCGAATCGGCATTGAAACACCGCCAGCCGCCGTTTGCCGTCTTGCGGGCGGCGCTCAGGCTTACCCCGGGCGCTGATCCAACGGCGCTGCTGGCAACGGCAGAGGGGTACACCGCCCACCGCAAGCGTACACAGCCCCCCGGCGCCAGTTTGGGGAGTATGTTCAAGAACCCACCGGGGGATTACGCCGGACGTCTGATTGAAGCGGCAGGCTTGAAAGGGACGCAGATCGGCGGGGTGATCATCTCGCCGCTGCACGGGAATTTTTTCGTGAACACGGGCGGCGGTACAGCCGCCGACTATCTGGGGCTGGTTCGCTTGGCGCAGGAAAGCGTCCGGGCGCAATTCGGCGTTGATCTGGAGCTAGAGGTTGAGGTGATTTAAGAGCCTATCGGTAAATTTGGGTTTGGCTTGTAATCAGATCAGCGCCGGAAAAAAATACCTTTGGCAAGCACCGCATCGTTCCCTGAATACCATCGATAAAGGGGTTGTGAGGGGCAGCACCCCGCACAGACATGATTCCCGCTCTCCCACCGGGTGGGAGAGCGGGTACATCCCGAAGGCGGGTCGCAAGGGGGATGAGAGGGCTGTTTGTATCGTCTATGAGATCGTGTCGCCCCCTCATCTATCTACGGGAAAAGGGGATAAATTCTGCGGGCGAGGGGGATGCGGGCTGTACCACTGGGGACTTGGTGTAAAGGCAGCACCGCGCCGTGAAAGCCCGCTGAGATTTGGCAAACCCTAGACAGACTCCCTACAATAGTCCCTAGAGGGCATGAATGGCACACCCTATTACAGGAGAAATTACCTATGATATTGGTCACGGGCGCGTCGGGGTATGTGGGAAACAACCTTGTGCGGCGGTTGGTGCAGTTGGGAAAACCCGTCCGGGCGATGGTTGGCAGCGTGAACAAGGCGTTGGAACGTCTAAAGGACGTTGAAACGAAGGTTGAAATTGTGAAGGGGGATGTCACCCGCCCAGAAACGCTTGCCGAGTGGATGGAGGGCGTCGATACGGTCATTCACCTTGTCGCTATCGCCATTGAAAAAGGGAAAAACACCTACGAGGCGATCAACTATCAGGGGACGGTCAACATCGTTGAGGCGGCAAAACGGGCGGGCGTCCGGCGCTTTATCAACATGTGCCAAAACGGGGCGTATGCCGATGTGAAATCGCCCTTTCTGCGCAGCAAAGGACGCGCCCAAGAGTATGTGGCGAAATCGGGCTTGGATTGGAGCGCCGTTCGCCCCTCCGTCATTTGGGGTCCCCAAGATGAATTTGCCAACGTCCAAGCGCGGCTGATTAAAATGACACCCTTCATCTTCCCCATTGTGGGGGATGGTAAGGCGCAGTTTCAGCCCGTCTATGTGGGCGATGTGGTCGAAGCGATTGTGAAATGCCTTGACGATGAAGCAACCATTGGCGCTGAATTTGAACTTGGTGGGGCGGAAGTTCTCACCTATAGCGATATTGTAGAGCGCGTTTTGAAAGCGCTTGGCACGCGCCGGGCGCGGGTGAAACTGCCGGTGGGGCTGCTGCGTCCAGCCGTCGCTCTCATGCAGGTGATCCTCCCCAAACCGCCTGTTTCCACAACCCTGTTGGATCTTTTAGCAGTCCCAAACGTCTGCAAAGAGAACGCCCTTGAAACGCGGCTAGGGATCACGCCGAAGCCGTTCACCCCGGAGAATCTGGCGTACATGAGGCAGTTCAATACGTTGACCACATTGAGAAAATTCTTCGGGAAAAACACCGAAGAATCCACCGTTATTCGTGCGGCAATGGGGAACTGATCGGGCGCATCATATGCGCCGCTAGAGGGGATGGAGTCCATTGCCTTCAAGCCCCGAAGGGGCGGTTGATCTCGGTACTTTAGCATCGAGATCAACCACCAATAGTGACCCCACAGGCTAATCTTACGGACAGCGGCGAATAATCCCCACCACATCCCGTAGAAGCGGGATGCTGCAATAGAGATCGTTCGTATCAATGTAGATGGCAGCAATTACCGTCACCACAACACAGAGAACAATCAAGCACCCACAGCCGATGAAAAACCACCGCCCTAACCCGGGATTCTGGCTGAGCGCTGGCTCATAGCCATAGGGTTGTTGGGCATAGCCCGGCGGCGCGGGTTGGTAGCCACCGCCCATCTGCTGCGCTGGGGCGCCTGGATAATTTGCTTGGGCAGGGGGCATTTGCCCCATCCCCTGCGGCGCTTGGGGCATTTGGAGCGTCGGCGCGGGCGGCTGCATGGGCTGTTGTGGGGCGGGGGGAAGCTGCCCAGACTGAACGGGTTGATAGGGTGGGGGCTGCTGTGAGGCGGCGGCACGTGGAAAATCTGCCGGGGCAAAGGCGGCTTCGTAGGCAAGGGTCACTGTTTCACCCAGACCAATTTGGTCGCCCTGTGCTAAGGGACGCGCACCCATCAACCGCTGCCCGTTCACAAATGTGCCGTTTGTGCTACCGAGGTCTTCCATTGTGTATCCGCCGCCGCCACGAGTGAGCCGACAGTGGTGGCGGCTGACTTCGGGATCGTTGATCACAATGTCGTTCGTAATGTCTCGTCCAAGCGTCGAGACATCTTTGCTCAGTTCGTAGACCTGATTGGGTTGCGGTCCCCGGCGTACAATCAGCCGAAAGCTGCCGCTGCCTTGCATAAACCTTGCCCCCTTTGTTTTTTGGGTATGAAATTGATGTTGATTGGCACGGTACGTGGTTAGGAGTCTACGGGCAATTGGGGGTACTGTCAACTCACCTTCCGCCAACGCCTCGCCTCCGCCATGCTGCCGCCCTTAAAGCGCTGGTTTTTCCCCCCGCACAAGCGCTTCGTAACCCTCCAACAGTTCGTCCATGATCGTTTCCCACGCGAATCGCTCGCCCATGACACGGGCGGCGGCTTTCATCTGGGGCAGTTTTTCGGGGCTGTTCACAATATTCTGGACGCTCACCACCAGTCCCTCTACATCGTCCACTGGAAAGCTATACCCCGTCTCTCCTTCAACGATCATATCACCCGCACCGCCCACCCGTGAAGCAACAACAGGAATCCCCGCCGCCATTGCCTCCAGCATGACCAAGCCGAAACTTTCAAAGGCGGAGGGAAAAACAAACATATCGGCACTGGCATAGACACGCGCAAGGGATTCCCCAGTCCGAAAGCCGAGGAAGGTTGCTGGCAATCCAGCAAAATGCGCCTCCAACGCGGCGCGGTGAGGACCATCGCCCACAAGGGCAAGGCGCGTCCGCGGCACACGTTCCAAAACGGGGCGAAGCTGCTCAATCTGCTTTTCCGGAGCAAGGCGTCCGGCATAAAGCAAGATCGTCTCCTCAGGGTGTCCATCACTGATCGCGGCTCGCGTTTCGGCATCGCAAAACCGGGGGTGAAAGAGGTTTGCGTTGACCCCCCGCCGCCACAGCCCGACATTGTGGATGCCATCAGCAACCATTTGTTTTTGGATCAGTTTCGAGGGAGCAAGGGCGTAATCGCTCTGGTTAAAGCCCCACCGGATGGTCTTTTTGAGGATCGCGCCCAAGAGGTGCATCTTGTAAAAGGTCAGCATATGCGCCAAGTCAAGATGAAATGAGGTGAGCAGCGGAATCTTCATCTGCTTGGCAAACAAGACGCCCGCCATGCCGATGAGGGCGGGGTGAAAGACATGGATCAGGTCAGGACGAAAGGCACGCACAGCGCGGTAGGTGAGCGGTGTTGCCAAGCCCAAGCGCCCTTCGGGGTAAACAGGGTTGCGCACACAGGGAACACCTACTACCCGCGCACCGAGGTACTCTCGCGTCCCTTGATCCGGGGCGACAATCAGGACCTCGACCCCACGACGGCGAAGATTTTCCACCGTTGTGCAGACAACCCGCACAATCCCGTCAATTTTGGGGAGAAAGGTTTCTGTGAAAATGGCAACCCGCATGGTTTTATTTGATCCCGTGTGTTAGAGGATAAATGGCACGAAGATGCCAAAAAACGTGGGGCATTGTCGCTGTGAGATGCCAGCTGAAAGAGGCACAGGGCGACAAAATAGGGAATGGTTGGCTTATAAAAGTAGGGCTGGAGGGAGTCGAACCCACACGCCTTTCGGCTAAGGATTTTAAGTCCCCTGCGTCTGCCATTTCGCCACAGCCCCACGCCGTATTCTAATCAAGAATTCCCCGCTGCGCAATCCTTTGTAAGGATAAAAGCGAATGTCACCTATGAATGATTAGGACGCGCTGTAGTTTCTGGCACTGTCATGTTGTTTCTGGCGTTTCTGTGACCCTTTTCCGAGCCGATAAACTAACCAGAGTCCGCTAAATGCCAGCGAGGTCACCACAATGACCATGACATTGGCATCTTCGTAGCGCCGTGCCTGCACCGCATCATAAATTGCCAGTGGGAGGGTTTGTGTGCGCCCTGGGATATTCCCCGCGATCATCAAGGTCGCGCCAAATTCCCCCAACGCCCGCGCTGCACTCAGAATCACGCCGGCTAAAATCCCCCGCTGTGCCAGTGGTAGCGTGACATACCACCACACCTGCCATTCCCCTGCGCCATCGACACGCGCCGCGCCTTCTACTTCGGGGTCTACCTCCTCAAACGCGGCACGTGCCGTCTGCACCATCAACGGCAAGCCAACGACAATGGAAGCAAACACCGCCGCCTGCCAAGTGAACAGGAGGGCAATCTTCAACTGTTCAAGGAGGAAACTCCCACGCCCCAAGATAAACAGCAGATAGTAACCAACCACTGTTGGCGGCAGCACCAACGGCAAGTAAATGATGGTTTCAAGGATGAGTTTGCCGCGAAACGACACCCGCGCCAGCAGAAGCGCCAGCACCAACCCGATGATGAGAATTCCCAGTGTTGCCGTGCCCGTGACTTGCAGCGAGAGCCAAAAAGGTTGCCCATTCATCTTATTGAATCAGGTCTTCCCCTGGCAAGGTAAACCCATAGCGCCGCATGACCTCACGCCCCTCAGGGCTGTTCACAAACAGCGCAAACTGCCGGGCTTCTGCCTCATGGGTTGTGCTGGTGATCACCCCTAAGGCCTGATCCAATGGCTTATGCAACTCCGCCGGAATCAAGATATAACGCCCTTCATCCCCCGCCGCAATACTCAACGAAAGTGCCACAACAGCGACATCGACATTCCCTGTTTCGGCGTATTGCAGCGTCTGAGTGATATTCTCACCTAAAATGAGCTTCTGCTGGAGCGTTTCCCACAACCCGGACGATTCTAAGGCTTCGCGTGCCGCAACACCATACGGCGCGTGTTCGGGGTTGGCAATGGCAATGCGCTTTACCTCTGCGCGGTTCAGATCGCCTAGGGTAGTAAACGTCAGCGGGCTATCAGCGCGTGTCCATAGGGTCAACCGCCCCTGCGTGTAGAGCGCAACCGTATCGGGGATCACTAATCCGGCTTGCGCTAAATCATCAATATGGGAGCGGTCAGCCGCCGCAAACACATCAACCGGAGCGCCCTGCTCAATTTGCTGAGTAAGCTGCCCGGTTGAGCCAAAGTTGAATACGACCCCAATCCCCGTTTGTTTTGTGAACAGAATCCCTAATGCCTCAAAGGCAGGGGTCACCGATGCTGCCGCTGCCACCGTAAGGGTTACTGTTGGCTGTGGGGTAGGGGTTGGCGCTCCGCTGCTGGTACAAGCGGTAAGCGTGAGAACGGCAAGGATGAGAAAACCAATGCGGCGCAGCGTCATAACAGGAAATTCCTTGATTGAAAACGGGTAAATTTTACGAATTGTCCGGCTCAGAGGTCACGTGTTCACAGCGTTCGATCCACCGCAGGACGGCGTCTAACTGGCTGATCTGTAATTCAAGAGCAAGCACATCAATACCATGTTCGGTGTTATCGCGTTCGGAAACGAGGTGGGCATAGTGGGTTGTACATGCCTCTCGTTGATAACCTACAACGGTGTTCGTGGGGATATTCAACTGTCGCAGGATGTACAAACGGCTGAGAAACTCCACCCGAATACGGCGAATGCTGGCAGAGGGTTGAGGATCATTGAGCCAGTCATACAGATGCTTTTCGCCCGTTTTGGTCAGCTTATATTCTGTCCGTGTGGGGGCAACCTCAGAGGCGACTTCATGCCCAACAATCCAGCCTTGACGTTCCAAGCGCTTCAACACGGCATAAATCTGGCTGGTGCTTAAATACCACACGCGCCCAAGCTGGTGGTTGCTGCGAAAGCATTCCAGCAGGTCATAGCCATGCTGCGCTTGAACTGCTAACAGCCCCAAGATCGTTTCATCTGGTGTCAGTGAACTCATGTCACCTATTCTATCATGGAATAGGGTTTATTTCATCGGTTCACCAGACCGTTTCCCTTAGCCCAACCACCAGGGACGCCCATCAACGACATCCGTTTTTTGAGAAACCATGCGGTTATGCGCGGCAGAGGGGTAAACCGCCCCCCGCAGCCAACCGCCTTCGCCTTCCAATCGTGTTGTGATCGGGCGGCTGATATGCCCATCAAAGGGGCGTGTTGCCCACTCCGTCCACAGAGTGAAATCATGCCCAACGGCGTGAATTGCGCTCCCACCCGCTGCGGAGGGGAACGAAGCGGCGATCACATTCAGGCGGTTTTCGGCGGCACGTTCGGGCAAGCCGGTGGTTGATTCCCATCCCTCCACCAGCCGCGTTGGGCAGGCGACAATCTCCGCTTGCGCCAATGCCGCCAGCCGGAACGACTCTGGAAAGAACGTATCCGCCCCCACGACGAGGGCGATCCGCCCCCACGAGGTGTCCCGATAGCCGATGCCGCTGCCGCTTGGCTGCGCCCACTCGTGACGCCCGCCCTGGTGAATCTGTGGCTGACGGTGCAGAATCCCGTTTTTATCGAGGATCACCCCCTGATGGATGAGCATTTCCCCCTCGCGGGCGGGGACGCTCAAGGCGATCAGAGTCGCCCGCCGCCGGATCGCCTGTGTCAGCCGTTCAAGGGCGGTCTCCGTCCGTTCCAGCGCCTTGTCCACATTCTCTAGCAGGTCGGGAAGGAAAAATAATTCGGGAAGGACAATCAAGGCGGGTTCGCTGCTATCTTGGCTGAGGGCAAAGACGGTTTCATCAAGCGCCCGCTGCCCACGTGTTTTCGGCTGGTAGACCGCCACTGTGACCTGATTGGCACTCTCCCGCCATGTGCGCGGAGTGGGTTTTTCCCACAAGGGGGTATAAAGCGCCGGACGGCGGGCGGCAAAGGTCAGCGTGCCATCGGTGCGGCGTTTGTCGTCCGCCTCAGCGGGGTCAAACTCGGCGCAGATCACCGCTTCGCCGTGATGCGACGCTTTAGCAAGGACGCGCCCATCAGGGGCGATAATCTGACTCTCGCCCGCCCCCTGCAAATGTGCCGGATCAACCTTCACCCGTTCGGCAATCATTGGGGCAAGTTCAGGCGGCACAAGCCACCCGATCTTATTCGCAGCGACAACGAACACCTGATTTTCCGCCGCCCGCACGGGGACGTGGAGCGATGCCTCATCAAGAGCGAAGGAATTTAGGCTGTTCAGCAGCACCTGCGCCCCCCGCAGCGCCAACCCACGCGGCGTCTCATAGATCACGCCGTCCATGCACGAATACATCCCGACACGGGCGAAGGGTAAAGCAAGGATCGGGCAGACTTCGCGGGCGGGCGTCAGAAAGTTGTTTTCGCTGCCCATCAAGACCTGTTTATCGGAGGCGGCGATTTGGCGCCCATCACAGTCAAAGAGGATGTTTGTGCCGCTGACCATGCCTTCCCCCCATTTGGGGCGGCGGATAGTACAGTTGATCATCACATAGATGCCGTGCTGCCGCGCCCGCTCGCCAATCTGCCGGAGGAATTCTCCCTCCAAGTCAACAGCGACAAGGTAACTGTGATCGCGATCCCGATACCACGAGAGGTGATTGCAAAATTCGGGCAAAACAAGGATATCGGGGCGCTCTTGCGCAGCAAGGTCGATCACCCGTAGACAGGTGGCAAGGTTTTCATCAAGGTTTGTGCCAATATCACACTGCGCCGCCGCTGCACGCATCAAAGGCATAAGGAACGTTTCCTTTTCGCTGGGTTGTCGATCATTAGGCTTGCCCTGCCATTGCCTTCAGGCGGCGAATCCGTTCTGCTGTTGGGGGATGGGTGCTAAAGAGCGCCTGCATCGTCCCGCCATGCAAGGGATTCACAATGTACAGCGGCGCACTGACAGGATTCACGCTTGGTTGGGGTTGGTTGGCGGTGGCGCTGACCCCTCGTTCCAGTTTCATCAGGGCATCGGCAAGGGGGAGCGGGTTGCCCATAATCTCTGCCCCACCCGCATCTGCCTTGAACTCCCGCGCCCGCGAGATCGCCATTTGGATGATTGCGGCGGCAAGTGGCGCTAACAGCACCATGAGGATTGCCGCAATTGCCCGCAGTGCCTCTGCTCCGCCATTGCTATCACTGCTGCTCCGCCGGCTGGATATGCCGCCCCACATGAGCGAGTGCTGCGCCATTTGCGCCAGCATGGTGATTGCGCCGGCAATCGTCGCTGCAATACTGGAAATCAGCGTATCGCGGTGCTTGATATGGGCAAGCTCATGGGCGATCACCCCCGCCAGTTCGTCCGGCTCAAGCGCCTGCATGATGCCCGTCGTCACTGCCACTGCCCCCTTTTCCGGGCTGCGTCCTGTGGCAAAGGCGTTGGGCATTGGTGAGTCAATCATATAGACGCCCGGTTTGGGGATTCCAGCGCGGAGGGCAAGCGTTTCTACCATCTGGTGAAGGGTGGGGTTTTGCGCCGCATCCACAGGGCGGGCGTGGTTCATGGAGAGCGCGATTTGATCGCTAAACCACCACGCCCCAAGATTGGTGAAGGCGGCGAAGATCAGGGCAAAAAATGCCCCATAATTCCCGCCGAGCAGCCATCCGATGGTGACCAGCAGACCGCTTAGCCCACCAAGCAAGAGCGTTGTTTTTAGGGTTGATTCCATCCCGATTGTTGAAGAATTCACCGGTTAAGCTCCCTTGCCTATGTGTATTTTTCTAACGCATCTTACGCACAGACCCTCACCCCCCAGCTTCCTCAGCCTGTTACGCGGGAGAGGGGGTAGGGGGGTGAGGGGTTCTTCTAAAAATCACTGTGGTGGACTACTAGCCAAAAGGCTAGGGAAAAACTGGTCAATCGAACGCCTAAAAACCCCCCGATTGAAGGACGTAAAACATACGTCCCTCTGTTACGATTTTATCATCGTATGCGCGGGGATCATCCATGCACCGAAAAACAATTCTGCTGGCAGATGATGACATTGGACTACGGGCTGGCTTAGAGACACTTCTCACGCTAACAGGTTATGAGGTGATCGAAGCGAGCGACGGCATGAAAGCGCTAGAACTCTACCGTATTTACCGCCCTGATGTGTTGGTCTGCGACATGAAAATGCCAATCATGAACGGGGATATGGTCTTTAAGGTGTTGAAAGCTGACCCTAACGTTCGTTCGCTGAACTTCATTTTGATGAGCGGCGCGGCGGATGCTACTGCGGTGGCAATGAGCGCCGGCATTCCCGTAACAAATATCCTGCAAAAACCGTTCTTTGTCGAAAACCTTCTCCGTCTGATTGAGGATGTTCTTAATCAGGCGGGACAGGCGTAACCTCTCTGATCTAAAACTTAGGCAGTTGAGCGTATTTACCCTGTATTGATCGAAAAGGGACGTTTGAGGGGGAAACCCCCTTAAACATAGATATCCGCTTCTCCCAGTGAGAGAAGCGGGTACACGCCGAGGGCGGGTCGTAGGGAGATGAGGGCAACTGCGTAACGTCTATGATCAAGAAAAAGGGCTTTCGAGAGGCACCACCTACGCGGATCGCCCGAAAGCCCCCTCTGACGTTTAGCCGCTATCCCCGTAGAGCGGGCTTTACTTTCCTAACGCTGCCACACCCTCCAACTCAACCTCACCGCGTTCATCGTGCGGTTCAGGCACGCTTTCCTTCGCCACTGCCACCGTTTCCGCCGCCGCCTTGAATGGATCGTAGGCGGCTTCGCGCTCGTGCCGGAACTGATTCGTATACAGACGGTAGTAATGCCCTTTCTGGCGCATCAGTTCCGCATGGGAGCCTTGCTCGGCAATGCCCCCATCTTCAATGACAAGGATACGATCAGCGCGGCGGATGGTGCTGAGACGGTGGGCGATGATGAAACTCGTCCGCCCTTGCATCAGCGTTTCCATCCCGCGTTGGATGAGCGCCTCGGTGAGCGTATCGACGGAACTGGTTGCCTCGTCCATGACGAACACTTCCGGCTGTGCCAAGATCGCCCGCGCCAAACTGATCAACTGCTTTTGCCCAACAGAGAGCAAATTCCCGCCCTCGCCAACTTCTTCCTCGTAACCCTTTGCCAAGCGCGTGATGAATTCATGCGCTCCCGCCATTGCTGCCGCTTCTTCGACTTCGGCATCCGTCGCTTCAAGGCGTCCGTAGCGGATGTTTTCGCGCACCGATCCGCTGAACAAGTGCGGCGTCTGAAGGACGATCCCGATCCGCGATTGTATCCCGTGCAGGCTGTAATCGCGGTAGTCCGTCCCGTTGATCGTGATCCGCCCATCTTTCGGCTCGTAGAACCGACAGATGAGATTCACAATCGTTGACTTTCCCGCACCCGTCGGACCGACAAGGGCAATCGTTTCGCCATGCTTCACCCGCAGATTCAGGTTTTTCAAGACAGGTTTATCGGCATCGTACCAGAAATTGACATTCTCAAAGACGATCTCGCCTTGAATGGTGCCGGGGTCATACGCATTGGGTGTATCCGAGACTTCCGGCACAGCATCGGCAAGGGAGAATGTCCGCTCTGCCGAGGCAAGCGCCTGCTGCATCTGGGCATAGACCCGCGCAAGGTCGGCAACGGGCCACAACATAAAGAACACATAGCTGACAAAGGCTTGAATCCCACCGACGGTGATCAAGCCTTGTTGGTTTTGCGTCCCGCCCACCCAGACGATTGCCCCTAGCGCCGCCGCACTGAGCATCTGCACCGCAGGGAGAAAGAGCGCCGAGAGCCACGCCGCTTTGAACGACGAACGGTACATCCCTTTGGTAAGGACGCCGAATTCCTCAAGGTTCTTTTCCTCGCGGCGGAGTGCCTTCACCACCCGTACACCGGTGATGTTCTCGTTGTAGGCGCCGGTGATCTTGCTGTTTTGTTTGCGCACATCACGGTATTCGGTGAGGATGCGCTTTTGAAACCACGCCGCCACGCGAACCAACACAGGCAGCACCAAAAACACGACGAGGGTCAACTGCCAACTGATGGTGAGCATGAAAAAGAGCGAGGTGAGGATGTTCATCACCGCCCACGATACGTCCAACAGCCCCCAGGTGACGAGTTCCGAAATGCGTTCCGAGTCGCTCGTCACGCGGGACATGATCCAGCCGACGGGTGTCTTGCTGAAGTAGCTCAGGGAAAGCGTTTGGAGGTGTTTGAACAACTTCCCCCGCAGTTCATACTCTACACGCTGCCCCAAGATGCCCGCCAACGAGATGAACACGATCACACAGCCCGCCAAGAAGAACATGAGCAAGGCATATTGAAGGGCGAACGACCCAACCAGATCGCGGTTGCCGGTCATAATCCCTTCGTCAATGATGCGCTTATTCAGGTAGGTGAAGTACGCCTCGATGCCGCTGACAAGGGCGATGCTGACGAGGAAGCCGACAACCCACCGCCAATGCGGGGTGACCAGCCCGGCAATCCGACGGAGAATCTTTCCATCGAATTTCGTGCTGAACTCTTGTTCCTCGAATTGATGACTATCCGACATTGGCGATTTCCCTTTCCAATTCCAATTCGATGCGGGTTTGCACCTCGTAGATTTGACGGTAAATGCCCGGCTGTGCCAACAGCGCCTCGTGGCTGCCTGCCTGCACCACCTTACCCTTATCCAAGACAAGGATCAGGTCGGCATCCATGACGGTATGGATGCGGTGGGCAATGACGAAACTCGTCCGCCCGCGCATCAACCGTTCGAGCGCCTCTTGGATGGTTGCCTCGGTCTCGGTGTCCACCGAAGATGTGGCGTCGTCCAAGATCAGGATACGCGGGTCTTTCAACAGGGTACGGGCGATAGCGACGCGCTGCTTTTGCCCGCCAGAGAGTGTCACGCCCTTTTCTCCGATGATCGTATTGTACCCATCGGGGAACGCCATGATTACATCGTGGACGGCTGCCGCCCGCGCTGCCTCATGAATATCCTCCTCGGTCACCTCGCGCCGAACGCCATAGGTGATGTTCTCGCGGATTGAGCGGGAAAATAGAAACGGCTCTTGTTCCACGATCCCGATCTGTTGGCGGAGGTAATCTCGGCTGTAGTCGGTCAGTTCCACCCCATCCAGCGTGATCCGCCCGCTGCTGTAGTCATAAAAGCGCGGGAGCAAGCCCATCAGCGAGGTCTTTCCCGATCCGGTTGATCCCATCAAGGCGATCATCTGCCCCGGTTTGGCGTGAAAACTGATTCCCTCGGCAACGGGCTGCCCCGGCTCGTATTCAAAGCCAACGTCCTCAAAGATGATCTCGCCGCGCAGATTTTCTTCGGGTTGGTAGATACCCTCCATAATCGGTTCGCGTTCTTGCTTGAGCATCTCCATGATGCGCTTGTAAGAGACGCCGCCTTCGCTCATGGCAACGATAATCCGCCCCAAGTTGCGCAGCGGGTTGATCACCTGCCAGATCAGACCAACATAGGCGATGTACGTCCCAACAGTGATCTCTCCGCTGATCGCCATGCTTGCGCCGAGGAAATATCCCACTGCCACTTGTATCCCGCACAGAACGTCGGTGGTGGGCCAATATGCGGCATGAAGCAAGAGCAGCTTTCGCCCTTCTTTGAAGCGATCATAAATTGCCTTGTCGTACTTGCCTTCCTCATAGCGTTGGCGGGCAAACGCCTTCACGACGCGGACACCGCTCAGGTTTTCTTGGAGGATGGTCGATGCCACGCCGTCTTTTTCTTGGTATGCCTCATACGCCTTCCCAATCTTGCGGAAGAAGATCAGCGAGAGGACGACCAACGCCGGAATCACGATCAACGAGATGAGCGTCAGCGGCACGTTTAAGCTCATCAGGGCGATCACATTCACCACGAATAGCAAGCCAATGCGCCCCAGACCAATTGCTTGGTCGGCATAGAAGCGCCGGATGGCGTCCACATCGGAGGTGGAGCGCTGGATCAGGTCGCCCGTCTGCGCTTTGCTGTGGTAGCGGAAGGTGAGCCGCTGCACATGATCAAAGATATAGTTCCGCAGCCGCCAGGTGATGCCCTCTGCCGTGCGTGCTGCCAAGCGCCCGCTCAGAAAGGTGAACGCCCCTTCGCCCGCCGCCAACACCAAGAAGATAAGGGCGATCAGCGGGAGCGTCAGACTTTCCAGCGGTCCGCTCAAGACGTTATCGACAACGTGCGCCAAAAAGAGGAAGGCGAACGCCCGCGATGTTGAGGCGATAGCCAAACTTGCCGCCGCGCCCACATAAGTGGGACGGAAGCCCTTTGAAAGACGCCACAGCCCACGAAGCTGCTTGTCGCTCACCGCCTTGGCAATGTCATAAGGCGGATAGATGCGCGTCTCAGAATCGAACCAACGCGCCAAAAACCCACGACGGGCGGGCGTTTCGGTTGGCTCTAGGTTAGGTGATCCCGGTAAGGGAGCGTTTGCCACAGCGGTCAAGACGACATGCCTCCATGCCTTTAGACATAAAAAACACCCACGGGGAGATTCCATCGGTAGGTGTACTGTACACCAAAACAAATTTTGTGTCTAGGGGGTTTTTGAGGTTAAGAAAGCTCAGGATAGGTCAAATTTTGGCTTATGCGATTACCTTCATAATACGAATTTACCCTGTTGGAGGGGAATTTTCTTGGTGGGGGAAAATCCTGTTATATATCCCCCGCGCCTTAACGAAAATGGATCAGGAAACGCATGTCCGCCGTTTGAAAAACACTGCCCGGATTTTCTTGCCAAAGGTAAATCACGGCTTGGGCGGGGAGTGCTAAGATCGTGTAATAACTGATCTCTGGCGTGGATGGACTCATGTTGTTGCAGCCGCCCGGATAGCCACAGCTTCCCCCACGATGCAAAAAATGGGTGATGTAAAAGGGCGTCCCTATTGGTTCGTAGTGGCTCAGGTTAGGGGATTCATTGAGCGCGAGGAACAGGTAATTCAGATTCAGGTCGCGGGCGTTATAGGCGATCAGGTCAAAAGGCATATTTTGGAGGGTGAGGGGGGCGGTTGCCCAATAGCTGAGTGCCGTCATGCAGCCGGACACATCGTAGGTGACTTCGGCGCGGCGCTCGCTTGGATACCACCGCAGACCTTGTGGCTGGCAGATCAGCGGGAAGTTGGGACGATCTACGTAGGAGTCTTTGATCATTGCCAAATTCCAACCCGGATTCGATTGTTGGGTGAGTCCCCAAAAATCTGCCGCCACCAAGAGGTAGGGGTTGAGCAAAAAGCGTGCTTCCTCAGAGGGTCCTTCGATACTGCGCATCCCCGCCCCATAGTAGAACTGACCGGACATGCCCCACCAGGGCAGCCCATCTTCAACCTGCCCAAAGACGGCATCGCTTGGGGTGTAGGGTGCTGCCAAAAGGTCGGGACGGGATTCCACCGCAGCGCGACGAATTTGCCAAATAGCTTGTTTCGATTTTCCATCGAAATCTTGCGGTGCTTGCAAGGGGATGTTGAGCGGACCCTGTGGTGCGCCTGTGCCGAGGTTTAGGCGGTTCATGTTGGGCGCGGGGAGGTAGCCCCGTCGAATGGCTAAGAGGAGCACCGCAAAAAGGGTGGCGATGAGAATCAAGATAACGAGAATTTGCCGAAAGGTAAACCCTTCCCGTGTGATTGGCGGTGTATGGGACATCGTAGTTCCCTTCCCCTCAAGCCAGTCCGCAAGGAAAAATTATTCACTCACCTTACGCACAGACCCTCACCCCTAACCCCCTCTCCCGCTGCGCGCTGAGGGGGCGGCTTCTCTTTGCGATGGGCGCTGCCCGTCCCCACCTTTTTATGCGGCTAATCTCAGGGAGAAATGCACTGCTTGCGTAAGATGAATTATTCATTCAAAAGGTAATTCCTCAGATGAATATGTTCACTCAGTCTATCATAGGTGTGTGTGGGGATAGATCGTAAAGTGATCACGAACAGCAATCGCCAAATAGCCCCATTCCTTTTGCCCAAACCTAACGAGAGGTGCGCCACACAGATAAGGAGAGATAGACTGACCCAACAACCCCACCCCTCACCCCTCCCCGTAAACGGAAAGGGGAAGGAATTCACCCCCTTTCCCTGCAAGCGGGGAAAGGCGACTGCTACGCAGCAACCGGGGGGGATAGGGATTCTTCTAGAAATCACTGTGGCTAGGTACTAAGATGAACAGGCGGACGTGCGCATGATCCCGCCGCTAAAGCGGCGGGCTGAAAGCAGCCACCCCTTCGGGGCTTGAAAGGCATCGGCGCACCGGTTGTTCCACCTTCTTCACCCAAAGGACTTTTGTGGTGGTACTTAGAGTTTATAGACAATCCCCCTACCGCAAGAAATTCGCCCGCAGCCTCTCAAAGACCTCCGGCTCAAGCCCACCGGTTTCTGTCAGATAGCGCTCAATGCTCCCGTAGCGTTCGCGTACAAATGTCAACGTCTCCTGCATAATCGCCGGATCAGCCGTCAAAAGGGGTTGCAGATCGTCCGGGCGCAAGCCCACTGCCCTCAACCGTCCGGCGTTCTCATCGACCACCACACGAATCCCTGCAAAAGCATGATTCGTTAGCGAGTAATCGGCAATGATCGTCTCGTCAGGGACGCCCAAAACCTCCAGCAGCAGGGCGATGCTGATTCCCGTCCGGTCTTTCCCCGCTGTGCAGTGAACCGCAGCCGGAAGGTTGCTTACATCTGCCAACGCCCGAAACATGGCGGCGAAGGAAGCTGCTTTATGAGCGAGGATGATCGTTGTATAAGACCTTAATAGCAGGCGATCCAACTGCCGCAAATTGAGCAGAATCGCACGCGGCGATAAGCCCCGTTCGTGATCAGCCAAAAGGGGGAGGCGCACGCCAACCGCGTGGGGGGGAAGGGTGTCGGGGTACTCGTGAATTTCCCGTTTCGTGCGCAGATCGCACACCCAACGCAGCCCCAACCGCGCCAAATATGCCGCGTCTGCCTCGCTGAGGTTGTGAAAATGGCTGGTGCGGTAGAGTTTCCCCCACCGCACATGGCGTCCCTCTGCCGTGCGGTAGCCGCCAATATCTCGAAAGTTGTAGCCCCGTTCGAGGGGGAGCGTTCGCTCCGCGACGATCAAGGGATGGGCATCCTCATCAAAATAGAGCGCCACATAAGGGCGTTGATCGGTGAACGGGATGGTTAGGGTAACGCTCCCTACCCCTTCGACAACAGTCAGCGGGGCGCTCTGATCAAGCCCCGCCGCGTCGGGGTCAGCACTGACATACACCCGTGTTTGGGCGGCAGGGCGTTCCCAACGGATGGTGAACGACCCATCGGCGTTTCGTTCGAGCGCGGCGTCTACCTTTGGCGGGATGATCAGCGATTCCGGTGGGGGGTAGGGTGTGCGCGGACGGCGGGCGATGAGGTAGCGCAGCCCAATCAGAATCCCTCCGGCAATCAGCGCCCCGCCAATCTTTCCTATACGGCGTAATGGCGACATTTAGCGTTTCTCACAAGTCGGCTGTGGCGGAATTCCATAGGCAAGGCGTTCGGCAGCGGTGAAATCACGGGGGAGACGCTGACAGGCTTCCCGCAGAGCGCCTTCGGGCGTCGTCGCCCATAAGCGGGCAGTCCGATCCCGACTGCCGGTAAGGATATGCCCCCCATCGGGCGAGGTGACAACGCTGAGGATTTCCTCCGTATGTCCGCTCAGACGGCGGATAAGTCGCCCGTCAGAAAGGCGAAAAACGGCGGCGGTCTTATCCGCCCCGCCGCTGATCAGGAAGGCGCTGTCGCCGCTGAAGGTGAGGGTGTTCACTTGGGCAGGATGGGCGAGGATTTCCCGCTCCATCAGGCCATCTTTCGCCGCATAAAGCCGGATGCGCCCCGCCTCATCCCCTACGGCGGTGGTCTTTCCATCGGGGCTGAGGGCAACCGCCCACAGCGCAGCGCTCTCCGTCTGGATGGCGAACCGCGGGCGGAGCGGATCGCTCGAATCAGGGCTCACCTCATAGAGGCGCAGCATCCCGCTGAGCGTCACGGTGGCAAGGAAATTCTCCGCGCTGCTGAGGGCAACCCCCGAAACCCAATCGCCCTGATCAGGGAGCGTCACCAGCAAGCGCCCACTGGCAATCTCCCAGAGGAAGGCGCTTTGATCAGCGCTGCCCACCAGAAGGTAGCGCCTCCCAATGGCGATACTGGCGATCTGCGCTTGGCTAGGGAGGGTGAAGGTCTGTACCACGTTGGGGGCGGTCTCGCCTAAATCGCCCAAATCGAACATGGTGAGCCTGTCCCCTTCGCTGCTCAGCGCATAGCGACCATCCGCCGAGAGTGCCACAACCGGAACGGATAGATCACGACTGAGGGGCGGGCGATCTGCCCTACCTGTCCACTCCCATACCGTAGTTCCTGAGGCAAAACGGGGGCGGAGAATACCGGTTTCATCCACCCCACCGCCTACACTGATCACCGCCGCTGCCGTTTCGAGGGCAGAAGGGTGCGTGTACTCCCATGTGCGGATTGTACCGTCGGCGCTGGCGCTGAACACCTCTGCTCCCTCAACAACTATATCGAGGACAGCATCGCTATGCCCAAGCAAACGGCGCTGTTCAATACCGCTTTCAAGGTCGTAGAGGCGGATGGTTTTGTCGGCGCTGGCGGTCAGGATTGCGCGTTCCGTTGGGTCAAAAAGGGCGACATTCACCAAATCGCTATGCCCGCTGAACACCGTTCCGCCAAGCGGATCGGCAAGGCGGAAAAGATACGCCTCGTTCCCGCTGGCGGCAAGGACGCGCTTTCCTGTTGTGTCCATTCGCAGGCTCAAGATTGGATTCTCGAATTGGCGCAAGACGGCGTGTTTTGTTTGGGTCGCCACCTCCCAAACGATGATCTCGCCGCCGACGCCGCCGGAGAGCAGCGTTTTCCCATCAGGGGAAAAGGCAAGGCTCAGAATGCCAAAGGCATCGCCCTCCAATGTGCCAATCTCGCGCTGCTTTTCCGTGTCCCACAGGCGAATTAGACCGTCCACCCCGCCCGTCGCGGCGAGACTCCCATCGGTGGTGATTGCCGCCGCCAACACCGCCCCCTCATGCCGACCAAGTTCGATAAATGGCTGAACAGCGGCAAGGTGTGTCAGGTAAACAGCGCCGGAATTCGCCGTCACCAGCAAGAAGGGCGCTGCCCCGCCAGAGACGGCTATATCGGTGACACCTTCGCTGTTGGGGAGCGCCTCGTGCCTCTCTTGCTGACGGATGTAGACAACGCCATCTTGCCCGCCGCTGATGTAATCGGCATCGAAGGCGAGGCTGCTCACCGCCCCATCGTGAGGGGTGGCAATCGCTTTGATGAATAACTGATCGAGCGCCCCCACCAGAACGCCATCACCCTGTGGGGAATAGGCGTGCTGCATCGAACGGACGGCGAGAAGCGCTGCCAATTCGGGGCTGCCCGCCGGATCACGGAGAATGTCGCCAGCGATACCCGCCAAACGCAATCCGGCAAGGAGCGCCTCTTGTTCGGCGCGGGCAAGGGCTACCGCCGTCGCCGTTGAGCGCCCTTCGGTAATCAGCCGTTCGCCCGCCACCAGTGTCAGTTGGACGGGGGTTAGCGTCTGCGGGACGGGGGTGAGTGTTTCCGCCGCAAGAGCGACCTGTGCGGTAGCCTCTGCCGCCTGTCGTGCGGCAAGGATGATAGCGATCACGGCTAAGACGACCACCCCCCCCAGAAGGATCGCCGTCCGCTGGAAATTTTGCACGCGGCGGGCAATACGGGCATCACGGGCGCGGTGTTCGGCTTGCTCCCGCTGGCTTTCCTCTAGAAACCGCCGTTCGCGGGTGGTCAAGCCCAGTTTTGTCGTCTGCGCCCATGTCTCAAACTGTTCTAGCCGCGCCCCCGCCGCAAGGTAACTGGCGTCACCCTTCGCCTCCCACTCATCGACTGCGGCGATAAGGCGGCGCTGTGTGCGGACATCATCCCGTCCGGCATCCAACCACCCGCGCAGTGTTCCCCATTCGCGGATCAACGCCTCATGCGCCACCTCAACGGTGGGGGCGCGGGTGGCGGGGTCGCGGTCAAAACTGAGCAAACGAAACGTTCCGTAACCATCGAGGATCGCCTCAATGTCTGTCGGGTTCTCGCTGAGCGCGGTTAGTTCAGCCCGATCCGCACGGCGGCGGGTATCTTCTGCCCCTTCGCCAAGCATCACCAAGCGCAGAAAAATAGATTGCGCCAATGCCCGCCGTGCTTGATCAAGCGCCTCGTAGAGTTCATCCGCCCGCCGCGCCAACGCGCCGGCAACGCCCCCGCTGGCTTGATAAGCGGCAAGCGTCAGCCGCGTTCCCGTCCGTCGCTCAAAGAGTTCGGTCAGGGCGTATTGCATCAGGGGGAGTGTTCCGGGCTGTGCTTGGACGCTGCTCAGGATCGTCTCTGTCAGCCCGCTTTCAAGCGTCAAGCCCGCCCGCAGCGCTGGCGCGGTGATCGCCATTGCCAATGCCTCGCCATGCAGCGGCAAGATGATCTCCGTCGTGCGCCGCAGCAGATCGCCAAAAAGGGGGTATTGCAGGGGGCGGTCATAAAAATCGGCGCGGATGGTGATCACGATCCGCAGGCGGCTGGCGGGATCATGAGCGGCGGTTTGGAGCGCCCGCAAGAAGGCGGCGCGGCGCAGCTCATCAGGGCAGACGGTGAATACTTCCTCGAATTGGTCGATCAGAATGACCAAATCGGAGTCAGCATCGGGCAGTACGGCGTTGACGATCTCAACAAGGGCGCGATCACCCTCCAAGAGCGCGGCGGGGAGATCGGGGGGCGGGTTGACCGCCACGCGCAAGAGCGCATCTGCCAGTTCGTTATAGGGGTCGCTGCCCGGGATCATGTCGGTGTAAAACCAGCGTTCCGAGGCGGGCAGCACCCCCCGCCGCAGCGCCGGAATCAGACCCGCCCGCGCCAGCGACGATTTTCCCGACCCGCTTGCCCCCACAAGGGCGAGGAAACGCCCCTCCGCATCGGCATCGCTCAGGCGGGCAGTCAGCGCAGTGATTACCTCATCACGCCCAAAAAAATCGCTTGCATCCGCCTCTTGGAAGGCGCGCAGCCCTTTGTAGGGGTTCGTCGGCGTAAGAAGGACGAACGTGCGCATGTCGGTTTGTTCCGCCTCGCGGCTGGTGGCGGGGCGCGTGGAATCGCCGTCCTCCTCATAGCCGAGAGGGGTGATCAGCGTCCGTTCGGGGCTTTCGAGGATTGTCGTCTGCTCGCTGAGGCTTGGCGGGGAGAGGTTGGGACGCTGGCTGGTGGCATCGGTGCGCGGCAGGGGGGCATCAGTCAGGGCGGACTCACCGCCCATTGCCACCGCTGCCGCCCGTCGAAAATCCACCGCCAATGCCAGGGCGTCGGGATAGCGGATGTGGGGCTTTTTCGCCGCTGCCCGCCGGATCACCCCATCCAAATCAGCGGTAAGGTTCGTCCCTTGCAGGGTGGGCAGCACCTCGCGCACATGCTTGATCAAAATATCGGTGGCGCTCTCCGCCTCAAAAGGACGCCGCCCAGAGAGCATCTCAAAGAGAACGATCCCCAAGCTGTAAATATCGGTCTGAATGGAGACCGGTTCGCCCAAGACCTGTTCAGGGGCGGCGTAAGCGGGCGAGCCGACCAAGACGTTCGTCGCCTCCTCGTCTTGCAGATCAGCAATCAGTTTGGCAATGCCAAAATCGGCAAGATAGGCGTTGGCGTCCTCATCGAGCAGGATATTATCCGGTTTCAGATCGCGGTGGACGATCCCGTTGCGGTGGGCGTAATCAAGCGCAGCAGCGATCTGGTCAAGCAGGCGAACAGTCATAGCGGGTGTCCAGCGCTGGCGGGCAAGGGCTTGGCGCAAACTGCCCCCGCGCACCCAACGCATGACAAAATAAGCGCCATCCGGCTCCCGCCAATAGTCATAAAGGGGGATGATGTTCGGATGTTCCAAGCGGGCGACAAGCTGCACTTCGGATTCAAAATCGCGGATGAAATCCGCCTGATTTGCATAGATGGGGAGGATCACTTTGATCGCCACATCGCGCCGGACGGCGGGTTGGTAGGCACGGTAGACCGCCCCAAAGCCACCCGCTCCAATCTGTGCCTTCAGTTCGTACCCGCGCAGTGCCGTTCCGGTCAAGTCCATCACAAAAGGTGTCTCTTTCCTTAGGTCTATGGGCTGCGGTATGAACGGGCGCAGCGAAATCCGGCGATAAGGTCCTCGTTGGTGGGGGCGTAGCGAAGGCGGTTTGCCGCCCGCACGCTGTCGTCGCCGTTGTTCCAGGCTCCGCCGCGAAGAATACGCCCACCTTCTTCGCCAGGGGCTTCCCGTCCATCATCCGCCTGATAGGGGTAGGGGGCGTAAAGGCTGCTCACCCATTCCCACACATTTCCGCTGAGGTCGTAAGCGCCCACCCATGAGACTCCCTCAGGGTAATGCCCAACAGGGGCGGTGTGTGAATACCCGTCGTCAACGGTGGCGTCTCGATAAGGGTACTCGCAGCCCCTGTCGCAATAATTCAGGCGGCGACCCTCAAAGGCATCGCCCCACGCATACAGGCGGCTTTCCGTACCCCTTGCCGCGTATTCCCATTCCGCCTCGGTGGGAAGACGCCCCCCGCGTGATTCACAGTAGGCTTTTGCCTCAAACCAGGTGATCCGTTCACGGGGAAGTGCCTCGTCCGTCCAATTGCTCGCCCGCCCTGCCTGCCCGCCCTTTGCCTTGAACTGCCCGTTCGATACCTCGTACTGATCGATCCAGAATGGCTCGGCGAAGCATACTTCATGAATGGGCTGTTCGTTATCAAAGCGAGTGCTGCCCATCATGAAACAGCCAGCGGGGACAAGGACCATCGGCACGCCCTCGAATTCCTGAACAAATGCCACCCACGATGCCTTTGTGCCAGCGGGGATCATCGTCGCCGCAGAGAGATCGGGCGTGGGAAGCAACGGGATAGGCGAGGAAACGGCTGCCGTCGGAGACGACGGGGGCGAGGTATCCGAACGACCTCCCCGAAAGGCAATCCATACCACAAGGACAAGCGCCACGATCCCGATCAGGCTGCCCCCCAAAAGCACGCCGTTCCGCCGAGGTGTGGGGGGGCGTTGATTCTGATGTGAATCACGGCGCATGGTGTGGTGTCCTCTCTGTCATCTTTGGGCGGCGATCATAAGGTGAATGACCGCACCCTATTGTACCCCGAATGGGTTGTTCGTTCGTTAGGCGCACACCCTGTAAGATACTATAATGGAGATCAGACATTGTGGGGAACGGAGGGGCTATGTTTGAAACACACCACCGACAGTACCCAACCACCGGCGGAAATATCAGCATCGTCGTGGGGGAATCGACCTTGCCCGCTTATTGGGTTTACCCCGACAGCGGCGGGAAACATCCGGGGATTGTGTTCCTGCCAAGCGAACAGGGGGTGACGCCCACCGTGCGGGCATGGGTGCGTCGCATTGCCGAGATTGGCTTCATCGTCCTGATCCCCGATTTTTTCAATGGGTCGCACGCCCCCACCGCCGCCGATGTCGCCGCACTGCGGGTGGGCGATTCCCCCGTTTTCTCGTGGGGGTTCACCGCCGCACGGGAGGCGCTGGAAACGAATATGCGCTGCACACGGAAAATCGGCGTTGTTGGGTGGCAGTTGGGCGGCGAACTGGCATTTCAGGCGGTGGTCAAATCGCCCGGACTGCGGGCAGCGGTCATTATCAGCGGGAATCCGCAAGGGGCGCTGCCCATTCTCCCTCAAAATGAGACGCCGTTGTTGGCGTTTTATGGCGATGCGGACGAGGCAATCTCCCCCCCTATCCTCAACGAATTTTCCGCCGCTATTCAGGATTCCCCCGGACGGGAGCGAATGTTTGTCTATCCAGGTGTGGGGGGTGCGTTCATGGACGATACCTCTCCTGATTACCATGAGGCATACACCGCTAAGACATGGACACGGATGCTGGAATTTTTAGTCACCCACTTGGAGGCAACACCGCGCCCCGTCATGGCGATTATTGATGAAGATGGGGATGAGGACGATGACGACAGGAATGAGTAACCGTCAGACCCTCCTAACAACGCCCTACCAGGTGATCGATCTGGGACGGATGGCTTACGCCGAGGCATGGGCGCTTCAGCGCGATTATGCCGCACAGCGCGGGGCGGATGTGATCCCTAACACCTTGCTTTTTGTTGAACATCCCCACACCTACACACTCGGCACAAAGGGCGACGCGGCGAACATCCTCCTTTCGCCCGCCGCGCTTGCCGCACGGGGCATCACCGTTCATCAGGTGGATCGCGGCGGCGATGTGACTTATCACGGCTTAGGGCAGCTTGTGGGCTACCCCATCCTCAAACTTCCCCCGGGCGGCGATGGGCTTCACGCCGATGTCGTTGGCTATGTCCGCTGGTTGGAGAGTATCCTGATCACGGCATTGGCTTCCTTTGGGATTCACGGGCAGCGCTTGGCGGGGTATACGGGGGTTTGGGTGGAACAGAGGGGCGAACTGGCGAAGATTGCCGCCATTGGTGTGCGCGTCACCACCCGCCGCGTGACGATGCATGGCTTCGCCCTCAATGTCGATCCCGATCTCAGCTACTTTCAGGGGATCGTCCCCTGCGGGATCAGCGACAAGCCGGTGACGAGCCTTGCCGCGCTGTTGGAACAGCCCCCCACCTTAACCGCAGCGGCGGCGGTTGTGGCGGCGATCTTTGCCGCAGAGGGCGGCAAGTCCCCCTCGTAAGGATGCGCTACAGCGCGTCTGCGCCATGACCCACCGTTAAAAAGCGTGTTCGGGAATTAGTATCTCACCCTAGTGATTTCTAAAGAACCCCTATTCCCCTACCCCCTTTCCCCCTACACAGGGAAAGGGGAGAAATGCTGCGGGCGAGGGGGACGCCTCCTCAAAGATGAGATTCCCCTTCTCCCGAAGGAAGAAGGTGGGTAGGGGGGATGAGGGCAATGACGTAACCTCTACGCCTATAATTCGGTGAAGAAGGTAGCCCTATCCATGGTTCAATCCTTTCGTTGTTGGCTTGGATTGTCCATCGGCGACACCTTCTTTTCCTTACCAGACAAGCCTTTTAGCGTCGGGATCATAAGCGATCCCGTAGGGGATCAGCAGCCTATAATTAGGACAGGTAACCTTGCCCATTCGTAAGTTCAGGATAGGCTATGTCAGACACAAAAACCGCCCAAGATTATCTGACCGCAGGGGTAGCCGCCTTGAAAAGAGCCGCTTGGGCTGAGGCTAAAGCCGCCTTTGAACATGTGTTAGAAATGTCCGAGATGCCTGAAGCTCACGATGGGCTTGGGATTGCCCTTTGGTGGCTGAATGAAATTGAGGCGGCTCATCATCAGCGCACCCTCGCCTATATGGGGTTTAAAAGGAGCGGGTCTGTTGGGCAGGCGGCGCTGATTGCCTGTTGGCTAGCACGGGAACAACTTTTTCTAAGCGCGAACGTCCCGGCAATGCAAGGATGGTTCGCCCGCGCTGAACAACTCCTTGTGTTATTGCCCGCTAGTTTGGAACAAGCGTGGTTCGTCATTTTACGTGCCTCGGTGGTGTCCCCCCCCCACGAATTGGTTGATATTGCAGCCCAAACAACCGCGGCGGCTCAGCAGTTCAAGAACAGCAACCTTGAAGCCTTTGGGTTGGCATTACATGGACAAGGACTCGTTACGCTAGGTCAGGTGGGCGAGGGCATGGCTCGTTTGGACGAAGCGATGACCATGGCGACTGGCGGGGAGGTCACTGAGTTCACCATCATCAGCGAAATTTTTTGTTTCATGCTCTCCACCTGCGAGATTGCCGGTGATGTGACTCGCAGTGATTTGTGGTGTCGCCGCGCCGCCGCGTTTGCTGAACAGTATAGCTGTTTCTTTCTGTCTGCCTACTGCCGGACGGCATATGGCGGGTTGATGACTGCCTTGGGACGATGGCAGGATGCTGAAACTGCCCTAATAGATGCCATTCATGCATTTGAGCGCGGTCATAAAGGGCTGCGTATTCACGCCATCATCAAATTGGCAGATTTGCGAGTCTCGCAGGGGAAATTTGAGGAGGCGGAGGTCATGCTTCAAGGTATGGAGGATCATTCCGTTGCTGTCGTTCCTCTTGCCCGACTGTGGCTACAAAAAGGGAAAACAGCCCTTGCCAAAGCGATGTTGGAATTAGCCGTTCCCGATTCCGCATCGTTTACCCTTCACCATCTTCCTGCCTTGCTGCTGCTTGTTGAAGTCTTGTTGAGGCTTGGCGATTATGCCGGCGTTCAACGCCTTGTCGCACACCTTGTCGCAATGGCAGCACAGGCGCAAAGCCCCTTATTCACAGCACAAATCGAATTTATCAAAGGGCGGGTAAGCCTTCACCGTGGCGATTTTGGGGCGGCAAAAGTAAGTTTTAATCGGGCGCTGGATCATTTGCAGTTTTACGAACAATCTCTGCTTGCGGGTCAGGTTAGGTTGAGGATGGCGCAGACCCTCCAAATAGACGATCCGGCGGGTGCTATTGCCTGGGCAAAAGGGGCGTTAGCAACCTTTGAACGGGTGGGGGCTGAACAAGAGATGGCTGAGGCTGCCCAGTTGCTCCGCGAACTTGGCATTGGGCGTGGGGCGCTGCCTCGTACACCGAACATACTCACCCGACGAGAGCTAGAGATCGTTGGGTTGATCACACAAGGGCTGACCAACCGCGATATTGCTGCGCGGTTGGTCATAAGCCCAAAAACCGTCGAACATCATGTGAGCCATGTGCTAGAAAAACTAAACCTTCGCAGCCGAGCGGAGATCGCCGCATTTTCGGCAAGTGGAAAACTTAGCACCAGTCTTGAGGAAAATTAAGCCTAAAAACGACAGGGCTTATGCCATTGAACGGTGTACCCTATCGTCATTGACAGTGTAACCCCCGTAGGGGCGCTAGGCATTGCGCCCATCGCCGTCCGTGACCGCCGCCGCTAAAGCAGCGGGCTGAAAGCAGCCACCCCTTTGGGGCTTGAAAACCCTGACCCCCACCCCGTAAACAGAGAGAAGAACTCTCTCCCCCTTTCCCTGCAAGCGGGGAAAGGATCAGGGGGGATAGGGGTTCTGAACCAAAAACGTCAACAGACCCTAATTTCCCCTCTTCTACGAAGGGCTGAGGGGGGCTAGGGCTAGGGGGTGAGGTCGCCAGCGTACACGTAACCCGATCAAAATAGGGGGTATAAATAGGGGGTATCCCCGATTTTTTCTCAGCCCACATCCCCTATGATCATCTCAATACATTCCACCGAGGAGCATGTGAGATGATGGACGAAAAACAACTCAGGGCAATTGTACTTAACGGCACACAGGGGCGGGCGCTCTGGCATCTTGGAGCGCTGCTGACCTTTAAGGCGTTAGGAACAGAAACAGGCGGACAGTTTTGGGCGCTGGAGGGTCTGGCTGATCGGAATATGGCTGTTCCTTTGCACGCCCACACTCATGAGGATGAACTCTGGTTTGTCCTTGAAGGGGAAATCCGCTTCATCACCGGGACGGAAAGCCGTATTGGGGGACCCGGCACGTTTGTTTACATCCCACGCCATGTACCGCACACCTTCCAAATCCTTTCAGAAACGGCACGCTGGTTTGGCGTTGGCACACCTGCCGGACTTGACAATTGGTTTTTCGAGACGGGCGAACCTGCCCTCCGTCTAACGCTGCCACCGCCGCCTACTGCCCCGCCCAATGTGGAGATGATTGTCGCCAGCTTAAAAGCCTATGGCACAGAAACGATGGGACCACCGCCCACCACTGAGGGGTGATAGGATACAAGGGGCGCTGCCAATAAGGGCGATCCCTAAGATCGCCCACTGCGCAATCACCCCCTTTGGCAAATGGGGTAGTGCCAACGAAGACGTTTAGGCAAAAGCCATTGTCTGTAGCATAAGATCAAGCACCCACTGGTATTGGGCATAAACGTCCGGCGGGGCTGCCAATTCGATGGCATAGCGCCCCCCGGCTGTATCAACAAACGTCGTATCGATCACTAACACGGCCCCATCATAAAACAATTTGCGCGTCCGCCAGCCTTCTAGCCCACCAAGCATGAGTGGAAATGGCGGCACATGCTGATCGTTTGGATCGTCATCCGCGCCAGCTTTGTAAACTGTCTCTGCTCGCTCACGGGCTGTTTGTTCCCCCAATGGCTCAAAGGTCAGGTCAATTTGCACATCATCATCTGTCTCTGTCTCCACGATGATCGCCATCGCCGGTGTCTCTGGGTCGGGGAATTCAGCGATCAACGCCTCACTGGGATAATCAAAGGTCAGTCCATCACTACTAAACTGAGTCACATCAACCCCAACGGGAATTGCCATCATCTCTAAGGTTGCCATGCCTGTTCTCCTACTTCACCTTGGTTATTTGAATGTCCACCGCGCCGCCCACACCCGCCCGGACTTTCACTTTGTACAAGCCGTTGGCAGGGTTTTGCTTGTACGCCTGCTTGAACTTCTCGTTATGTTGGGCTTCATAAACACTGCCATACCCGCGATCCTTCAAAATATACTTCGTATTCGCGGTGTTGAAAGCGTTCGTCTCGTCGTAGGCAATGCCATCGCGCAGGGCATACTCACGGGTATGCGCTCGGATTTCCGTATTCACTGCTGCTTGCACCTGCGCTTGAATCTTCGTCTGAAGTTGAGTAAGCGCCCCGGCATTGGGAATGGCATAGCTGTTGATCACAGGGACTTGCGTCCGCCCCTGATTGCTATCATAAGCGTGCTGCATTTCGTGAATAAGCGTGCGTGCAAACATCGTGGTATTTCCCGGCATGGTAAACCGCGATGTGGAAATCGAGATCGTCCTAGACCCGAAGTAGGTTGTTCCAGAGGCACTGTCTAGATCGGCAAAGTTCACCGTCCATGATTTCGCGTTTGAGGCATTGACATCCCCCAACACTGTGCCACCAGGGAGCGTGAATTTCATGCCCGCGTTGGTAATGCTCGTGATCAGTGCATTTCCGGCGGTGGATGCCGTGATCGTATTCACCACATTGGGAATCCTGCTGGTAAGTGTGGCTTGCGTATTCCATGTGAACAAACCGCCAACGGCATCTTTCGTCTCGGTGGTGAAGCTATCGCCCGTCAGGTTTGCCGCCGAAGGCAGCCGCCCTAACATCCCTATGCCCTCTCCCTTAAAGAGCCGCCCGGCGTCCTCCTCTGCCTCTTGAAAGGCTTGGGCAATTTTCTGGGTAGCGTTTGCCCCTTCCTCAAGGACGGCTTGAAG
Source organism: Anaerolineales bacterium (assembly GCA_015075625.1). Classification (NCBI taxonomy): domain Bacteria; kingdom Bacillati; phylum Chloroflexota; class Anaerolineae; order Anaerolineales; species Anaerolineales bacterium. The sequence continues at coordinate 650,568 of JABTTZ010000001.1, read as the reverse complement.
CCTCTTAAGCGCAGGGAAAACGAGATCGCCCATCTCTTTTTGGTAGCGTACTCCTCCTTCACCAATCCACCCACCTTCGGATAGCCCTTGTGTGATCTTGGTCAGCGCCGCTGTTAAATTGCGGGTCTGCTCCACCCGCCGTTTGAAGAGCGACGAGATCGCTGTGAGTTTTTCGTAATCCGCTTGAATTTTCCGTGCCGACATGGTGTACCCTTCCTCCTATCTTCGTGGATCGTACACCCATTCGGGGATTAGACGGATCGCCCTAACCACCATTTGGGGATCATTTGCGACCTACTTTTGGGAGACTGTTATAAGTTCGTGATGAACCGTTTACGGTTTGCTAAACGGATAGACAATGCGCCATAGGCTACCATAAGTCCGGCAGCCTGATTCATTTATCTTACCCAAACAATGTGATTCTCTCTGAGATTAGCTGTATAAAAGGGTGGGGAGGGGCAGCGCCCCTCCGAAAGAAAATCTCACCTCTCCCGCTGCGCGGGCTAGGGGGTGAGGGGCTGTGCGTAAGGTGAGTGATTCATTCTATGGCACTTATGGCAGCCACATCGGAAAAAATCCCCCCCGCACGATGCGGCGCGGTTCGCCCCCTTCTAGGGTATAAAGCCAAACTTCCGGCACGGCAGCCGAATCGTTGGGATCGAAGCGCTGGAACACAATCTGATCGCCCGTCGGACTCCACTGTTCTGCGCCGTGAATGTAGCGGGCGTCAACGACGAGCGGCACAACCTCCCCCGTTGAGGGATTCATCATGTAGAGCTGCGCGGTCATTGCCCCAGAGCCGTCCATATACCGCCGCGTGAAGGCAAAGCGCTGCCCATCGGGATGCCATGCGGGTTGATGATCCTCTATGGGCGGTGTGTTTTCCCCGCTGAAAGTTTTAATCCCGGCGGCGCGGTCTGTCAGATCAATCCATTCCAACTGCGTCGTAAAGCGCCCGCCGAACATTTTTAGAGTGGGGTAAATGAAATAGCGTCCGCTGGGGTCAAAGGCATATAACCCTGATTCGCTCTCTAGGGTGGGGATGGTCTGCGCGGTGCCTGTCTTGACCTCATAAATAACGATTCCCGATTGAGAGAGGTCAAAGACGGCAAGGCGTGTTCCATCAGGCGACCATAAAGGCGTTCCGCCCAAGAAAAGTGGGTTATCCAGCAGCGGCGCAGTGGCAAGGTCGCGGAGATTAACCGCCCACGCACGGGGAAAGCGCCGATCCGTTTCGGGAACAGCCGCGCTTAACTCCCGCCGTTCGTAGGCAAGCCGTCCACCATCGGGGTGCCAACTGGGCGCCCCGCACGCGGCGCTCACCGCCGCACAGTTTGTCACCTGCCGCACTGCCCCCGTCGCCATGCTCAGTTCGTAGAGATCGGAGACGCCCCCTGCGCCGGCGCGGACGAAAACAATCCGCGATCCATCGGGGCTAGGGCGAAATTCGTTCACCCCAACGGCAAGGCGGCGCGGGGAGTCATTCGCCGTTGGATCGATCAGCCACAAGGCATTCAACGCATCGGCATCAGCGGCGACGGCAGGCGCAAGGTAGACAAGGCGGGGCGAGCGCGGTGTAAACGACCACTGTTCTTCACGCACCAACGCCCGCCCATTCAGCGCCCGAACGCCCATCCCGATGCGTACCGTATAGGGGATGCCCGCTTGCCATGCCCGCCTTGGGGTGAAGGTGAGGACAGCCCCATTGAGGTGCAGCGTTCCCTCGGTGGCAGGGGTGATGGTGAATCGTTCGGTAAGGCTTGCTTCCTCCAGCGGAGCGGAAAAAACGACGCGAATCGCTTCCGTCACAGCGGGCGACTCGGTAGGGGTGCGCTCCAATAAGACGATTCCGGCATGATCACCGCTGAGAACGGTGAATGCAATCAACAGGACAAGCAGCATCATCGCGCCGCCAGCGGCGACATCCAGGCGATCAAAGGCACGCTGAGTAGAGGATTTCATAGAGGGGATTGTAGCAAATGAACGACTTAGAGAATTAGGGCATAACTGCCTGAAAATAGACAAAATAGGGGCGCGATAGCAAGGCATCGGCAAAGAGATAGGGGTTATCGGCATGGCGATAGTGCCTTACATCCCACCGATAATTCCGCGTTGGATCCGCCGCTGTCTCGCTTACCCCGCCGCGATATGCTGTCCAGATGAGCGCCATGTCCGTCGCCGTTAAGGTCGCCATGGATCGTCCATTTAGGCGCAGATCAGTGTAATGGCGGACCATGACCGCCCCGGAAAGAATCCCTACCAATGTAGAACGCGAGGCGGAACGGAGATAGTTTGCCTGATCGCCGTCGATGATCAGATCGTAAAAGTCCTCATAAATCGTTGAAGAAAAAAACGCCCGTCCCATAGAAAGAAGCGTCCGCCGAAGGGGGAGATAGTGAACTTGGGCATAGCCCGCGCTGACATCAAAGGCGGTGAAGGGATCGCCCCACCCGAAGGCAATTGCCCCATCGACAAAGCGATCAATGGCGTTGTAGTCAAAATCAAGGGCGGCAGCAAGCACACCAGCAAGGAGGGACGATGGAATCTCAACAACCTTCGCGGCACAGATAATCTCATCGGCAAGGGCAAAGACATAATCAAGCGCCTCCGATGTGCCTAAGAACTGCCGATCTATCGCCACCGCATTACTGTAGGGCGATTTGCGGGCAAAGAGGGCATTCCATTCGCGGGCGTGGGCGAGATCGGCATAAACTGCTTCGCGGGGGACGAGGGTTAGTGTGGCGCTGGAACAAACAGCCGCTTTCGCCGCCATGATACGCCCCGCCCGCAGATCGCCACTCACGACTGGCACAGTCGCAGCGATCCCTATGCATAGGGTACGGAGCAGGGTGCGCCTTAGCAGGGTTAGTAGGGTGGCAGCCATACAAACCTCGTTCCCAGAATAGGAAGCAGCCCTGAGCGTCCGGTTTCCACATCGAGTATGCCAAGCTGCCCATCCCCCCGAAGGAACGCCAAGCGCGTCCCATCAAGGCTGAAGGCGGGCTGCCACGCTCCCCCCAACACGCCGGTGACGAGGGGCGAAATAGCCCCGTTGGCGGTGCTGAGGGCGTAGATCGTTCCCGAAGCCCGTTCGCTGAAGGCAATTGCCGTTGCGCTTGGATGCCATGCCACCCCTTCAATCACCCCCGCCACCACCTTGATTTGCCATGCCGAGGCGCTGCACGCCATATCCCCAACGCAGTTTGGGTCAACCGTGTAAAAGGCAGCGCTCTTAGGTGTTTGTTGATCAACAATGAGCAGCCGCCCCGTTGCCGGATCGGGAAGGGCGGGGGCGGCGGGCAGCGTGACCGTCAATATCGATTCCACCTCACTACCCTCCAACGGGGTGCGCTGCAAGATATAACCTGTCCCCGTTTGGAGATAGCTGTAAATTGCCTTGTGATCGGCGCTGAGGACGGGAAGAATCCCCTCTGTAGCACGAGAGTCGATCATCCCTACATTGTCTGCCCAACAGAGCTTTGCCGTTGTCGTGACACAGGGCGCAATGACCCAATCGCCCCCCACCACGAACGGCTGATCGCCGCGCAGCCCGGCAAGAGACAACCCATTGGGGTAATCTGGCGTGTAACGGCGCACCGTGCCATCGGGAAGCGCCACCGCCAAACTCCCCCCTTTAAGCGCATCGGCAAAGGGTATCACAGCATCACCGATAGGCGATGGGGCGCTCACCCCACCGGCTCTGTAGACAGTGGGTATGGGGGGAGCGGGTTTGTTTTGTGTCCATGCCCAGATGCCGATCCCGCTGAGCGTAAAAAGAGCGACAATCCCCACCCCAAAGGCAAGGTAAACCGGATTTAATGCCCAATAGAGAACCCATTTTCGTTTGCGCATAGAGTGCCCATCCTCGCCACTGTGTTCATCGCTTTGATGGCAAAACAACCTTCTAAAGACCGGTTGTAGGGATGCCCCACAAGGGCACCCCCTGACGTGATTTAGACTACCGTTTCACCAGCCTCCGCCGGAAAATGCCCACCAGTCCTAACCCTGTCACCAGCCCCCCAATGATCATCAACGCCGTATTCAGCGCCCGAAAATCATCTCGGTAGAGCAGGGCGAGTCGTGGCAACCCGACGCCGGGTAGCCCTGCCACTGGCTGCCCTGCTACAGGTTCGCTAGGGTTCGGGTTGACAACGACGAACGAGGTGTAGGGGGTGATGATCTTGTAGGTCTTGCCAAGCGCTTTCACCTCATCAACGAGTTTGGCGTCGGGTCCGTGAATGGCCATATGGCGCACGAGTGAATCGGCTTTTTCTTGCGCCCACAAACGAGGGACATAACTGTTTACCGCGTTTGCCTTCGCTGCTTCTGAATCGTTGACCGCCACCGCCTTTGAGTCAAGGAAGGTGATGTCCTTATACTGTGTTTCGTAGGGTTTGCCATTGATCGCCCCGCGCAAGGTGACGGTGGTTGTCCCGCCGCCTTTGTAGCGTCCGGCAATGACCACCTGCCCACCGAGGAACATATCAGGGAGTGGGTTGGGATAGAAATCGGTGACTTCGATCCCGCCGAAGTCAAGGGCAAGATCAACCAAAACGGGGTTATCAATTGCCGCGTAGAACTCTGCCAGCGGTTTTTCCAGCGGTTGGAAGGCATCGACAAAGAGCGCTTGCCCTCGGTTTTCACGCGCCAATGATTCCAAAAGCGGCTTGTTTACATCGCCAATGCCAATCGTGTATATCCGGCTGCGATTATGGATTTCCGTTTGAACGTTCTTCAGGATTTGCGCGGTGTCTACAACGCCCGTTGAGGCTTGTCCATCGGTCAGAAAAACGACGATATGAGGGCGTTCGGACGTTTTGTCCACTGTTTTGAGTGCCGTTTGCAGCGAGTCGTTGATGTTCGTCCCGCCGCCGACTTGGAACAGATCAACCCATGCCCGTGCCGTGTCACGTTGATCGATCCCTACGAGGTCATAACGATAGGTGGTGACATCGTTATCAAAGACGATCACGGTGAAACGATCTCCCTCGTTGAGCGCATCCAAAATCCGTTTTAAAGCGGCGCGTGCTTGCTCAAACTTTGCCCCCTGCATACTGCCCGAACGATCCAACACAAAGACGAAATCTTTCTCAATGATCTCGGCATGATCGGCGTTCAATTGGGGAGCGGCAATCAAGATGAAGTAGCCATCATCCTCGCCTGTTTTCCGGTGGGTGGCGACATTCAAGCCAAAGGTGTCTGCCGACTGGGTATAGACGATCTCAAAATCCTGGGCGGGGACGATGTTTTGCGCCCGATAGAGCGCCACTGCCTCTGTCTCTGAGGGGCGGGCGATCTCTACCCCGTTTGTGTGGGAAGGCGAATAAACAGCGCGAATCGCGTCTTTCTCGTGAATAGTGACTTGAACGATCAGGTCGCCCACCGGTTCGCTGGAAAGGTGCGAGTGGCTTAAGGGGTAGGTATAGCGTGTCATGCCAGCGGTCCCAATTAAGACCTCGCTGAAGGTAAGGCGCACCGTGCGCTCAGCATTGGCGGGCAAAACGACTTGTGTCCGAAAGGTCATTCCGGCGTCAATAGAAACGAATGCGCCAGAGGCAAGGGCGGCATCTTTCCCTTCTTCTGCGGCTTTCTCAAAGTCTTTTTTCGCTTCCTCGCTGTCTTTCACCTCCGCCTCAATCCACACCCCGTCAATCAACTGGGCAAAGGCTGTGATCGTCGCGGTGCTAGGGACAGGGGCAACGTAGAGCGCTGTCACCTGCTCATCGTTAGGGTTTTTGAAGGTCTGCTCTAGGACGGTGGTGGATACCCGCGACTCAATGGTCACGGTGATGTGGGACACGCTCGGTTGACGATACACACCGCCCAAGATCATCAGCCCATCGGCACGGGCGGGGCGGGGCATCAGGCTGGTGCTGATCAAGGCGATCAATGCCATCACCATCCAAAAACGATAGGGTTTCATCTTAGATCTCCGGTGTTCGTAAACGTAGTGGGAAAAGCAACCGCAATCACCCGATATGCCGCCGTATGCGGTGGGAAACAGGTGATCAAGGTGAGGCGCTCATCGCCGGTGGGGGCAAGCCAAGCGGCAGCTTCGGGGTTGTTCGCTTCCCCCGCGGGAATGGCAAAGACTAGCGCAACCTGATAGCTGTAACGGGCTGTTCCAGCCTCAACGACGATCTGATCCCCTCTATTGAGCGTTGGAAGCGCCCGAAAGACAGACCGCGCCCATACCTCAGGGTCGCTTGCGGGGGTGTGTCCGCCAAGGACGACATTCCCAAACCCGCTCCCCGCCTGTCCGGGTATGCCCGATGGAACATGCCACGCGCTGTCGGCGGTCTCCCATAGGGGGGTATTTGCCGCATCATAGGTCACGGTGACAGGGGTGAGAACGTTCCAAAGGTCGTACTCTGGCAGGCGAAGACTAGAGGGGGCAGAAGGGGCAAGCGCCAACGGCTGAGACGATGGGGCGGTAAGGGCGATGGGCGATGGCGGACGGGCGTCAAGAAGGCGTTGAATCGTTTGCCCCAAGGTGATTTGAGCATAGACACGCATCCCCGCCCCCAGTGTAAAAAGGGCTATCCCAATCATGACGACGCCCCGCCAGAGTTTGCCCGAACCGCCGATACGTCCCATGCTGTGCCTCTCTTTCTGGGCTAAGGATAAATGATGCGTCGGGGGGGATCGATGGGTAGGGCGTCTAGATGATCCCTGACAACCGTCTAGATGTTGCACGCTCAAGCGTTTTCTGTATGATCGCTTTACCGTACTGATCTAAGGGGGGCTATGTCGAAACAAAATGCCACACCCGCCGACCAAAAAGGCGGCTTCAAACTTTCAAGCATCCTTAATTTCAATGTCCTGCTCGTCTTTTTGCCCATTGCCTTAGTGCTGCGTGCCAGCGGCGGGAGTGATGTGCTGATCTTTGGGGCAGCTGCCTTAGCCATTGTCCCCCTCGCTTCATTGGTGGGAAGTTCGACAGAGGTTGTCGCCGCCAAACTCGGACCCGGGTTAGGCGGTTTGATCAACGCCACCTTAGGGAACGCGGCGGAGTTGATCATCACCATTTTCGCCTTGCGGGCAGGCTTGTTGGAACTGGTCAAATCCTCGATTATCGGCTCGGTGATTGGCAACTTGTTGTTGGTCATGGGCTTGAGTATGGTGTTTGGGGGCGTCAAAAACGGACGGCAAACCTTTGATAAGCATGTTGCCGGAGTGAATGCCACTTTTTTGATCCTCGCCTTTTTGATTCTTGCCATTCCTTCTGCGTTTGATACGGCAATCCTCGGCGCCAGCGATGGGCTGAACCGCGAACTGCTCTTTAGTGAGGGGTTGGCAATCGTGATGATCGTCCTCTATGGGCTGTATATTCTCTACACGCTGCGCAACCCCACCCCCAGCGCCGGAGAAGCCCACCACACAAGCTCGCTGAGCATCCGAACGGCGCTGATCATCCTTGCCCTCTCAACATTGGGGATCGTCTTTATGAGCGAGACGCTCGTAGGGACGGTGGAAAAGGTTGGTCACAGTTTGGGACTGTCCCAATTCTTCATCGGGATCATCATCGTCCCGCTCATTGGGAATGTCGCGGAACATCTTGTTGCCGTACAGGTGGCATGGAAAAACCGTATGGATTTGAGCATGTCGATCTCGTTGGGATCGAGTATGCAGATTGCCTTGTTTGTCGCCCCTGTCCTCGTCTTTATCAGCTTGCTGTTTAAAGATAAGCTGCTGCTTGTGTTTAATGCCTATGAATTGTTGGCATTGGCAGTGGCGTCCATCATTGCGGCATTTGTGGCGATGGATGGCGAATCGAATTGGCTAGAGGGGGCAGCACTGTTGGCAGTGTACCTGATCTTTGCGTGGGCGTTTTTACTTGTGCCAGCAATGGCAACAGGCGGAGTCCACTAAGAGGGGTGTGATGAGGCTAGGGTGTGGGGTGGAATCACCCCACCGGAATGGAGAAAGTGAAAGTGCTGCCTTTGCCAACCTCACTCTCTAGCCAAATCTCGCCGCCCATGATCTGGACCAATTTCCGTGAGATCGCCAAGCCCAGACCTGTCCCGCCAAATTCTCGTGTCGTTGATTGGTCGGCTTGGCGAAATTCATCAAAGATGATGGCATGATCTTCAGGGCGAATACCAATGCCCGTGTCCGTGACGGCAACCCATAACAGATCGCCGCTACCCTCATTGGGGTGCAGACTCAACACCACAGAGACCCCGCCTGTTTTGGTGAATTTTAGGGCATTGCTCAGAAGGTTGGTGATCACCTGCCGCAAGCGGATGGGATCGGCTTTTGCGGTGGGGAGGTCTTCGGGCGCTTCCATGGTCAGCCTCAAGCCCTTTGCCGCCGCCTGACTCTCCAAGTTGTACATGATTGCCCCCACTTCGTCGTGGAGTTTCAGCGCCTCAAGGCGGAGTTCCATTTTTCCAGCATCAATCTTGGATAGATCAAGGAGATCATCAATGAGGGCGAGGAGACTTCGCCCATTGCGTAGAATCCGTTCCACCCGATCCACTTGTTTGTGCGACATATCGCCATAAATCCCCCGCAGGAGCATCTCGCTATAGCCATTGATGGCGTTCATCGGGGTGCGCAGTTCGTGGCTGATGCTGGCAAGGAATTCGCTTTTCAGTTTGTTCGCCTTAGAAAGCTCCACATTCCGTGCCGCCATTGCCTCCACAAGGAGGGCGTTATCGAGGGCGATTGCCGCTTGGGTGGCTAGGGTCTGTGCCAAGCGCACATCTTCATCAGAAAACATGCGGGATTCGCGTGTTTCCAACCAAACCACCGCCCCAATGACACGCTCCCCCAAAAACATAGGCACGATCAGGCGGGCAAAAATATCCCCGGCGGCGAAATCAGCGGCAACTTCAGAGGGGGCATCGGCTCGTGTGGTGATCAGCCAACGCCGCGACTCAACGCTTTGGTTGACAGACTGCGCCACTTCGGGATGAAGATCACGCACCGCCCGCCCAACCATAGAAGGCAAGTTGCCGCTGTGTGCGCCAGAAAGCCGGTATTCGGCGGCAATCGTATCCTGATCGTCCTCATCACGGACGATGAGCAGTGCCACTGCCGTATCCAGCGCACGGCTCATATGGCGCACGACTGCCGTCACCAAATCGTGGTACTTCAAAATGGAGGTGAGGTCTTGCCCAATCTGATGGACAATGCTTTGTTCTAGCAAGCGCCGCCGCACCTGATCCCAGAGACGTGCGTTTTCAATAGTCACGGCGATTTGCCCTGCCAAATTTTCCATGACAAGGCAGTCCATCGCATCAAACCCATCGATGCGGACGGTCATCAGTTCCAGCGCACCGAGGATGCGGTTGCCATACCGCAGCGGCAGCACCAACATACTACCCATCTGCGGGGTCGGCAGACCGGGCAGCGGCAGGGTCGTGTCTTCGGCAAGGTTGGCAATCACTTGCACTTCATTGCTCACCATTGCCAGCCCAATGACACCCTCTGCTAAGGAAAAACTAAAGCCTTCAGGAATACCGCCGTGAGAGACAGAGGAAACAGTGGCACGACACACCGCCTTGCCTAGCATATCGTCCAACAAGACGAGGTTGACCGTTTCGTAGCCAAAACGAGTATGAATGGCGTTCACAATTTTTTGAGAGAGTTCACTCAGGCTGAGGGTGGCGCTCAGCTCTTGGCTAATCTGGTTGACAAGGGCGGTCATGTCAGCGCGTTTGCGCTCGGTGGCAAAGAGTTTCGTATTTTCCATGCTGGTGGCAATTTGTGTAGCAATGGCGCGTATCATGTCCACATGGGCATCATCTAAGGGGGTATCATCTTGGCGAATCAAGCCGATAACCCCTAAAGGCATCTGACGACGATTCAGGGGAAAAATGACAAACCCGTAGCGTTTTCCCTCAAGGGTAAGTTCATTATCGAGATCGGGGCGCCCCGTTTGGAAGGCTTGTTTCATGCGCCTTTCAACATCGGAGGGGAGGGGCATGAACGGGCTTTGAGTGGCAATCCCAAAGCACGATTTGGCATGGGGGATGAGCGTTTCGGCGTCTCCCCCTTCCCGCTGTGGCATCATCAGCAGCGCCCCATCCGCCTCCATCAGAGAGGCAGCCTCACGCACGGCACGTTCCAGCATATCGTCCAGATCAAGGGTGGAGCCGGTGATTTCCGCCACATGCTGCAAGGCTTGGGTATCTTTCAGGCGCTCTTGGGTATCATCCAAAAGGTCTTTCGTGCGCAGCATAGCTGCCACATGGCTGCCCATTGCCATGAGCAGTTCCCCCTCAGCACGGGTGAATTCCCCTGTTTTATTGGCAATAATGAAAACACCCATAGGTGCATCTTGCACCCGTAAAGGAACAGCGAGGACGTTCTGCAATCCTAGTGATTCAATCATCTCCGCATAGGGTGATAAGGGCGGCGTTCCATCACGCCGAATGCGGTTGCTGATGTAGGGACTGCCCGCGTTAAAGACAATGGCAATCTGGCTGGTGGGGTCGTTCGCTGGAAAACGCATCCCTTCATAGTGGCGCGGAATACCGAACGCACGCCCTGTATGTAAGATGAGGGCATTTTCCCGACGGTTGTAAAGCAAAAATGCCCCAAACCGAACGCCAAAGGTCGTTTGGGTCAGGTGGAGCATTTCATCCAGTGTTCCATCGAGCGCCAAACTGCTAGAGGCAATTTGGGCGCTCTGGAGGAGGACGGTAGCCTCCGAAAGCCGCGCCTCCATATCACCTAACAATAGGCGATTATCAATGGTCATGGCAATCTGATCGAGGGCGGAGGCAACCTGATCCGCGTCGTGCAAGGTGAAGGGAGGGCTTCCCACCGTGAGATGAAGTAAAAAGACCCCACCAATGGGCTTTCCCCGTGCAATGAGCGGCATAGCGAGGAGATCATGAGCGCCAAATTCAGCAATCAGCGGTGTGGGCTGCTCAAGAAGGGTCTGCGCCTCGTTGTAAATATAGGTTTGCCCCGTCGTGATCATCACTTCGGTAAGGGAGGGTGAATCGTTTGGACGGTTGCGCCCGCTGAGGAATAATCCACTGTCAATGCCATAGGCAGCAATGCGCTGCGGCTCGTTTTTTACATCGTCCCAAAGGGTCATGGCGCAGGCGTCCGCGCCCAAGATGTTAGCAAGATATTCCGCCATTTTGGGCAGCAGCAGTTCAAGTGCCTCGTCCGAGGTGGCAAGATGGCTGAATTCGTTGCGCAGCATGAGCGATTCATCGCTGGCGGTCAGTTCTACCTCGCGCTGAACAAGGTTTTCTTCCACGCTGGCAAGGTCGCAGGCAAGGGCAACCTGATCGGCTATCCCTTCTAAGATAACCAGATCGCGCTCGGTAAAACTGGCTTGTTCCGATTCAATAAGGATCACCCCAAGCCGTTCGAGATCCAACCGGATTGGGGCAGTAATGGCAGCACGGGCATTGGGCGAATGACGCAGATCGTCAGAGAGGTCATTTTCTAGGCGAGACTGCCCACTTTGGGCGACGATCCCCACCAAACCTTTCCCAAGCGGAAAGTAGCTGATTTCCTCTGGAAGGTTGTAATAGGTGTAGGGTTCAAGTTCCCCCGTTTCTGGATTAACGAGGACGATCCCCCCACTATCACACGGGAAAATCGCCCGAAGGCGCTCCATGAGCTTGGCGAAATAGCTTTCCAAATCAAGCCCAACGGGGGTATTGTGGTCAGTCATGGCTGGCTGTTTTGAATTACCCTATCTTAGACTATCCTAAACTTGCGCCGGTAAATGCCATGAGCATCGTCCAAACGATCAGGAAGAAGACAATAGCGACGAAAACCGCCACAACGCGGCGCGGGAACCGGCGCTTCGGACGTTCCGCCGGAACTTCCCCGAATTTTGTGCGCAGTTCTTTGGCAAAGGTGCGCACGTCGGGGTAACGGCGGGCAGGCGCTTTGTCTACCGCCATGCCCACAATTCCAGGCAGATCAGAGGAAAGATCGGTGCGGTTTAGGGGCGGCGGCATGTCTTTCAAAACGGACGTTTGCACATCCTCTGGCTCACGAAGTTTGAAGGGGTGCGCTGGGCGTCCCATCAACATTTCATACAGTAAAGTTCCCAAGCCATAGACATCCGTCTGTGCGCCAAACGGAGCGCCCGCAACGCCGAGGAGTAGTTCGGGGGCGATGTAGGATGGGTGAATAAAGCGCTTTGCCATTTCCCAATCCATATTGCCTGGGTCGGCAAGCGTGCCTAAATCGGTCAGCAGCGGGCGTGGAATACCATCTTTGTCGGTGCGGATCATGATCCCATCGGGGTTGATATTCATGACCAACGTTTGCGCTTTGACATGAATAAAATGAATGGCGTCGGCAAGCTGAATAGTAATCCATGCGGCGTGCTGATACCATGGCTGGGGATTCTTGATCAACATCTCCCGAAGGGATGTTCCCTCCGCCTGTTTATAAACAACATAGTATTTGGTATCCCCGCCAACACTTGTTTTCCCATAGGCACGCTGTTGTTTCCCATCGGAAAATTGATAGGGAGGCAGCAGCACAGGCAGCATCGGATGTTGGCGTTCTTGCTGCAATTTAGCAAGCAGTGTCGCTTCTTTTTTCAATTGATCGCCAGCATCGTTATGGGCAACCTTGAGCAGCACGCGCTCTTCTGTCAGCCCCGCCCCCCGCCCCTTCCCAATAACCATCCGCTTCGCTTCGTAAAGCGCCCCAGTGCGGTAGACATAGAGGAGGCGATCAATCTCAATATCGCCAATCGCTTCGCCGTGATCGAAGATCACGGACATCAGCCCCGGTTTGGAATCGCGTTTGGGCCCCCATACATTGAACATGGGGGTGATTGCTGTTGTGTCCACATCGTAACGTTTCATGCCCTTGCCCTTCTGTGATCGCCTTGATCCCTTTCAAGCCCCGTTTGACAAAGCCCCCTAAGTGATCCATAGTAGGAGGCTACAGACCTTTCCTGAAGGTACTACCGACTGTCTCTGGTGTCAAGCTAGGCTGGAAGGACGCGCCGTATATGCCGAAATATATCAGCCGCCCACCGCGTATTCAACCGGAACTTCCGGTTGGCGAGGTGCAAATTCCAAACCCACCGCAGCGTGAGCAAGGCGGACAAAACCTGCTCACCATGATTGTTCCAATGATTACCATCTTTGGGTATGTCATGGTTAGCGGTGGGCGCGGGGGCAGCAGTTTTCTCTTTGTGCTGCCTATGGTGTTGTCCGTTGGGGCAACAACAGGTCTCTCCCTTTATCAGTTTTTCCAAGCGCGAAAGCTCCAGGGGGTACGCGATGAAATTTATCGCCGCCGCCTGCTCGAACTGCGCAAACAAATGCAAGAAATGCATGATCGCCAACGTGCCTTCTATACGCATAACTATCTTGATACTGAAGCTGTCCTGCGTTTGGTGAATGGGGTTGACGGCAGCACTCCCGATACCCGTCTTTGGGAACGCCGCCCCTATGACAACGATTTTGGTCATGTCCGTGTTGGCATTGGTTCGATCCCTTCGACCTTTATCCTAAAACCGCCGCAAGCCGATAACGCCGACTCCCCGCTCGTCTTTGACGCGATTAAACTGGGCGAGGATTCGATGATTGTCCGCGATGTGCCGATTGCCATTCCCTTGCGCCCCCGCGTCGGGGAAACGCCCGAAGATGATGAGGCAATCCGCTTGGGCGAACGGCTGAAAGCACCGGGGCGTTATGCCTTCGGTATCGCTGGCGAGAAGGGGAAAACCTCCGATTTTGTCCGCGCCGTACTGACCCACTTCACCGCCTTCCACTCCCCCAATGATGCGCGGCTCTATCTGATTGGCTCTGAAGACCGTAAAACGGATTGGGATTGGGCGCGGTGGCTGCCCCACTGCAACACCAGCCGCGATGAAGCCGGACGTGGCGATTTGATGGCGTTTGAACAACGGAAGGCACGCCGTCTGTGGGCAGATCTGCAAGGCGAACTGGAACGACGCCAGCAGCGCCTCGGTGATGAAAATGCGGGCGATGTAACCCTTCCATTCATCCTTGTGATCGTAGACGCCTTGAACCCCGAAGCAAAAGATGCGCCGCTAAATGTGGTCAGCACCGAAGCCGCCGCCTCTATCCTCATGACACAGGGTCCGCAGTTGGGCGCGGCGATTGTTTTCATCGTCCCCTCGCGGGATCAGGTGCCGTCCGAATGCCGTTCGATTGTCGAAGTGAATGATGTTGAAGGGCGCTCCGTCTTCCGCTACGCAGAGGTTGGCTTGAACACCCTCCGCGCCGATGGCGACTCCGATCACATTGACGCCAAACGCGCCGAGAGCGATTACGCCCGTAAACTTGCGCCATTGGTCATTCGCACCACCTATGGCGCTGACCTTGCCAACGCCCTCTCCCTCTTGGAGTTGATGACGCTCTTTGAGAAAGAAAAAGCGCCAAACTCCACAACCATTTATGACGATGTGAACAAGTTCCCCATCCTTGAGTGGTGGCGGCGCAGTCGGGAGAGCGAAGCCTCCGAATGGATGGTCGCCCCCATTGGCTTGTTGGGCGGGAACAAAGTCCGCTCGTTGATCTTTGAGGCGCAAGCCGACGGGGTTCATGGGCTTGTCGCCGGGACGACTGGATCGGGGAAATCGGAAATGCTGCTGACGGTGATCGTCGGCTTGGCACTTCGCTATGACCCCAGTGTGATCAACTTCGTCCTCGCTGACTACAAAGGTGGCGCGGCGTTTGACCCCTTCCGTCCTCTACCGCACGCGGTGGACGTGGTGACCAGTCTGCAAGGCTCGTTAGGGGCGCGGACGTTCGTTGCTACCAAAGCTGAGATGAACCGCCGCAGCGCCATTCTTGCCGAAACAAAAGCAAAGCATATTGTCGAATACCGCAAGCGTAACCTCCATGTGAGCCGTGAGCCGTTCCCCTTCTTGTTCATCATCGTGGACGAATTTGCCGAGATGATCAAGGAAAACCCAGAGTTCAAGGGCAACCTCGACTCCATCACGCGCTTGGGACGCGCCCTCGGTGTCACGCTGATCCTAGCGACGCAGCGTCCGGCAGGTGTGATCACCGACCAGATGCGCTCGAACATCAAATGGCGGGTGTGCCTGCGTGTGGAGACGGCGGAAGACTCCCGCGAACTGCTCAAACGCAGTGACGCTGCCTTCCTTCCCAACAACATCCCTGGACGTGCCTACTTGCAGGTGGGCAATGACAATGTGGAGTTGATGCAGGTTGCCCGCGCCGGAGGACCTTACCTCGGACCGCAGGTAGACACCGAACCGCCGGTGATTTGGTTCAACCGCGAGAGCAGCCGCAAAGACAAGCAAGATCGCGGACCCTCGGTGGAAGCAAAAGCGCTCTCTGATGTGCTTGTCGAACTGATGCACCAGATCGCTGATGAAAACGATGACATTGTGCCACAGAAGAAACCGTGGCCCGATCCGCTTCCCACGCGGCTTTCGCTCACCCAAGAGCGGCTGCCTACCGATGTTGAGCCGAGTCTCTTCCTTCCGCTCAGCCCCGCTGTGATCGACTGGGTAGAAGGCGAAGGATCGTGGAACGGCGTGGACTGGGAAAAGCGGGCGATGCGGGCAACTGTCGGTATTGTCGATAACCCGGGCAACGCCGAACAATTCGCCCTCACGGTCGATTTAGCACGCGGTCACGCCATTATCTTTGGGGCGTCGGGATGGGGGAAAACTGTTTTCGTCCGCACCGTTGTAACGGCGCTGGCGGCGATCCAATCCCCCCGTGAACTCCACGTCTATATGCTTGACTTTGGCGGGAAGGGGTTGGACATTCTGACCGACCTTCCGCAAGTTGCCGCTTGTATTCAACCTTCGGAAGATGATCGCGTCATGGGCTTCATCCGCCGCATGACGGACGAGCTTGAACAGCGCAAGGCAATCCTTGCCCAAGCCCGCACCGACAATATCTATATCTACAACGTCCAGCATCCCGAAAAGCCGATTCCTTCCATCTTGGCGATCATCGATAACTTCGCTGAGTTCAAGGAAAGTTTTGAGCCGAATATCCAAGACCTAATCGCTATCACCCGTGATGGACGGTCAGCAGGTATTCACTTCATCCTGACGGCACAGACAATTGCCACCGTGCCAAGCAAGCTCTATAACAACCTGACCGAACGCTATACGCTGAAACTTGCCGATGGCGATTACGCCTCTGTGGTCGGGCGCTCCCAAATCCCGCTCTCCGATATTGCCGGACGCGGCTTTGTTAACCACGAAAACCAAGCGCTGGAAATGCAAATTGCCATGCCAGTGATTGCCACCCGTGAAGAACTTGAACAAGGCATTGACGACGGCAAGAAACTTTCCAAACTGATGATGACGATGGACGCCGCCTGGGGCAACAACCCACGCCCGCTTGCCATCGACCTTTCAACAGCGCTCTCGCTGACGGAACTGCTTGGCTTCCAAGATAACACCGTTTATGATGATGTGGCGAAATTCCCGATCATGGATTGGTGGCGGGCAAGCCGTAAGCCGGAAAGCTCGGCATGGATGCGTGCGCCGCTTGGTCTGGTGACGGGCAACAAAGTCCGCACGCTGATCTTCTCTGCCGACGCCGATGGCTCACACGGGATGGTGGCAGGGACCACCGGTTCGGGGAAATCCGAACTTCTGTTAACCCTTGTGGCGGGCATGGCGCTTCGCTATGACCCCTCGGTGGTCAACTTCATCCTTGCCGACTACAAAGGTGGTACGGCGTTTGACCCCTTCAAAGGGTTGCCGCACGCCGTAGACATCATCACGAACTTGCAAGGGACGGCAGGTGCGCGTACCTTCACGGCAATGCGGGCGGAGATGAACCGCCGTTCGGTCATGTTGGCAGGGGCGGGCTGCAAGCACATTGTGGAATTCCGTAAAAAGAACTTCCACGTCACTCGTGAGCCGTTCCCCTTCCTCTTTGTGATTGTGGACGAATTCGCTGAAATGGTGAAAGAAAACCCCGAATTCGTCGCCAGTTTGGACTCAATTACCCGCTTGGGTCGGGCGTTGGGCATGACCCTGATTTTGGCGACGCAGCGCCCCGCTGGTGTGGTGAACGACCAAATGCGGGCGAACATCAAGTGGCGTGTCTGCCTCCGCGTGGAGACGGGCGAGGACTCCCGTGAGTTGCTCAAGCGTCCCGACGCCGCCTTCCTTCCCAACAGCATCCCCGGACGCGCCTACTTGCAGGTGGGAAACGACAACATCGAGTTGATGCAGGTTGCCCGCGCTGGTGGACCTTACTTGGGACCACTCCCTCAGTTCATGCGTGAGACAGTGGGCGAAGAAGGAGAAACCTCTACAAAGACCCGTTCGGCGGAAAACGCCCCGGCGCTCTCAGACTTGCTGACGCTGATGATGAAGCGCTTGCAAGAAGAACACAGCGACGAAGTGCCGAAGCAGATCAAACCCTACCCTGATCCGCTGCCAGCACGCTTTGCCCTGAACGATCCTGAAATCCCGCACCAAAGCATGGATAACCCCCTATTGCCGCTCGTCCCCTCCCTCAACGATTGGTGGGAAGGGCGCGGTGAATGGAAGGGGATCAATTGGCTGGACGATGCCATGCGCTGTCGGGTTGGTCTGGTTGACCACCCCATGCAGGCACGGCAGCTGCCCTTGCTCTTTGACTTCCAACGCGGACACGCCGCCATCTTCGGCGCGTCTGGGTGGGGCAAGACGATCCTCATGCGGAGCATCGTCACCGCCCTGTGCGCTACGCACAGCCCACAAGAACTGAACGTCTACATGATGGACTTTGGCGGCAAGGGCTTGGATGTCCTCACTGATCTGCCCCATGTTGCCTCGTCCGTCGCCCCTAGCGAAGATGATCGCGTCACCGCCCTGCTGCGTCGTCTGAACGACGAAATGGACGTGCGCAAGACGATCCTCTCCCAAGCGCGTGCAGATAACATCTACCGCTACAACTCGCAGAACCCCGACAAAGCGATTCCCTCCATCTTGGTGGTGATCGATAACTTTGCCGAGTTCAAAGAGAACTATGAACCGCTGATGGCGGACTTAACCTCCATCATCCGTGACGCCCGTTCAAATGGTATTCACTTCATCATCACCGGACAGCAGGCAGGGGTGATCCCGAACAAGCTGTTCAACCAACTGACGGAGCGGATGACCTTCAAACTGGCAGATGTGGGCGAATATGGCATGGTCGTTGGGCGGGCGGCAATGCAGCTTCCCGACCTTCCCGGACGTGGCTATGTGGCGCTGGAAAACACGCCGCTGGAAATGCACGTTGCCTTGCCAATGATCGTCACCACCGAAGAATCCCAAGCGGGTCTGGACGATACGAAGAAGCTGAGCAAGCTCATTTTGAAAATGCGCGATGCGTGGGGTAGCAAACCTCGTCCGCTGAGCATCGATCTGGTCAAGGCGCTCTCGCTCTCGGAATTGTTCGCCCTGCTCTATAACACAACGTTCGATACCGTCGATAAATTCCCCATCGAAGATTGGTGGCGCGAAAGCACCATCCCCAAAAATGCTGATTGGATGGTCGCCCCCATTGGGCTGGTGACGGGCAACAAAGTTCGCAGCCTGAAGTTTGAGGCGAACGCCGACGGCTCACACGGGATGGTGGCAGGGACTACCGGTTCGGGGAAATCTGAACTTCTGTTAACGCTGGTGGCGGGCATGGCAATGCGTTATGACCCCTCAGTAGTGAACTTCATCCTTGCCGACTACAAAGGTGGTACGGCGTTTGACCCCTTCAAGAAACTGCCCCACGCCGTAGACATCATCACGAACTTGCAAGGGACGGCCGGGGCGCGTACCTTCACCGCAATGCGGGCGGAAATGAACCGCCGTTCGGTCATGTTGGCGGAAAAGCGCACCAAGCACATTGTCGAATACCGCTCAAAGGGCTTTGACAAGACGCACAAGCCCTACCCCTTCCTCTTTGTGATTGTGGACGAATTTGCCGAAATGGTGAAGGAAAACCCAGAGTTCAAGGCAAGCCTCGACTCCATCACGCGGTTGGGACGTGCGCTGGGACTCTCGTTGATCTTGGCGACGCAGCGCCCGGCGGGTGTCGTCACCGACCAAATGCGCTCCAACATGAAGTGGCGCATCTGCCTCCGCGTGGAATCTGGCGAGGACTCGCGGGAGTTGTTGAAACGCCCCGACGCCGCCTCGCTGCCAAACAGCATCCCCGGACGTGGGTTTGTCCAAGTGGGCAACGACAACATCGAATTGATGCAAGTTGCCCGTGCTGGAGGTCCCTACCGAGGTCCGCTGCCAGAGTATCTGAAAGACCCACAATACGAGGAAGACTTCGCCGCCAGCGGTGGCGATCTGCCGCTCTCTGACGTGCTGACGCTGATGATGCATCACATGCAGCAGGAGAGTCCCGAAGAATTCCAAAAACAGCCAAAGCCCTACCCCGATCCACTGCCGGAAATTCTGACGGTGACACAAGACCGCTTGGTGAAAGACTTTGCCAAGAACAAACTGCTGCCGTTGCTCCCACAGGTGATCGAATGGAACGAGGGCGGGAATGGCTGGCATGGCATCAACTGGGAAACCGAGGCGATGCGCATCAACATCGGCTTGGTCGATAACCCAATTTCTGCCGAACAAGTTCACCTGCACTTGAATCTTACACGCGGTCATGCCGTGATCTTCGGCACGTCTGGTTACGGGAAAACAACCTTCCTCCGTTCGCTGATCACCGGCTTATGCGCAACGCACAGCCCGGCAGAACTGCAAGTCTACATGTTCGACTTTGGCGGACGTGGCTTGGATATTCTGACCGAACTGCCCCACGTAGGCGCCTCGATCCAACCCGCCCAAGATGAGCGCGTCATGCGGATGATGCGTAAAATCGCCAACGAGTTGGACTACCGCAAGCAGGTGCTAAGTGAGGCGAAGGCGGAAAATCTCTACGCTTACAACGCCCAGAACCCCGACAAAGCAATTCCCGCGATGTTGATCGTCTGCGATAACTTTGCCGAGTTCAAGGAAAGCTATGAGCCGCAGATGGTCGAACTGATCAGCATGATGCGCGATGCTCGTGCCAACGGTCTCCATCTGGTGATCACGGCGGAACAGACAAACTCTGTCCCCGGCAAAATCTATAGCCTGCTGACGGAACGCATGTCCCTGAAGTTGAGTGATTTTGGCGAGTACAGCAGCATCGTCGGACGCCCGATTGGAGATTTGCCCCCAGTGGCGGGGCGCGGCTTTATCGCCGTGGATCGTTCGCCGCTGGAAATGCAAGTCGCTATGATCGTCAAAGCGACGGCAGAAGAACGTGCCGAAGGCTTAGACGACAACAAGAAACTCTCAGCGCTCATCGCCAAACTGAAAGCGGCGTGGGGCGACCAACCCTTGCCAAGCAAGATCGACGTGCTGCGGACGGTCATTCCGCTGCGCAGTGTCCTTCCGGCGAAGCGCCCAGCGCGTGTCGCCGCCCATCTGGGCTTGATGGACTCCGATCTCAGCACCTTGACCGTCGATCTCGCCGCACGCGGACCGCACTTTGTCACGCTTGGAGCGCCGCTGTCGGGGAAAACAACCTTCTTGCGGACGTGGGCGCTCTCCATGGCGACCATGTACACCCCGCAAGAGGTCATGATCATTCTTGTCGATTTCTCTCAACGCCTGTTCCGTTATGGTGGGCGCAAGACGATGGCGGATATTCCCCATGTCTTAGAGTGTGTGGCAACCCAAGAAGCGATGGAGCGCGTCGTTAAGTACCTCCAAACAGAGTACATGACCGAGGATCGGGACTACAAGACCCACCCGCGCCCCGAAATCTACATGATCATCGATAACTACGATGAGTTCACCAATGTCTTTGGCTCAGGGATCACCTCCCGCAGCACGTTCTATAAAGACATGTCGGACATCACCCGCAAATATGGCACGGATGGCTTCCATGTCGTCCTTTCGGCATCCTCAGGAATCATGCGCCAACTGGATGATTTCATTCGGCAGGCCCTCGCTCCACGCCTCGGTGTGGGCTTGGACTCTGGTGAATCGGCAGGGCAGCTTGGCGGGCGCGTGCGCGGCGGTGGGCAAGAGGAATTCCCCCCCGGACGTGGTTTCCTCGTCCGTTCAGGGAAGGCAAGCCTGCTCCAGATTGCCACCCCCCAAGAATCAACCATGACGATGGAAGATGCGCTCGATAGTTGGGTGCAGCAAAGCATCGAACGTGCTGGCGGCACAAAAGCCGCCTGGTACATCCACAGCCGTCCCGATTTAATGGCTGCCTATGAAGAACAACTGGCAATGATGGCGAGTGGCGCTCAACCGATGATGCCCGGCGGAATGATCTCGCCCAGTATGCGTATCGTCACGCCCTCCGCCGGCAGCGACCCCGCTGAGGTTGCGAAGCTGAAGGCGGAACAAGAGGCGCTGAAGGCAGAGCAGACGGTTGATCCCTTCGCTGCCATTGAAGGCGACGACTCGAATCTTGATAAATACAAGCTCTCTGAGGAAGAACTCAAAGCGCAAGAGGAAGCGATCCTTGCCGAACTGAAAGCAAAACAGGAAGGCGAGGCAACAGGCAACGGCAGTGCCAGCACAAACGGCGATGCCGAAACGCCCCAAAAGGGCACCAGAAAGTCCAAAGCGCCAGAGGCGGGCGATAAATAAGCTGTCTCGCTGGTTTGGGCGGGTCACCAAGTGACCCGCCCTTTTTTGTCCAGTGGTTGACCACAACCATTTTGAAAGAATCCCCATGGGTGGGGCTAAAAACCCTTGCCTGAAGGGGATGATCTCATTGGTTTTTGCTGTAAATGGTGCAGTTGGGGAACATGGCGGCAAAGCCATACCAGCGCTGAAAGAGTTGCAGCGGGCGCTCCACGCGAACGCCCTTCCCTGTCTTGTCTCGGACTCGCCCCTCTGCCACGATTACCCCATTGTCTAAGTGAAGCTGCTCCCCAATCCACTTGAACGAGGTTGCTTCAGTAAAAAAGGCGTCGGGAATCCCTGTTTCCAAATCAAAGTAGACAAGCAGTGAGCGCCCCTCAATCGTATCGATCACGGCGTTATCGGCGGCGTTGATCGTCAGAATCGAATAATACCGCGCCACCCGCTGCGGCGTCTCCAGCCACACCCCCAAGCCCATATCATAACGAGGGAGGCGGTTGTCCTCATGAACAAGCGTATTGGTGAGGCGTGGTGACCACGTGGGCTGTGCCGCCGTGCGAAATTCCTCCGATTCGGCCATTGTTGCGCGGTGTTCGTCGGTGAGAGGCGCACGAGCAATGACAATGGTGGGAAATTCTTGCAGCGCGTCACGGGCGATCAGGTGGCGCAGCACGCCCATGAAGGGAAGCTGTTTTCCCAATGAGGGACCGTACATCGCCCGCCCATGAATATGATCCCAATACGACCCCGTTTCCTTATCTCGAATAATCGCCATCGCATTGTAAATGCCGCCGAGGGCAAAGTGAAATAGCTCCTCTCCAATTCGGCTGGAAAAACACGCACCTGCATTGCAGATCGGGCAAAAGGTGACGATCCAAGGGTCTTTGGGGTGATCGAATTGGGCGACATCGAACATGATCAGTTCACGGGTGAGGAACGCATAGGGCTGACCGTCAATGGTGATCACTTGGAGGGAGGTTTCGGGAAGGATTTCTCCCTGTGAGACCAGTGGTTCAAGGAACATCGTCTGCTGAATATGAAACAACGGCAAAGGAGGTTCTGGACGCAGGATGGCGCGGGATGGATCAAAGGCAGTTGTGGATGCGGCAAAGGTGGTCATAACTCTACCTACACAGAACTCACACTATGATAAATATGGCACAGGATAGATGGCAGCAGCACAAACGTTTATTACGGGCTGCGTCGTAAACAATTGGTGAGGGTTAACGCACCCGCACCGAATAGCCTCACAAAAAACGCTAAGTCCTTACTACAGGTATATTCCTTAATTTTAGTAGGAATTTACGCTCTTGCCTGCACCTCTGTAGAGGCGCACTATAGCGCGTCTGGGGCTCGCCGCTAAAGCAATGAATCAAGGCGCCTGTTTTGGCTCACAACGTTCTGAGCCGTTCATTTCCCGTTCCTCCTTCCCCGCGTTTGCCACAGATACAAAACACGCATAGTAGCAATAAACACGGTGAAGGCTAACCCAAACACACTTCCAAACGTCCATACTCCACCAATAGCACCGACGAAGCGAAAGAGGACGACAAGGTAGACTAAATCGCCAATCAAATAGCCTTCAAGGACATAGCGAAGGGCGCGATCATTCTGGGCAAAGAGCGCCCGCGCCAAGATGTAGGTGATTACGATGAGGAGCGTGGCAAACCATTGAAACGCCTCCACGAGGGGCGGAGTGACCACCGCCACACCGAATTGTTCCAAGATCGCCGCCCCGCCGAACATAAACGCGAGGATCGAAGCGAGGTTGACGAGAAGTTCCACATAAAACACGCGCCGCAGATTTTTGGGAGTCACCACAAGGCAGCATCCTTTACCTGACTATAGCAAAACAACCCTGATCCCTATTGTAGCGAGAGGGTCGTTAAGCGGAGATGAAGGATGTCGTCAGAATGCGAAAAAGGGGCGAGGTGGGGTGTTGGCAACGGCGCGGGCGCACCTGTGTGGTCGCTTGCCGCTAAAGCAGCGGGCTAAACATGACCACCCCTACGGGACTTAAAAGGCAAAAGACGCTGTTCGTCTCTCCCCCTCTCTGTAGGGGTGTGTGGTCGCCTGCCGCTTATTTCCGTAAATAGTGGGCGAGTGCCTCCAACAGGAGCGCTTTGCTGATCGGCTTTTGCAGGTAGCCATCACAGCCCGCTGCCAAAATCCGTTCGCGGTCACCTTTCATGGCGGCGGCGGTCAGCGCCACAATCGGGATGTGCGCGCTTTCCGAGGCGCGAAGGGCAGCAGTGGCTTGAATCCCGTCCATCCCTCCCATATTGATATCCATGAGGATCACATCGGGCTTTTCGCGCAGCGCCATCTCCACACCGCGTTGTCCATCTTCCGCTTCCAGCATCTCGTAGCCAGCCGCCGTCAGAATCTTCCGCACAAGGCGGCGGTTTTGGAAGTTATCTTCGACATAGAGAATTCGTTTAGGCATGTTCACCCGCCTCCCGATGATGGGCAATCATCTCTGTGATTTGCGTCGGAAACAGCCGTGTATTGA
The DNA here is from genome assembly GCA_015075625.1 of Anaerolineales bacterium. Classification (NCBI taxonomy): domain Bacteria; kingdom Bacillati; phylum Chloroflexota; class Anaerolineae; order Anaerolineales; species Anaerolineales bacterium. Next base: position 626,518 of record JABTTZ010000001.1, on the reverse strand, counting down.
TTGGTTTGGCAATAAAATTATGGCAGCCAAAAGCAGCCGCCATCTTCCGCGAACGGGGACTGTCATCGGCGCTGAAGGCGATGATTGGGGCGACGTTCCCGCGTAGATTGGCGGCAACCACTTTTCCATCAAGGTCGGGGAGGTGAATGTCCAGCAAGATCAGATCAAAGGCATACTCTTGTGCCAGCCCCAAGCCAGTCATCCCATTAGGGGCATAATGGACTGTCATATCGGCTGTCTCCAGCACTTTCTGTACCATGCGGGCAGTCTGAGCGTTATCTTCGATAAGTAGGATGGTGTACATTGCAGCTAATCCCTATCCCAAACCCAATGTGGACGATAGGTGCCAAGACCTTAACTCATTTGCGAATCATTTGGATAGTGTTAATCATTGGTATGTTATCGATACTTAGTATATAGGAAGACTCAGGCAATTCGATTCGACATCTTGTCACAATACTGTCACAGATGTGATTAGTTTTTCTGAGTTGACTACACATAACCGCTCACTTTACAATAATAAGGGATACTCTGTGATCAACAGCACCTATATGGGGGATAGATCGCTATGACCGACTCCACGCCCTTGAATTCTTCTGACCCCATGATCGGCAAAACCATAGGAAATTATAGTATTAGCGGCATTCTGGGCAGGGGTGGGATGGCGACGGTGTACAAAGCGTGGCAGATAAACATGAGTCGGGAAGTTGCTCTCAAAATGATTAACCCCAATAATATAGGTAATTCGCAGTTTATCACGCGGTTTGAACGTGAAATTAGAACTATCGCCGGTTTGGATCATCCCCATATTCTGCCCGTCTTTGATTCAGGAACGTATGAGAACACGATCTACCTGACCATGCGTTTGGTGGGGGGGGGATCGCTGGCTGATTTGGTGCAAGAGCGCCAAAAGCAAACTAAACAACTTTCAAGCGAGGAAATCCTTGCTTATGTCGAACAGATCAGTGAAGCCCTCGATCATGCTCATCAAAAAGGGATTGTTCACCGCGATTTAAAACCAGCCAATATTATGTTGGACAAGGAAGGAAACGCTTATTTAACCGATTTCGGGATAGCAAAAATGGTTGAAAGCAATACCCAACTGACTCAGACCTCCATGATAATTGGAACGCCCTCCTACATGCCCCCAGAACAATGGGAGGGTAAGGAGTTAGACGCCCGTACCGATGTCTATGCGTTAGGGGTGATGACCTATGAGTTGTTAGCGGGAAGGGTTCCTTTCAACGGAACAACCTCCGCCGCCATGATGACGATGCACATTCTAAATCCACCCCCATCGATCCAAGAGCATCGCAAGGATTTACTGCCTGCCATTAATGACGTATTGCAAAAGGCGCTGGCTAAGGATAAACAAGATCGCTATCCATCGGCGGGGGCATTTTTCCAAGCGCTTAAAAAGGCGTTAAACGGTGACAAGAGCATTGGCGGGGATCACTCCCCTGCCCGCTCTATGCCCATTGTATTCATCGCTGGTATTGCCTTAATCGTCGCCCTGCTGCTCATCATCATTATGCTTACCAGAGGGCAGGCAAACACCCCCAGCGCTGCCCTGATCCTTGACCAGACCTCAACCCAAATTGCCCTGATCCTCAGCGCAACGGCAACCTTCACCCCTACCTTCACCGAAACACCGACGTATACCCCCACCCTTCCTAGCGCCACGCCGACCCCAACGGATACGGCGACCTTCACCCCCACCTTCACCGCGACGCCCACCCACACGGCAACCTTTACGCCAACGCCGACCTTCACCGATACCGCCACCTTTACGCCAACACCCACCGCTACCCCAACGGCGACGGATACCCCGCTGCCCACCGCGACACCAACCTTCACCTACACCCCAACGGATATACCCACCGCCACCCCGACCCCAACGGCAACGCTGCTCCCCGCCGGAACATCGGTGGCGTTTCTTACCGAAAGAAAGGTAATCAAGGGGCTGCCCGTTGTCTATGTTCCGGCAGGGCGTTTCCTGATGGGCGATCCGGCGGGGAAAACGCTCTCCGTGACGATTGACACGCCGTTTTGGATTGGCGAGTATGAGGTCAGCGTGGGCGATTACGCGCAGTGTGTCCAAGCGACGAAATATCCATGCGAGGTTCCTTCGGGGAGTGAATCCAGCCCAGAGACGATGCCGCAAACCGGTATCTCACAGCGGAATGCCCTCCATTATTGCCAATTCGTTGGGGGACGACTTCCCTTAGAAAAAGAATGGGAATATGCCGCACGGGGGGTTGATGGACGGCTTTACCCTTGGGGCAACAACACGCCAACGACTGAACACGCTGTGTACGATGAGGATTCCCTCACCGGTAGCCCTTTGCCCGCCCAGACAAATTACCCAGAGGGCGCATCATGGGTGGGGGCGCAGCATATGGCGGGGAATGTTGCCGAATGGACGAACAGCCCGTACCGCGATCCGTTCACTGCTGCTGATCTAGATCGCACTGCCACCGCCAATGATGATGTCGTGATTCGCGGTGGGGCATATGATGACGATGCGCTGAGGATCACCAGCACCTCACGCGGCAGTGTAGGGAATGCCACCAGCACCTATCCCTATGTTGGCTTCCGCTGCATTTTTCCGCCAAACTAGGGGGCGCAGCACAGTGGTTTCTAGAAGAACCCCTATCCGCCCCGGTTACTGCGCAGCAGTCGCCATTCCCCGCTTGCAGGGAATGGGAGTAGGACGCGGACGCCCTTGGGGGCGTCTCTACGGGGGTGCGGGTGGGAGGCGGGTTAGAATGTCAACTAAGTGCAAAAAACTTTTGGAGTGAAGAAAGCAGAAACCCCTGGGCAGCGATGTTTTTTAAGCCCCGAAGGGGTGGTTACTTCTAGCCCGCTGCTTTAGCGGCGGGCGCTCACGGGCGGCGCTGGGCGCAAGGACTTGCGCCCCTACAGGGATTACACCCTCAACACACCCTACTTCAGCGTCAAGGAGCGAAAGTGAATCCGTGATTTGGCGTCCATCAAACGGGGGCGACCTTGCCCCTCAATGACCACCGGATAGAGCGCCAGCGTGCGCACCGCCCCCTCATAGACATAAACTTCCACCATGTAGGAAAACTTGTAATCGAAGGTTTGGTCGAAGAACAGGTTGCCCAACCCGTAATGGACAAAGGATTCCCCGCCCCGCGCATTCGGTAAAAAGCGGGCAAACTGCGTCAGATGCGCCTGCGTCCCGATGATCACATCAGCGCCCCAATCGGCGTAATCCTGCGCCTTTGCCTCTTGGCGGCGGGTGGGGATTTGCGTCTCCGATTCGATCCACTGGATGGAGATGATCACCACATCATTCTCGCGCTGAAGGCGGGGGAGCGCTTCCCGCAGCCAGCCATCGTCACAAGTTGCCGCGCCCGGTTCAAGCTCGGTTGCCATTGCCCAACGCGGACCGACATCGTTGCAAGAGACCCACGCCACGCGCCCCCCCCCACCGGTGATGAGGAAGGGCTGCCGCGCCTCGCCACCATTGCGCCCGCCGCCAACGGTCTTGATCCCCGCCCCCGCGTACATCTCTAAGGTGCTGAGGTAAGACGGCTGCTGGTAATCCATGTTATGGTTGCCGGAAAGCTCCACAACGTCAACGCCAAGCTCCGTCAGAATCGGAAAATGATCGACATTCGAACAGAACTCTCCAAAGGGCATCCCACCCCTGAAGCGTGGGCAGCCCTCATGAAATGAAACCTCATTGCTGACGTGAAAAATATCGGCGCGGCGGGTGATCCCGCGCAGTCCGCCTTGCGCCCATTCGACCCCCTCGCGCTCAATGACTTGGCGCGTCTCGCGGGTGATCGCCGTGACACCGGAAATCAGGATCGTCGTCAGGTGTTCGCGGGGGAAGGGGGCAAAAGCAAAGGGGTAGTCCGCCAGCGTACCATCGATCAAGCCATAGACGGGGTTCACCTCGTCCACCATGAGCAAGCGCAGGCGAGGCGTCAGCCGCGTGAGGGGGAGCAGCGTCCAGACACGCGGCTGACGTTCCAATTCCCGCACGAGTATTTCATCAGGATAGATGGGCGTTTGCGGGTGAAGCATCACCCCCCGCGCTTGGAGTGCCGCCGCCGTTGTCTGATCGAGTGCCAAATAGGGAGCGAGATCGCCGCGCCGCGCCGCCCGTAACGATTCCATCGGGAGCGGGTCGAGGATGCTCTTGTAGGCGATCACCGGAAGGAAAATTGCCTCTCCCGCATCCTCGCCAGCACCAAGGTTGGGGCGGGCAAGCGGTAAGGCGACAAGGGGTGTTGGTGTCACTGTTGGGAGTGTTGGCAGCCCCACTGTAGGGGTTTCTTTCACCTCTGCGGTGGGCAGCCAGGGTTGGGCATAAAAAAGCAAGTATTCCATCATATGGGATGCCCAGTACTTCCGCTCGTGTTTGCCCTCTGCGTACACCTGATAAATGTGGGGCAGTTTGCGCTGTTCCATCAGCCGGTTCATCTCAATGATGTTCGGGGCGGCGTAATCCTCCCGCCCATGATCCATCCAGATACGCAGCGTCTCCAGATTGGGGAGGGTGTTCACCAAGACAAGCGGATTCGCCCCTTGCCAGTGGCTAGGATGGAAAAACGGGCTGTGTCCGCCCAAGGAAACGAACAGATCGGGGTGCAGAAAGGCAATGTTAAACGCCCAAAAACCACCTCGTGAAATCCCCCCAATGGCGCGTGATTCACGGCGTGGATCGGCGCGAAAATTCCCCTCCACATTGGGCATCAGTTCGCTGAGAAAGACGGTGCTCCACGAAACGCGATTGAACTGGTTGTTGTTGGCGATCCAATCGCCAAAGGGCAAGACGACCAACATCGGCGGGAGAATCCCTGTTTTAATACCCCGATCAAGGGCATCAACCACCCCTAACCCTACCCAATAGCGCGTATCCACCGCATCTGAGCCATGCATCAGGTAAACCGTCGGGTAGCGCTGCGAATCGGCATTGTAACAGGGTGGGAGGTAGAGCGCATAGGTCATGGTCTGTCCAAGAATGGCGCTGCGGTAGGTGCGATCTACCAGCATTCCAGTAGGCTCAGCGCACCCTTCACCCTGTGCGGTCAGAGGTTGGTGAGGGATGAAGTTGAGAAAGGCTACCAAAACTAGGGCAAAACCAGCGGCAAAGGCATTGCGGAGTCGATGCATCACGGGCGGGTCATCCGATGAAATAACCTCACGATTGGGGGGATTATAGCGCGGGAGAAAATGCGCAGTTGCACTGTATAGATTTTGGATTACACTGATCGGCGTGTATTTTGCAACAAGGAGTGCATCTCTATGCGTAAGTCATTTCGGGTTTTGACCCTCGCTGTGTTGTTCCTCAGCTTGGCGCTCACGGCGTGCGGCGGCGGCGGCGGCGGCGGCGGCGGCACCCCCGCTGATGGGGCAAAGGGTTTCTTTGAAGCCGTCTTCAAGAACGATTCGGCTGCTGCTAAGGGTTACATTTGTAAGGCGTTGGAAGCTCAGGCTGACCAGATGGTTTCCTCCTTCGCAGCAATTGCTGGCGGTGGGGCAAGCGGCGTGACCGTTGACTCCTCGGGTTTGAGCTTCACCGTCGAGAACGAGAGCGGCGATAAAGCCACTGTCAAGTTCTCCGGTAAGTTGAAGGTAACTGTAGGGGGTGTCTCCCAAGATGTCGATATGGGCGCGGCTGGCGCTGCCCCCATTCCGATGCTCAAGGAAGACGGCAAGTGGAAGGTGTGCAGCTAACCCTGCCCACAGGCTGATGCCTCACCACCGTTCATGGTTGATGAGGTTCCTTTAGGATAACGGCGCGGGCGATGGGTTGACCACCGCCCGCGTTCGTTTCCTTCCACAGAAGTTTTGGCGAGAGGGCGTGTTTTGGATTACACTGAAACACACTAGCGTCTTTTCCTGATGAGGAGTGGAACGGTGAGGAGTGCAAAAACGGGTATGCGTAAATCATTCCGAATCATGGCTCTTACGGTCATTTTTCTCAGTCTGACCTTAACCGCCTGCGGTGGTGGCTCACCAACAGACGCGGCACGAGGATTCTTTGAAAACGCGGTGAGAAAAGATAAAAAAGCGCTCGATTATTTGTGCAAATCCGTTCTTCCCGCCGGAGAAGGTATGGCGTCTGGCGTCAGCGCCATCATCGGGGGGACGGCGGAGTCGTCGTTTGATTTTGGGAATATCACCTTTACCCTCACCAGCGAAAGCGCTCAGGCTGCCGAGGTAAAACTAGGTGGCAAGCTGAAGGTAACGGTTGGTGATCAAAGCCGCGAGGTCGATTTAGGCATCACCCCGCTTGGGGCAGCCCCGATTAAACTGATCAAAGAAGATGGGGCGTGGAAGGTGTGCAGCTAGGGGTATAACACCCCTCCCCCACACCTTGTAGGGGCGCCCTAGAGGGCGTCCGCGCCATCCCACCGCTCAAGGAGTGGCAAGATCAGCCGCCTGTCAGCGCCCGTTCCAACGCCGCCGCTTCGGTGGCGGGACGTTTGCAGACAAAACTCCGGCAAACATACGCGGCGGGCTGCCCCTTGACGAGCGTCCGCCCCCGCAGCAAGGGCGGGATCGCCGTTTCGTCAGGCTCAGCCGGGGCATAGGCCAGCACAAGGAAGGGGCGGTAGCCGCTGAGGACAACCCCGCGCAAAGGGGGCGATTCCCCGATCAATGCGACCTCATCAATGCCATGCACGAGGAGGACGGCAGCGTTGAGCGCCTCACCAAAGGCAGCCGGATACTCGCTCAGCGCGTTCGCCACCGGATTCAAGACGGCGAGAGCGGCTTTTTCATAGCGCCCCTCCCCCGTGTAGGCGCTCAGTTTCAGCAAGACATGCGCCATCAGATTGCTGCCCGATGGGGTTGCGTTGTCTTGCATGTTGCGCGGACGGGCGATCAGTTTTTCGTGATCGTCACTGGTATCAAAAAAGCCGCCATCCGCCGCCGCGAAATGGCTGAGGACAATGCCCGCCAACTGTTCCGCCTCGGCAAAGTAGCGGGGGGCAAAGGTCGTTTGGTAAAGTTCGAGCAAGCCATCGATCAAGGCGGCGTAGTCTTCAAGATAGCCGTTGAACTGGGTTTTTCCATCCTTGTGGCTGCGCAGAAGGCGTCCTTCGGGTGTGCGCATCGTCCGCAACAGAAATTCCGCATTGCGCACCGCCGCCGCCTGATAATCCTCACGTCCCAACCGACGAGCAGCTTCGGCAAGGCTTGCCAACATCAGCCCATTCCACGCTGTCAGAATTTTCTCATCGCGCCCGGGCGGGATGCGGTGCGTCCGGTGGGCATAGAGCCGATCTTTGGCGCTGGCGATCAGCGCCATGAGCGCTTCTAGGGAGAGATCGAGGTTTGCTGCCACCTGCGCCGGTTCAAAGGGTACATTCAGGATCGTCTGCCCCTCAAAATTTCCCGACGCGGTGACGCCCCAATAGGCAATGGCGGCACGGGCTTCCTCGGCGGGCAGCACCTCGCGCAGTTCCGCCGCCGACCAGACGAAAAACTTCCCTTCTTCTCCCTCACTGTCAGCATCGGTGGTGCTGTAAAAGCCCCCCTCAGGGGCGGTCATCTCGCGCAGGATGTAATCGTATATCTCGGTGGCAATGCCCTTGAAGAAGGGATCGCCGGTCAGCGCCCACGCATGGAGGTACACGCGGCTCAGCTGCGCGTTATCGTAGAACATCTTCTCAAAGTGGGGGACAAGCCAACGTTCATCAACGCTGTAGCGGTGAAAGCCCCCGCCAATCTGATCATACATGCCGCCCCGCGCCATTTTCTGAAGGGTAAAGCGCACGGCATCCACCGCCGCTGTCTCGCCCGTGCGGGCAAAATGGCGCAGAAGGTATTCCAAATTCATGGGGTTGGGGAACTTCGGGCGCCCTTTCGACAGCCCCCCGTGAATGCCATCGAACCCGCTGAGCAGCTTTCGGGCAGCGGCGTCTAGGCGTTTCGCGGTGATCGTCTCGCCCCGCCCTTCCGCGCCGATTCCTAACCCCTCGCGCTGCAAGCCTTCGGCAACTTCCGCGGCAATTGCCTCCGCTTGGGCGCGGCGGTTGCGGTAGGCATCGATCACACCAGCAAGGATGCGCCGAAACGAAGGCATCCCATAGCGATCTTCGCTAGGGTAATACGTTCCGGCATGGAAAGGGCGACCATCGGGCAAGAGAAAGACCGTCATGGGCCAGCCACCATGCCCCTGGGTGAAGATAAGTGTCGCTTGCATGTAAATGTCGTCTATGTCGGGGCGCTCCTCTCGATCCACCTTCACGCAGAGGAAATCCCGATTCATGATTGCTGCCGTGTCGGGGTCTTCAAAGCTCTCGTGCGCCATGACATGACACCAATGACAGGCGCTGTAGCCGATGCTGAGCAACATTGGCTTGTCGTCTCGGCGAGCGGCAGCAAACGCTTCCTCGCCCCAGGGATACCAGTCCACCGGATTTTCGGCGTGCTGCAACAAGTAGGGCGAGGTCGAATCTTTCAAGCGGTTCATAATCTATCCTAGCTTTGCCTTAATGCCCCAAGACGGGGTGCGGCGCATAGGGCGATTCCAGAGCGGCGATGTCCTCCGCCTCTAGGGTGATTGTCAAGGCGCTGACCGCCTCGCTCAGTTGGTAGGGCTTGCTGACGCCGATGATGGGGGCGCTGATGTGACCCTTTTGGAGCATCCAGGCAAGGGCAATCTGGGCGGGTTTCACCCCGTACTTTTGGGCAACCACGCCAACCTGATTGGCAACGGCAAAATCCGCCTCTTGATAGTAGAGTTGGTGGGCAAAATTATCCGTCCGCGAACGGAGTGTCTCGCCATCTTGTTTCCCCTTCGGGCGATTTCCCGCCAAAAATCCCCGCGCCAGCGGCGACCAAGGAATCAAGCCGACGCCTGTCGCTTGGCAGTAGGGAATCATCTCCCGTTCTTCCTCGCGGTAGACAAGGTTGTAGTGATTTTGCATGGCGACGAAGCGCGTCCACCCGTGTCGTTCGGCGGTGTGTTGCATGGTGATGAACTGCCAGGCATACATGCTGGACGCGCCGATATAGAGTGCCTTGCCCGCCCGCACAATATCGTGAAGCGCCTGCAGCGTCTCCTCAATGGGCGTCTCTGGATCAAAGCGGTGGATTTGGTAGAGATCAATGTACTCTGTGCCAAGCCGCCGCAAGGAATCATCGATGCTCTGCATAATATGCTTGCGGGAAAGCCCTCGGTTGTTGGGCTGGCTGCCCATCGCCCCGTTTACTTTTGTGGCGATAATGATCTCCTCGCGACGGGCGAAATCACGCAGCGCCCGTCCGGTAATTTCCTCACTGACGCCGATAGAGTAAACATCCGCCGTATCGAAAAAATTAATCCCTGCCTCCAATGCAGCTTTGATCAGCGGGCGGGATTCGCCTTCATCAAGCATCCACTCGCGCCACTGTTTGCTGCCATAGGTCATCATGCCCAAGCACAGCCGGCTCACTTTGAGACCGGTATTTCCTAAACGGACGTATTGCATCGTCGTTCTCTTTCATGCTTACCTTAACTGACCTTACACACTTGCCCGCACCCCCTAGCCCCCTCTCCCCATGTAGGGGGAATCCAACTTTTGAGGGGGAAGCCCCCTCAAACTGCCCTTTAGCTAAAAGAGAGGGTAAAAAACTGTGTAGGGTGAGTTATACCCTTTAACCCATCTTAGAAGATACACCTGCGTGCTAGACACTGCCAATTCATCAGCGGGGAAGCCCCCCGCCCTGGCGTTTCCCCTTTACGGCGCGGGCGAGCCAATCGATAATGTTCCAGAGGATCAAGACGGTATACGCAAACGGCGCGAAACACCCCAGATAAAAGCACCCCGCCCGCCGCCGTTTCGTGATCATCAGGAGATTACGCCTAACCCATGACCTACTTTCGCTATCATTCATCCATTGTGGCACAGAATCCAACGCTTGTCGGTGGTCTGATCATCGTTAAGGGGGCGAACAACCAGCAGACGCCACCCGAATTCAACACGTATTACGCGGCTGAGCAAGCAACAGTACGGACGCGGATTGGCACAACGCCGCTCAGCGAGTTACCCACCCTTGCCGCGTGGCGGGCAGCCTTTCGGCGTTTTGGCGCAGACCCCACCCGCTACCGCTGCGCCGCCGAATCGCTGCTGCGCCGCCTGACAAAGCAGGGCGATATACCATCTCTCTCCCTCTTGGTCGATATAGGCAACCTGATCAGCATCCGTTACGCCCTTCCGGTGGCGGTCATGGCGACGGAGCGTGTCACCCTGCCGATCACCGTGAAGCACGCTGTTGGTACAGAGCGTTATACCCCGCTTGGCGAGGCAAGCCTTGAACACCCGGAGGTGGGTGAGGTAATTTTCACTGATGAGACGGAATGCGTCCTTGCGCGGCGGTGGTGCTGGCGGCAAGGCGAGGAAAGCGCCGCCCGCCCCGAAACGACGCACCTTGTGATCGCAGTAGAGGCACACCACGCCGAAGGGCGACGCGATTGTGCAGCGGCGGTGGCGGATATGGCTGCCCTGATCGAACGCTATGCGGGCGGGCGCGTGCAGGCGGCGATCTTAGATGCCGCCGGACAAGAGGTCTGAGCAGCCTCGGCGCGAAATCGGCGGGTTGAGATCAGCCGCCACGACGGGACTTGAAGGCAAAGGGCGACTTTCCGCACTCGGTCTTAACCCCCAATGGGGGGATTATGCCTCGTCTCTGTGCGCCCTCTTTTGTATTCCTCACCCGCGCAAGACGGCGCGGATGGGCGTCCCGCACACCCCTGCGATCTTCAGTGGCAGGGCGATCAGTTCATAGACCCCCATCGGGACATCGCGCAGCATGATGTTTTCGAGGATCACAATATCGCGCTCGTACATGCGGCGGTGGGTGGGCAGTGTCTTGCTGCTAGGGTGATCCACAGAGGGCGTATCAACCCCCACCAAAAACACCCCCTGATCGGCGGCGTAATCAACAAGTTCGGGCGTTGGGTGAACAAAATCACCATCCCACTGATCATCCGTGAGGACGCTTGCTCGTGTCCGAAAGAGCAGGCGCGGGGCAAGACGAAGATCAATGCCGCTCAGGTCGTCAGGGGTGATCCCGCCGTGCGTGCGCGAAATATGGACGACCTGTGCCGCGCCGAGATAACGCTCTAGGGGAAGCTGATCGGGGTGAATCCCCGCATCGCTGTAGTGGTAGACAGCATCGGCGTGCGTCCCACAGTGGGCGGTCATCGTCAGGGCGAACAGATTCACCGAGTCCCCGTTTGCCAGTGAGAGCATCCGTTGGGCGGAAAAGGGCGTATCGCCGGGAAAAACCGCCAACGTGGGGGAGATGGTGCGGGTAATGTCGTAAAGACGCATAGTGACTTCATCCTTCGCAGGTAATGCGATTGAATTATAGTATATCGGGATGCCTTATCCGCCTGTGGTACACTTCCTCCCTTGCAACGATGGCAGAGCAATGATAGGCAGAGGGAGTTCCTCAAAACGGTATGTGTGGCATTGTCGGCGCGATTGATTTAGAAGGCAAGTCCATCGACCCCGCCTGCCTCAAACGGATGGCAGACGCCATTCGCCACCGCGGACCGGATGGGGAGGGGTTTTACATTTCAGGTGCGGTAGGAATTGGGATGCGCCGCCTGAGCATCATTGATGTGGCGGGCGGCGATCAGCCGATTGCCAATGAAGATACCACCCTTCAGATCGTTTTCAACGGCGAAATCTACAACTACCGCGAACTGCAAACCACCCTTCAGGGGCGGGGACATGCCCTCCGCACCCGCTCCGACACGGAAACGATCCTCCATCTTTATGAAGATCACGATCTGACTCTCTTTGATCACCTGCGTGGGATGTATGCCTTTGCCCTGTGGGATTCCCGACGGGAGCGCCTTCTCTTAGCGGTTGACCACATCGGGATCAAACCCCTTTATGTTGCTCAGGTGGGAAATGTTCTGATCTTCGCCAGCGAGGTGAAGGCGCTCTTTGCCTATGGAGACGACGTTCCCCGCATCCTGAATCTACCCGCCCTCGAAACGTACCTGACCTATGGGTTCATGGTAGGCGACGAGACGCCTTTTGAGGGGATTCGGCGCCTTGACCCCGGAACAGCGCTTGTTGTTGAAAAGGGCGCCGTGCGGACGATTCAGCATTGGGCAATGACCTATCCCGAACAGCCCATGAGCGAGGCAGAGGCGGTGGAGCGCGTGCGGGCAACGCTGCGCGAAGCCGTCTCCATCCACCTGCGAAGCGATGTCCCTTTAGGGTTGTTCCTCAGCGGCGGGGTCGATTCGGCAACCCTGTTGGCGCTCATGGCGGGGGAACTGTCAGGGACGATTGAGACGTTCAGCGTCGGCTACAGTGACGGCGATCACCCCGACGATGAACTGAGCGCTGCCCGTGCCAGCGCCGCCTGTTTCAGCGGCACCCACCATGAACTGACCCTGACGGCGGCGGATTGGTGGGGGCATGTCGAGCGCTATGTCTACGCCCACGACGAGCCGAACGCGAATCCTTCAGCGGTGTCGCTCTTGGCGCTCTCCGAACTGACCGGACGGCATGTGAAGGTTGTCCTGAACGGGATCGGGAGCGACGAACTCTTTGCCGGCTACGCGCTCTACCGCGATCTCCCTCGCGCCCTACGGCAAGCGGCGACGATTCGCCGTCTTCTTCCCGCGCTCTTGCGAAACGCGGCACGGGGAGCGATCCGCTCCGCTGAGGGACTTTACCCATTTCTGAGGCAGGGGCGGTTTGTGGGCGCAGTGCCGAATCTTTTCCCGCCCGCCTATCACCGCCTTGAGCCGGACGAGGTGCATCACTTGTGGCGGACAATGGCGTTTGATGGGACGGTGTTCACCGATGGGCTGCGGCGTTCGCTGCTGTGCCTGCCCGAAGGCGGGCGCGCCTTTAGTGTATTTCAGGCGCTCTTAGCCCGTGCGCCACAAACAATGGCGGAGAACCTGATCCACTGGCTGAAGATGTACCTCTGGCTGCCGGGCAATGGGCTGCTCTCTGCCGATAAAGTCTCTATGGCACACTCGCTGGAAGGGCGCGTCCCCTTCTTTGACCGCATTTTGATGGAACTAGTGGGGACGATTCCCGCCGCCATCCGCCTGAAGGGGAACAAATTTTTACTGCGGGCGGCGATGGATGAAACACTGCCCGCGCCGATTCGGGATCGGGCGAAAAAACCTTTTGGGACGCCCATTCGGGCGTGGTTTGAAGGGGCGCTGCGCGAACGGCTGCGCGAGGTACTCTATGACCCCGCCGCCCGCCAACGCCCCTACCTTGATGGGGTGGTCTACAGGCGGCTGATCGATGGGCATTTCGCCGGACGCACCTCCCAAACGGAGCTTATTTGGCGGTTAGTAACGCTGGAACTATGGGTGCGGGGATTTGGGGTATGACTCACCCCCCGCAGGCATACAAGCCGGGTGTGATTCCCCCGCCCATACCTAACAGGGTTGCCCCGATCCCAATTAAGTTTGGGGTGGTTGTCAGCCCTTCGACACGTTGGCAATTTGCCCCCACCCACGCCATGACGCCCTGATCGCCTTCACCTCCCGCACCCCCCATCGGCATCCCCGACGCTAAGACGTAGCGTAGGTCACCCGCCTTCACCAATGCGGCGATGCTCTCTGCGCTGTGAATCGGGTCACTGCCGGTGAAGCCGCCCAAATACAACACGGGGCGGTGTGTCTCTAGGACAAGCGGTGCGCCCGTCATGGCGCTGCTGACCGCCACGAGGTATTTCGTCTTAGTAGTATGTTCCTCAAGGTAGGCGAGCATTTCGGCGTTTACCTCGCCCATTCTGTCTGAGAAACCACCGCCAGCGGGCAGCCCGCCCGCCGGCAAGGATGGTGGGTTTCCCCCACCAAAGGCAACCATGCTCCCGCCACCGCCTCGCCCGCCCGCATAGGCGCTGGGCAAGACGTTGTTCACTTGGGGATCAAGCGCTGTGAGCGCCCCCCATGCGGTGGGTATGGCAAACACCGCCGCCATGAGCGCGGCAGCAAGCCCCGCCCCGAAGGATGGTCGCCATGCCAGCCACAGCCCGCTTAGGACGAACAAAACGATCACCCCCACAAGACCGATCAGCAGCACAGGCAGGGGCAGCCCATAGCTCATCGCTGCCGCGATTTGGTAGAGCAGTGTTCCCAAACAAAGGGCGATAAGCATCACGGTGAGCCACTGCCGCGTTTGTGCGCGTTCATAAAGGCGACTCAGCCCAATCCCAAGCAGGGCGGCAAGCGCTGGCGAGAGTGTCGCCAAGTAGTAGGCGTGGAAGAACTCTGAGACACTGAAAAAGACGATGCCCGTCACCAGCCAACCGCCCCATAGGATGAGGGCGCGGTGCGTGTTTGTCAGAGGGCGGCGGGGGCGTTCCCCAATCAGCAATAGCAGCCCCAACCCGAACCCAAGCGGCAGCAGCCAACTGATCTCGTTCGCCAATTCGGGCTGAAAGAAGCGCAGCACGCCGGGCGAACCGACCTCACCGCCAAACATGCCGCCCATCCGCCCGCCGCCCCCTAGTGGAGGTACCGGAGCAGCCCCGCCGCTCCCGCCGTTTGGGGGAGGAAACTGCCGGATAGTACCACCGCGTCCCCCCAAATCCATTCCCAAAAGGCGTTGCAAGCCGTTGTAGCCGATGGCTAATTCAAGGGCGCTGTTCGTCTGGCTGCTGCCCACATAGGGACGCTGTGCGGCGGGGGTCAACTCCACAACGATGATCCACGCCAACGAACTGCCCACCAAGACGACGCTGGCAAGGGCAAGCGAAAGCACCTTCCGCCGCACGCCAACGGATGCCCCGCACAGGTATAAACTATAGAGCGCGGGAAGGATCAAATAGGCTTGCAGCATCTTGATATTGAAGCCGATCCCCACCAAAAGCGCCCCAACAAGCAGGGGGCGTAGTTTTCCCGTCTCTGTCGCCCGTAGAAATGCCCACGCCGCAAGGATCAAAGTCAAAATAAGCAGGGAATCCATCGTGTTGTTGCGATCCGCAGCAATCGTCACGGGCATTACGGCGAGGGCAAGGGCGGCAATCAACCCCGCCCTTACCCCAAAGCGCCGCCCCACAATGTGGTAGAGCAGCAGCACCGAGAGGACGCCAGCGACGATCTGCGGCAGCGTCACACTGACACCGCTCACCCCAAAGAGCAGCGCCGAGAACGCCTGAATCCACAACCCTAGCGGTGGTTTGTCGACAGAAACCGATCCGCCCGGTTCGGCAGCGGCGAAGAAGAAATTTGAGGAGGATTGCAGCATACTGGCAACGGCGGCGGTGTAATAGGTGTTCCCGTCGCCCACGCGCTCAATGGCGACGAGGCGCAAAAAGAGGGCGAGAGTCAGAATAACCGTCAGCGCCGCAACGCGCCACAACGGGCGAAAAAAGAGGTAAGTGTGGTATGACTCAGGATGGGTGGTTAAAGACATGAATCAATCTCCTGTGGGGAAGTATCCTGAATCCTCGTGAAGAAGTGATGAAGGTGAGAAGGTGATTGGGTGAAGGGGTAGCCCTACCGCGCCGCGATCCACCACGTCCAACGGCGAATTTCCCATTCGGGCAAGGCGCCCGCCCAGGCAAACTGAATCACCCCTTCTCGGTCAAGGAACACCGTCACGGGGAGCGCCCTTCCCGCACCATAGGCACGGGCAATCGCTCCATCCCGATCCGTGATGATCTCGAAGGTGATTCCCCGTGCGGCAAGCCACGCCTGAAGGTCGGTATGTGTCGCTGTCTCGGCGGTGTTCACCCCAATGACGCGCACGGCTAAATCCTCAAATTGGCGCTGGAGGATGGGCATTTCGACCTCACAGGGGGCGCACCACGTCGCCCAGAAGGTGATGATCGTCGGGTAAGGGGCAAAGGTGACGCCCGGGAGGGGCGGGGGGCGATCCCCCACCCTCAAAGGGAGAGCGATTTCGTCGGTGGGGTAGGGATTCACGGCATAAGAATTATTGACGGAGGGCAGCCCCCTGACAAGCACAAGGCTCACCGCAGCGATCACCAAGATCGCCGCAACCAAAAACCGCAGCCAACGGGCGCCGAGGAAGAACACCGCGAGCGAATTACCCGACGCTCTCTGGGGGTTTTTCGGCTACCTTTGGCGGGGCGGGGGGCTGTGCCTCGGCGTTTCGTGCTGCCTCATCCGTCGTCCCGTTGTGGCGGGTCATCATGAGCGCCAAACCGAACCGCAGCCATGTATCCACCGCCTTCACCACGCGGTCTAGGGTGAGCGAGACCTCTAGCTGTTGATTGGCGGCAAAGGGCTGTAACACATAAGCAGCGGGGTCCATCCGCCCGGGCGGTCTGCCAATGCCAATCCGAAGGCGAGGAAACTCCTGTGTCCCTACATGATCGATGATGCTTTTGATGCCCTTTTGTCCGCCGCTGCCGCCCTTTTCGCGAATACGGATCGTCCCTAGCGGAATGTCCAAATCATCCGAGATCACTAGCAGATTTGCCAGCGGAATCTGGTAAAAATCAATCAGCGGGCGGACGGTTTCGCCACTGAGATTCATGTAGGTTTGCGGCTTGACGAGGATAACTTTCCGTTCGGCAATTAGCCCATCGGCAAGAATGCCCTTTGCCTGTTTTTTGGCAAAGGTGAAGCCATAGGCGGCGGCGAGGGCATCTGCCGCCCGAAAGCCGATATTGTGACGGGTGTTGTCATAGTCCCGTCCGGGGTTGCCCAAGCCAACAATCAGGTAGCAATCTGTCACGCCTGCAAATCCTTATTCATCGCGATCATTTTATTCCTCGCCCCGCCAACGCGCCACCCACTGCCGCCAACGGGGACGCAAACGCCCATAGACAAGGCGATAGAGAAAGCCAATGCCAAAGGCAATCACCGCCAGATAAACGCCCGTACAAAAGGCATTCCGAATAGCATCCACCGCAATGACAAACGAGGACAGCGGGGTTTCGGAGGGGGGCGGCGGGGCGGTGGGAAAAACCGCCAGCGTTGGGCGGGGCGTCCCCGTCGGCGGCTGCTGGATCAGCGGTGTTGGCGAGGGTCCCTCCGTAGGCAGCGGCGTTGCCGGCAGCGTTGTCGCCGCTTGGGGCGGCGTGGGCAGCGGCGTTTGGCTGGCATTTGCTACCAGAACATTCTGGACGGAGGTCTGCACCACGCTCCCATCGCGCAGGATGACCCGGAGGCGAATCTGATATGCGCCGTCGGGGACATTGCGTGTATTCCACTGTGCCAACGCGCCGTTCGTCACCTGTTGGCTGATCTCGGCAATGGGAAACCACAGCTCGTCGGCGCTCTGCATAAGGGCGAAATCAAGCGTGTAGCGCTGAAAGTTGGGGCTTGCCGCCGTGCCATTGATGGTCACCACGCCGAGGACGGTCTCGCCGCTGGCGGGAGCGGTGATCGCTGCTGTCCCCTCGGTTTGTGCGCCTACCCGCTGGCTATTGTTTATGAGTAGGCTGATCAGCAGCAGGGCAACCGGAAGAATGATGCGACGGCTCATCGCCAGGGGTCTTTCTGGGTCATCAGAACGATCTCCACACCGGGGGCGTGTTCCCGAAACCACGCCTTCATCCCGTCCCGCAGGACGATCATCTCGCTGGCGTAATGGGAGGTGGCGATCAGATTAAGGGGAATGGTGGGCAGCAGCGCCCGCATTTTCTCGCGGTACTCGGCACGCCAATCGCCGGGACCAAAGGGAAACCATTCGCCCGTGATGAACGTATCGCAGCCAAGCGCCGCCGCTTCTTGGATGAATTCTGGCGTCCCCCCAAAACCAGCAACAATGGCAACCTTGTGAACAATCTGCCCATTGTGGCGAATATTCCCATAGCGAAGGGTGGGGAGGTCATGCGTTTCCATCAGCTTTTTCGTCAGTTCGTCAAAGCCGCTGCCCCCCCATTTTCCATACACGCCAGACTGCCCACCATGATAGGTGGCGAAACGCCCTAATACCTTGAGTTTAAGAGCATCGGCAATGGCGCCACTGGTGGAGAGTTCGGGGTTGCAATCCAGCGGGGCGTGGCAGACATAACAGGCGATGCGGTGTTCGCGCAGTTCTTCCAACTGCGGCTCGGTGATGTAAACAGCAGAAGGGTACTGGCTTTCTGGATAATCGGCGGCGTGATGAGTGAAGATCAGCGCCCCCGGCGCGCCGCGTTCCACTTCACGGGCAATAATCTGGTCGATCACATCGCGGTTGGGAAAGACAACAAGGTACACACGGTCAATTTCCGGTGTGTTGTTGAGGAAAAGCCCGTTATACGAGATATTGATAAACTCTGGCAGGGCAAAGCGTGCCAAGAGCGCATCATAGCCCGGCGGGGTGGTTGCCACCCGAAAGTTTTCGGGATAGGACGCCACCTTGAAAAAGGTATCCAGTTTTGCGGTGATTGGTTTCAGGGCGATCATGCCCCGCCTCGCTTCTGTTCTGCCTGTCGCGCTTCGCTGAGGACGAATTCTACCACGCCGGAGATCGTTGGGTGAGGGGGTGTTTCCGGCGGGATAGCAAGGGGACGCTGATTCACGACCCGTATCCCCGGCGGATTAGGGAGCAGTTCAAGGTCAAGCTGCCCAATGAGCGGCGCTGTTGTGGGGGCTGTGGGAAGGCACGCCAAACTGACCAAACGCTCCCCCTGTAAGAGGTTGGCGGTCATTTCGGCAGTGCGATCCAAACTTAATAAGAGGTGCAGATCGGTATGCGGGTCAAGGGTGATTGCCACCCGTTCGAGCGCCGCCGCATTGTAAAGCCCGATTTTGACGCCCCCCCGCGTGGCGCTCCCCGCCCATGTGCCGGCGATGAAGGGTGTCATAACGATCTCTTTCATTTTGACGACCATCTCTGGGTAGTGGTAAAGGGCGTCGGCGCGTCCGATGTGAAAGCCATCGTAGCCGAGGGCATCCATTGCCACCAACATGCCACGCCCGCCCGTCACCTCGCAAATCCAGCTTCCCACCGCGCAGGATTGCCCTAGATCAACAAGGATCGTTCGTTCGGTGCGTTGGGTGGTGAGGAAGGTGTGAAGGCTAGGCAGAAGGTCGATTCGCCCGCGCAGGCACGCCGTATAGAGGATTCTAATGCCAGTTGGTTCGCTGATCATAACTCGGTTAGGTTACCTATCCGTGAGAGATCGTACCAAAGCCAGCCGGAGTTGCCATATCAATCTTGATCTAACCCAGTGTCACAACATGGTTGGGCAGGCTAGGACGAGAAGGCGACGGCTTCACGGCGGGTATCGCGGATGAGCAGGTGAAAGGTACTCCCACCCTGTTCGCCAACATCCACCCAAACACGCCCATCGTGCGCCTCGGCAACAAGACGACAAAGGGCTAAGCCCAAGCCCGTCCCTTTTTGCCCTGATTCTTGATTCGGCGCTTGCCCATACTTTTCAAAAATGACTTGGCGGTAAGATTCGGGGACGCCCGGTCCGGCATCGGTGATGCTGAGAACAACCCCCACACGCTGATCGTTTGGATCGGCGGGGGGGAGGGTGTGGGCGGCGAGGGTGATCGTTGATCCGGGTGGACTGAACTTGATCGCGTTGTCATAAAGATTGATCAGCGCCCGCCGCAGCAAGCCGCCATCTGCCGAGAGCGGTGGCACGTTGGCATCCACACACACATCGGCGTTCAGGCGGGCGGCGGTGGTTTTTCCAATGAGCGAATCGACCACCTCTTGCAAGACGGCGCGAACATCCAACAGTGAGGGTTGGATGGGCATCATCCCCGCTTCCAACTTGGTAATCTGCAACAGGTTATCGGCAACGCTCATGATCTGTGCCAGACCACGCCCCGCCTTCCCTAGATAGTTGAGCGCCCGCGCCGGATTCACTTCGTTGTGTTTTTCATCAAGCGCTTCTTGGGCAAAGATCACCCCGTTTAAGACGCTTTGCAGCGGGCTGCGCAAATCGTGAACCAGCATATGGAGCATATCATCGCGTTGGCGTTCCAGCTCGGCTTGGCTGGTTTCGTCGTAAATGACGGTGAGCATTCCACTGCTGGTTGTCGTTTGCCAGGGGATATGCCGGCAGCGCACCATACGGCGCACCTTGCCCTCAAGCTCGAAGCGAACATCCTCATCGGCGGTCATAATTTTTTCGAGGGGCGGCAAAAGCCGAATGCTGCTGCGGCTGAGCGATTCAAGGTATTCGCCCGGCACGCCGAGATACATCGCGGCAGTGGAATTGACAAGGACAATTCGCCACTGCTCATCCCATGCAATCAAGCCATTGTCAGTGGATTCAAAGAGTGCCTCAAAGCGCAGTTTTTCTTGTTCCATCGCTTGGCTAAGGGCGCGGCGCTCGGTGACATCTTGGAGGATCATCCCAAAGTTGATGAACTCGCCATTGGTGGCAAAGATAGGAAAGATGGAGATTTCAACCACCGTCTCCTGGTCATTAACCGGTTTAAGGCGTACTTCGCCCGACCAACCACCCAACTGCATCGCCCATGTCGTAAACTGCTCGTTTGCCTTTGCCCATGCCTCAGGGTCGGCAACAAATTCATTGAATAAGCGCCCACTCAGCGATTCTGGTGAAGTAGCCCCAAACAGTTCGGCGGCGGCGCTGTTGGCATATTCAATGACGCCCTCGCCATCGCGGGTGACAATGCCCACATTCGATTCATTGGCAAGCTGCCGAAACTTCCGAATTTCGTTCAACTGTGCCTGCGTTTGCTCAAAAAGGGAGACGCCATTCAACGCCCCGCTGAGTTGATCGGCCAATAACTTGAGGGTGGAAATATCGTGCGTATCAAAAGCATAGGGGTGGCGGCTCTCGGCAAAAATGACGCCGATCATCTCTCCGCGCTGGCGAAGGGGAACGCACACACCAGATTGCATCCGCGCACCCTGAAAGCGCACCTGATCATTT
The DNA here is from genome assembly GCA_015075625.1 of Anaerolineales bacterium. NCBI lineage: Bacteria > Bacillati > Chloroflexota > Anaerolineae > Anaerolineales > Anaerolineales bacterium. The sequence continues at coordinate 605,725 of JABTTZ010000001.1, read as the reverse complement.
TCGGCAAGGGCGCGGTTGGGGTAATGGCGGCTGCTTATGCCGTTGACCACAGCGGCAATCAATGTGCCGCTTTCAAGGGCAATGACCTGTTGAACAGGACTCTGCCCAAATTCTTGGCTGGAAAGCAGCAGGTACTCATTCTGCTCGCCCAAAATACCAATTCCCAACAGATCGCAGCCCATCATCTCACGGGCGGCTGTCGTCGTGTGCTGAATCAGCGTTTCCATATCCCGCGCTTCAATGGCATGGGAGGCAATACCCCGGAACATCTCCAACTGCATCACGCGGCGATCTATCTGCGTAAACAAGAGGGCGTTTTCAACCGCCACCGCCAGATGAAACGAGACCGTCTCCAAGACGGCGACATCGCGGCTATCAAAATGGCGCGGCTCAAGGTGGTTCACCATCAGCACGCCAAGGGTTGTCCCCTTGAGGATGAGCGGAAAGACGAGATAGGAACGTGCCTGATTGGTGAGGTTATCAGGGTTAAAGCGGGAATCTTCGATCATATCGGGGATGTTCAACAGCCGTCCGTTGCGGGCGCACCATGCCATCGGGTGGCGGCTGTCAAGGGTGAGCCGCAAGCCGCTTTCCAAGCGTGATTCGTCGGCGTAATAGCCATGCTTGATCAAGATTGTGTCCTCTTGGATCAAGCCGATGGAGGGAAAGTACCCGAAAAGCGTTTTGAGGACATCCACCGCTTCGCGTAGCAAGTCATCCAAGACGAGGATCGTCCCAAGCATCTGGTTGACGGCGCTCAGCGCCATAATTTTGCCAGTGGTCTCGTGGTCTTCCATCCCCGTCCCACCAAGAGCGCGTGCGCCGCCTTGCAAAAAGGTATCGAGGTGCGCCTTGAATGTTTCGACGGGGATATTCAACCAGTCAGCCGCTGCCTCAAGAGAGAGCGCCCCGCGCAGATGATCGAGAATTGCCGCGCTCATTGCGGCGGTATCTGAGGATGAATTGGATGCCAGTACCGACATAGGATCACACTATTGGAAATAAACTGCACGCCCCTGAATCAAGTCAAACCTTATTCTAACGTGATATGTCACAAAATAGATGAAATTGAGTGAAGATTGGTAGTTTTATGAATATTGTGAAGTGTACGCCGGAGCGTGACGGCGGGCAACAGAGATTCGGGGGAATTGCTCATACCCTGTGTGGTCGCCCGCCGCGAAAGCAGCGGGCTAGGAGTAACCACCCCTTCGGGGCTTGCCCCCACCCCCTAACACAGAGAGGAACTCTCGCCCTCTTTCCCTGCAAGGAGGGAAAGGCAACTGCTGCGCAGTAACCGGGGGGGATAGGGGTTCTGAACCAAACCCGTCACCATACACAGCCAAGTGGGTCACATTTGCGTTTACCCCTTCTTGGCAGATATTCCTTTTTCTAGCTGCGGACACGCCTTTTGTCCCTGCGCTTTACCCCACCGCCTTACCGCCGAAACCCAACTGTTTCCCTACCTCCCACGGAAAAGTTCACCCTTGCATCCTGTGGGGGCGTGATGTATCATCAGCCCATGTAAGGGCTCGTGGTGTAGTGGTTAACACGTCGGCCTGTCAAGCCGAAGATCGCGGGTTCGAGACCCGTCGAGCCCGACTATAGCAATAACGCATTGCCTGTCGGTCAACGTCCACAACATGGTTTGTGGACGTTTTGTTTTCCCCCACAAAGCCCACCGTATAGAATAGACCTTCATTCCAAGAGGTTGGGAGGGGCAGCGCCGTTTACAAGGACAATTCCCTTCCCCACCTCTGTAGAGACACCTCCCCTTTCGCGAAACATAACGGATCGAAACACGTACTTGGAGGGAGAGACTTATCCTCAAAAGGATGTTGCCCATGAAACGCATTGCCCACCTCGTGTTTGTCGTGGCGCTTATCTGCGCCCTCGCCTTCACCGCCCTGCCTACACCCGCCCGTGCCGAAACAAACACTGTCGCCATCGATCAGGCGGTTAACGCCCTGATGGAGCGCTATCGCGTGCCGGGGTTGGGTATGGCGCTGCTCAAGGATGGCGAGGTCGTTTACGTACAAGGCTACGGCTATCGTGATGCCGCCGCGAAAGCCCCGGTGACGGCGGAAACAGTCTTTGGAATCGGTTCGGTCTCCAAATCGTTCACGGCGATGGGGATCATGCAGTTGGTTGATCAGGGAAAACTCGATCTCGATGCGCCAGTGACCACCTACTTGCCCAATTTCGCCCTTGCCAACCCAGAGTACACCCCACTGCTGACGACGCGCCACCTCATCAGCCACACCAGCGGGCTGCCCCGCGCCGATGAACAGTGGATCAACAGCGTCCCCGCCACCCGCCAAGCCGCCGTCGCTGCCATGAAGGAAATCACCCCAACGGCAAAACCGGGTGAGGTGTGGCAATATTGCAACCAGAATCATGTTGCGGCGGGGTTCATCCTCGAAAGGATTACCGGCATGGCGTGGGAAGATTACACACGCAAGGCGATCTTTGCCCCGCTTGGTATGAATACCGCGTCGTTCGGGATCACCACGATTGATCACACGCCGAATTACGCCATACCCTACAATCCCGATGTGATGAACGATTTCGCCCCCATCC